>JBBROW010000004.1:0-213232 GCA_038228945.1 Caulobacterales bacterium
ACGCCGCCTGGCGCGTCACCCGACCCGCCAACCCGGCCTCCTTCGGTGAGATGATCTGGAACCAACAGCCCACGGTCCCGCCCCCGGTCCCGCCAACGGGCCTGCCCGGCAAAGAACCGCCGTAGTCAGCGGCCGTCCCGACCCCAGACCTAGAGCTGCGGCTCCACCGGCCTTGGCCGGCGCAATCGCGCCAGCCGCCGCAGCCGCCTCCAGAACCGGCTCTTCTCCGGTTCGGGATAGGGCTGCAGCAGGCGTTGGAACTCTTCCGCGCACGCCCGCCATGAGAACTGGCTAGCGTAGGCGCGGGTGCGTTCACGGTCCACGTCGAGCGCCTGGATACAGGCTTGCTTCAGCCCCTCGGTCTGGCCCTCGGCCAGGACCCCGGCGCCGGAATTGGGGATGATGTCGATGGGGCCGGGGGCGGAGAAGGCGGCCACCGGCGTGCCAGACGCCATGGCCTCCAGCATCACCAGGCCAAAGGTGTCGGTCAGCGAGGGGAAGACGAAGACATCGGCGTTGGCGAAATAGGCCGCCAGCTCGTCACCGTGCTTCATTCCGGCGAACACCACCTCGGGGCGCTTGGCCATCAACTCCTCGCGCTGCGGCCCGTCGCCCACCACCACCTTGGTCCCCGGCAGGTCCAGGCTGGTGAAGGCCTCGATGTTCTTCTCCACCGCCACGCGGCCGACGTTCAGGAAGATCGGCCGCGGCAGGCCCGCGTAGACGTCCGGATTGCCCCGCTTGGCGGGGTTGAACATCACCGTGTCCACGCCCTTGGACCAGAACGAAAGGTTGCGGAACCCGTGCCGCTCCAGCTCTTCGCGCATGGTCGGGGTGGCCACCATCAGCCGCCCAGACGGCTTGTGGAACCACTTCATATAGGCATAGCCCGCCGCCAGCGGGATCGGCGCCCGGGCCGAGACATATTCGGGAAAGCGGGTGTGATAGCTGGTGGTGAAAGGCAGCTTCCACTCGATGCAGATCCGCCGCGCCGCCAGGCCCAGCGGCCCCTCGGTGGCGATGTGGATCGCCTCCGGTTCAAAGGACTTGAAGCGCTGTTGCACCTTCTCATAGGCGCCCACCGCCAGCTTGATCTCCGGATAGGTGGGCATGGGGAAGGTCGGGAACTGGTCGGGGCTGATCACCTCGACCTGGTCGCCCAGCTCCCGCAGTTCGGCGACCACGCGCGTAAGGGTGCGCACGACGCCGTTTACCTGGGGCTCCCAGGCGTCCGTAACCAAAAGAATCCGCATCAAGCCAGCGAGGGTTCCGGGATTTCGATCTCAGCGCCGGACGCCCGACGCGTGCGATCGATCATGGACCAAGACCGTTGCTTCGCCCAATGCAGGATTTCCATCCTGCCGTCAAAATGTTCCACCAGCGCGGTGCAGCTTTCCACCCAATCGCCGTCGTTAATATAGATGACGCCGTCGATATCCCGCATCTCGGCCTTGTGAATATGGCCGCAGATCACGCCGTCCACGCCCCGCCGCCGGGCTTCGGTCGCCACCGCCGCCTCGAAGTCCTCAATGAACTGCAGGGCGTTCTTCACCTTGACCTTCAGGAACGCCGACAGGCTCCAATAGCCGAACCCCAGGCGTCGGCGGATGCGGTTCAGGGTCGTGTTCAGCGACAGTACCGCGCGATAGGCATAGTCGCCCAGCACCGCCAGCCAGGGGGCGTACTGCACCACCCCGTCGAACTCGTCGCCGTGCATGACCAGGTAGCGGCGGCCGTCGGCGGCCTCGTGGACGATGTCGCGGGCCACCACCACCCCGCCGAAGTGGACGCCGCAGAAGTCGCGCACCACCTCGTCGTGGTTGCCAGGGACGTAGATCACCTCGACGCCCTTGCGCGCCAGGCGCAGCACCTTCTGCACCACATCATTGTGCGATTGCGGCCAGAACCAGCCGCTCTTCAGCTTCCAGCCGTCGACAATGTCGCCCACCAGGTACAGTCGGTCACAGGCGGCATAGCGAATGAAATCCAGCAACAGCTCGGCCTGGCACCCCTTGGTGCCCAGGTGGACGTCGGAAATGAAGATGCTGCGATACCGAACGACCGCCTCTTCACCGTCCATACGGATGCACTCCGGACCCCGATATGCCCGGCCCTTAAGCTGATTGCTTGTCGGTTTTGTGAATCCGCCTATCAACCGGTGCTGCGACGCAACGCGCTATGGCCGCTGATGTTGCGCTGCGATAACAAAGCACCATCTGAAGCATGACCATGACCCTCGCCTTCCGCCCCAGTAAGGACACGCCCAAGTCGCGGCGGACCCGTGAGCGGATTCTCGATGCGGCGATGCATCAGTTCGCCATAGTCGGCTATCACGCCGCCACCAACGGCGCGATCGCCGACGAGGCGGAGCTGACCCGGGGGGCGATGCTCTACCACTTCCCCAGCCGTGAAGACCTGGTGGAGGCCGCCGTGGCCCACATCCAGGCCGCGCGCCTCAAGCTCCTCGACGCCGCCGCCAAGGAGCCGCCCCCCGGCAGCGACGCCACCAGCCACGCCATCGAGGCCTATTGGCGGATGCTCTCGGAAACCCCCTTCGTCGCCTTCGCCGAACTGCAGGGCGTCGCGCGCACCGACGCCATGGTGCGCGAACGCATCACCGAGGCCCAGGACGCCTTTGACCGGGCCCAGTTCGGCGACGGATTCCTGGCCTTGGCCATGGCCGGTTCCGGCGGCCGCTTCCAGGCCAGCCGCGACCTAGCCCGGTTCCTCCTCGAGGGATTGTCCCGCGCTACCCTGGCCTATGACTCCGAAGCCCGCGCCTCGAACCTGCTCAACGTGGTCGAACGCGCCGTGCGCATGCTGAACCGCAAGGAAGTCGTCCACGATCTCTGGCAGGATTAGCGGCTTATCGACACGGCGTCGGTCGGCGCCGGCGGCCGGGCTTTCAGCCGCAGCCCTTTGAGAAACAGCTTCGCCGCCTCCAGATGGATCGCCGCCACCACCTTCAGGGTCAGCAGCGGATAGGCGAAAAAGGCCCGGGCCAGGGCCGCATCGGTGAGCGGCCAGCGCCGGCCGGCGAACACCGCGCTGATAATCGGCTGACCGGCTTGGTCCGATGCGTCGATCACTGTGGAGAGGCCCTCGCCCGGCTCGGTCAGCCGAAAGGCGTAGGTCATCTCCATGTCCATGAAGGGGGAGACATAGAACGCCTTGTCGCAACTCTGCCGGATCTCGCCGGCTTCGGTCACCGGGATCAGATAGCTGTGCCTTTGGCCAAAGGTGTTGTTCACCTCGTACAGCATCGCCGCCAGCGACCCGTCGGCGCGCCGGCAATAGAACAGGCTGAGCGGGTTGAAGACGTGGCCGAGGATCCTGGGCATACACAGGATCTGGATGCTGCCACCGGCCAGATCGATCCCCGCGCCGGCCAGGGTCTTCAATACATGCGACTTCAGGTCCGACGTCCGCCCGTCGCCGTGGTCCCGCTCCTGGAAGCTGAACAGCCCCGCCCCGTTCCAGGCCAACAGCTTCAATCCCGCGGCCAGGGCCGGCCCCTCGTCCAGGTCCAGCAGAACCTGGAACATCCGATAGCGCAGGCGATGCCGGCGCGGCGCGAAGCGGACGTGGGTTACCGCGCCGGCGTAGATCGCGCTGGCGGGTTTCGCGGTCACGCCACCGCCTCCAGCGGCTCGGCGGCCGCGTCCTGGGGCAGGAAGATGCGCCCCGATTCCTTGGCCACCGTCCACGGTCGCTTCAGCCCGCCCAAGGCCTCGGCCACCGCCAGCCCGGCCTGCAGTCCGTCCTCGTGAAAACCGGAACCGAAATAGGCGCCGCACCACCAGGTGTTCTGCCGCCCCTGCAGCGACCACAGGTCCTTCTGCGCGATCATGGCGGGGGCGTCGAACAACGGATGGTCATAGACCTCGGTGCGGATCACTTTGGCGGGGTCAGGCTGGCGGACGGGGTTGAGGGTGACGAACAGCGGCGCCTCGCGCGGCAGGCCCTGCAGGGCGTTCATCCAGTAGGTGACGCACAGGTCCCGGTCGCCGCCATCCCGGCTCTCGCCCACATAGTTCCACGCCGACCACGTCCGCCGCCGCCGCGGCATCAGGCTCTCGTCCGAATGCAGCACCGCCACGTTGCGGGTATAGGAAAACGCCCCGACCAGGGCCTGCTCCCGCGGCGTCGGGTCTTCCAGCAAGGCCAGGCCTTCGTCGGCATGGGCGGCGATCACTACGTGGTCAAAACGCTCGCTCTCGCCGTCCGCCGTCCGAACAAACACTCCGTTAGCCGTTCGCCGCACTCCCTTGACCGCCTGACCCAGGCGAACCCGCTCGGCATAGGCGGCGGTCAGGCGCTCCACATAGGCGCGGCTGCCGCCTTGCACCGTGCGCCAGACCGGGCGGTTGAGGATCTGCAGCAGGCCGTGGTTCTCGCAGAAGCGGATGAAGGCGGCGGCGGGATAGTCGCGGATGTTGCTGGACGAGGTCGACCAGATCGCCGCCGCCTGGGGCAGCAGGTGATCCTCCTGAAAGGCGCGCCCATAGCCCTGGTCACTCAGATAGTCGCCCAGGCTGGTCATACGGCTGTCCAGCGCGCACGCGTGGGCGGGCGCCTCGCGGTAGAACCGCACCAGGTCCCTAAGCATCGACCAGAACCTCGGCCGCACCAGATTGCGCCATTGGGCGAACAGGGCGAACAGGTCGTTGCCGCCATATTCCAAGTCGCCCTTGTCCAGGGAGACGGCGAAGGACATGTCCGTGGCCTTGGTGGCGACCCCCAGATGGTCGAACAGCGCCACGAGGTTGGGATAGCTGGCCTCGTTGTAAACGATGAAGCCCATGTCCACCGGCAAGGGCCCGTCTGGGCCGGGCGCCTCGACCGTATGGCTGTGGCCGCCGAGCCGGCGCTGCGCCTCGAACACGGTGACCTCGTGCCGCTGGCTCAAGAGCCAGGCGGCGGACATCCCCGAGATGCCCGAGCCGATCACGGCGATCTTCAAAGGCGTACTAGTCTGTGCCAGGTTCACGGCGCGGGTATCCTGGATTGGGGGTCGAGGGCGGGGCGTCGACGTGCGTGCCCGTTAGCCGTTTACGCCGCGCTAGCGGCGGCGGATCACATCTCCGTCCTGGCCGTTAGGCTCTAGGTCTTGACGCGGGCAGTGATCCGGCGTCGTCGAGAGTGCGTAAGAAGGACATGAATGCGATCGGCCTTAGTCAAGACGATTGGAGCGCTCCGCGCCGGCAACGTCCGGCGCGCGTCCCCACGCGTGTCCCCGCGTCCAGCAGCGCAAAGGGGCGGATGAGCGTGGTGGCCGGGCCCGCGACAGCAGACAGCCGCTCCCACTCGACCCTGATCGTGGCCGTGGCCGCGCACGCTGACCGCGAGGCCTTCGTGGCCCTGTTCGAGCACTTTGGCCCTCGGGTGAAGAGCTACATGCTGCGCCTGGGAACCCCGGCCGACACCGCAGAGGAACTGGCGCAGGAAACCCTGCTGACGGTATGGCGTAAGGCGGCGGCCTTTGATCCCCAACGCGCCGCCGCCTCCACCTGGATTTTCACCATCGCCCGCAACCTGCGCATCGACGGATTGCGCAAGACGCTCCGCCCGGCGCCGGTGGCCGACCCGGCAGACGTTCCCGACGCGCCTGTCCCGCCCGACGCCGTTCTGGTCGCCGGCCAGGACGAGGTCCGGATCAAGGCGGCCATCGCCACCTTGTCTGGCGAACAGGCCGAGGTTATTCGACTGTCGTTCTTCTCAGACAAGCCTCACTCGGAGATCGCCCTGACTTTGGGACTGCCCATCGGCACTGTGAAGTCGCGACTGCGCCTGGCCATGGGGCGTCTGCGCACCCTATTGGGGGAGCCCGCATGACCCCTCGCTATCATCCTTCCCAAGCCACCCTGCTGGACTATGCCTCCGGCACGGCTTCAAGAGGCCGGGCCTTGGTGATCTCCACCCACCTGCGCCACTGCCAGGCCTGCCGTCAGGAACTCGCCCTGGCAGAGGCGGTCGGCGGTTCGCTGCTGAACGCCTTGGAGCCGACGGCGATGGCGCCCGGCGCCCTGGACGCGGTCCTGGCGCGGCTGGACCAGCCCACGTCGCCGCCCGCCCGCGCCCCGGCGCAGCGCCCCGACTGGATCGAGGTTCCCGCCGCCGTCATTGACGCCGCCCGCCGCCGCAAACGCTGGGCCGCCCCTGGCGTCTGGGTGGCGCCCATCAGCCGCGGTCCCGGTCGCGAGAGCGCCTATCTGCTTCGTATCGGCGCTGGCATGGCCGTGCCGATGCACACCCACAGCGGCGTCGAACTGATCTGCGTGCTCAAGGGCGCCTACGACGACCGCGGCGTTATCCACGAGCCCGGCGACCTGGCCGAAAATGATGAGAGCGTCGAACACCGTCCCACGGTCACCCTCGACGGCGAATGTATCTGCCTGGTCTGCACCGACCGGCCCCTGGTCCCACTGGATTGGGTAGGCCGCATCTTCCAGCCGTTCGTCGGCATCTAGGTCTTCCAACACGGAGCGTCTTGTGACCCTCACCGAAGTCGCCGCCCGCGCCGTCGAGCGCGCCCCCTTGCCCGACGCCCTGACCCGGATGGGGGTGGGCTATCTGGTTTCTCGCGCCCGCCGGCAATTGGCGGCCGAGCCCCCCGGCGCCGACGCCGCCTTCGCCCGGGACATGGTCGTTCACCCCATCGCCGAGAACACCGGCGAGGCCAACGACCAGCACTATGAGCTGCCCGCGGCCTTCTTCCGCGCGATCCTTGGCCCCCGCTTGAAATACTCCAGCGCCCTCTACGCTGGGCTGGACGACACCCTGGCCGAGGCCGAAGTCCGCGCCCTGGAGGAAACCTGCGCCCATGCCGACTTGGCCGATGGCCAGGATATCCTTGAGCTCGGTTGCGGCTGGGGCTCGCTGACCCTGTGGATGGCTGAGCGCTATCCAAGGGCGCGGATCACCGCCGTCTCCAACTCCGCCTCCCAGCGTCAGGCCATCGAGGCCATGGCCGACGCCCGGCGTCTGACCAACATCACGGTCATCACCGCCGACATGAATGATTTCATCCCGCCCGCCATCTACGACCGCATCGTCTCGGTGGAGATGTTCGAGCACATGGCCAATTGGCGGGGCCTGCTGGCGCGGGCGCGGGGATGGCTTAAGCCCGCTGGCCGGCTCTTCCTGCACGTCTTCACCCACCGAGATCGGCCCTACCGCTTCGACCTCACCGACAAGGCCGACTGGATCGCCCAGCACTTCTTCACCGGCGGCATCATGCCCAGCCACGGGCTCATTCAACAGTTTCCCGACCTGTTCGAGGTTGAGGCGCAGTGGCGCTGGAGCGGCGAGCACTATCGCCGCACCGCCTTGGACTGGTTGGCGAACTTCGACCGTAACATCACCGCCATCGAGCACACCCTGCGCGACGTCTATGGCCCGGACGCCGGCCTGTGGAAGCGGCGCTGGCGGCTGTTCTTCCTGGCCACGGCCGGGCTGTTCGGTGACAGCGGCGGTTCAGTCTGGGGTGTCAGCCACTATCGGCTGAGAGCCGCGCCGTGATCCGCTATGTCGCCGGCTACCTGGGCGCCGCCGTGGTCTTCGCCGGCCTCGACGCCGTCTGGCTGACAATGACCAACGCCAGCCTTTATCGCCCGCTCCTGGCCCCGGTCCTGATCCCCGGCCTGCGCTTGGCGCCGGCCATCCTGTTCTATCTGATCTACCTGGCCGGTCTGATGGTCTTCGCCATCCGCCCCGCCATCGCCCGGGCGAGCTGGACCACGGCCATGGTGCTTGGCGGCCTGTTCGGCTTCTTCGCCTACGCCACCTACGACCTGACCAACCAGGCCACCCTGCTGGTGTGGTCCACCCAGATCACCCTGATGGACCTGGCCTGGGGCACGATCCTGAGCTCCACCGGCGCGAGCGCGGGCTATTTCGCTTCGGTCCTGGTCCGACGCAAAGCCGCCTAGCCGAACACGCGCCGCAGGACCGCCTCGATCCCCGCCGCGTCCCGCTCGTCGAAGGCGTCCGTTTCCACGGCATCCACGTCGAACACCGCGATCAACTCACCGCCTGGTCCAAACACCGGGATGACGATCTCGCTGCGTGAGCGGCTGTCGCAGGCGATGTGGCCGGGAAAGGCTTCCACGTCCGGCACGATCACCGTGCGCCGCTCCGCCGCCGCCGCGCCACAAACTCCACGCCCGAACGCGATCCTCAAACAGCCCAGCGTCCCCTGGTACGGCCCCACCACCAACTCATCGCCCTTGGCGGCGTCCACCACATAGAAGCCGGTCCAGAAATAGTGGTCGAAGCTCGAGGCCAGCATCGCGGCCACCGTGGCCATGCGCGCGGTCTGGTTGGGCTCACCCTCCAGCACCGAGGCGATCTCGTCGGCGACCTGCGCATAGCGGGTGGCGCGGTCGCTGGTCAGGGCGGCGGTATTGAAGCTTTCGGCCATGGCGACCCTATAGACCACGGTCCCTGGAACATCAAAACGAGCTCTGCGGCATTGCACAATCCGTGTCGATCATCTATGTTGCATTGCAACATGATCGAGGGTTGGCCGCCGTCACTGTACGGGCCGACAACCAGGGAGCCTCCCGGTGAAGACCTATAGCGTCGAACTGCGCCACGCCGTTTCCAAGCGCAAAATCAACGCCTTGCCCAACAACCGCCTGTCGCCCCTGAAGAAGCGTTTGCCCACCGACGCGGACGCCATCGCCTGGGCCCAGGGCGAGCTGCTGGACTTCGCGCGGCAACGCTCCGGCCCGTTCTACCAGTACGTTGAGGCTGCGGTGATCGAGCTTCTGGCGATCGGCGTCCTTCTCGACGGCAAGGACTACCGCCGTGTCGGCCGCTGGGTGTGCAATGCCGATGGCCTGACCTGGCGCGACTCACCGGTGGGCGCACCGGTTCAGCAATCGGCTCTCGCGGACGCTTAAGGTCCGCCCCGTCTGCTCAGGCGGCCCTGGACCCGCGGGCGTCCAGAGCTTCGAGCGTCGCCATGCCCTGATCGATCTCGCTCTTGAGGGAGGCGCAGAGGGCGACGGCCTCTTCATGCTGCGATGAGAGCAGTTGCAGCCGGCGAAGAAGCTGCTGCCGGCCGCCATCGGCCGGGTTCTGCAGCGCCAACAGTTCCTGGATATCGACGATCCCCAGGTTTGCCCGCCTCGCTTCGACGATGAAACGCATGCGCTCGTAGTCCCTGAACGAAAACATCCGCGCCACGCCATTGCGCGCCGGTCGCACAAGACCGCGCTCTTCGTAATAGCGGATGGCGCGGTGGGTGACGCCGAACGCCCGCGCGATCTGGCCGATCGAGTAATGATCGCCAGTGGTCATGCCCGGGGACCCGTCCTGGTGAAATGAACTTCCTGTCGTGGAACGGTTTGTGAAACGCATGTCGCACTCCGAAGGTTTCTGGATCGGCTCCGAAGAGCTATCCTCTTGCCCACAAACAAAATACTTGCTCTGACGCCGCGTCACGTCGAAACTGGCGATATTGTGAAGTGTCGACTTCGCAAAGCCAAATTTTGTGAAATTGCGACATGAGCGAAAAGCTGTTCGTCGGACCAAAGGTGCGACGCCTTCGCGAGCAACGCGGCTGGATGATCGAGGCCTGCGCCCGGCGGCTGGGCATCTCGACAAGCTATCTCTCCCAGATCGAGACCAACGACCGGCCGGTGACGGCGCGGGTGCTGCTGGCATTGCTCAAGGCGTTCGATGTCGACGCGGGCGCGCTGGATGCGGATGACGACCAGAGGCTGATCGCTGACCTTCGCGAGGCCGCCGCCGACCCCCTGGATCCGGCTTCCGCGCCCTCTCTGATCGAGCTGAAACAGATGGTCACCCATGCGCCCAACCTGGCGCGGCGGTTCCTGGCCGTGCACCGCGCCTATCGCAAGACCGACGAGCGCCTGAAGGTGACGGAGGCGGCGGTCGGCCTGGACGAATCCGCCCAGGCCCGCGCCCAACTGCCCTACGAAGAGGTGCGCGACTTCTTCCACGACAAGGACAACTACCTGCACGACCTGGACCTGGCCGCCGAGCGGCTATCGGCGAGGATCGGCGGGGACGGGCGGGAATCCGTGGAACGGACGCTGGAGCGCTACCTGCGCGAGGCCCTGGGGGTGGCGACTGACCGGACCGTCGAGGGTGCGGTGATGCGCCGCTACGACCCGGTCGCGCGTCGTCTTGGCCTCAATCCGGCCCTGCCGCTGGAGAGCCGGACCTTCCAGATGGCCTGCCATATCGTGGGGGTCGAACTGGGTGGCCTGATCGCCGCCGAACTCGCGGCGGCCGGTTTGAGAAGCCGGGGCGCGGGCGACATCTGCCGGCTGAGCCTGATCAACTACGCCGCCGGCGCCCTGCTGCTGCCCTATACGGCCTTCCGCGCTGAGGCCCGGGAATGCCGGCACGATATCGATCAGCTTTCCCTGCGCTTCCAATGCAGCGTCGAACAGGTCTGCCATCGCCTGAGCACCTTGCAGCGGCCCGGTGAGCGCGGCGTGCCGTTCTATTTCGTGCGCCTGGACCCGGCCGGCAATATCACCAAGCGGCACAGCGCCACGCGGTTCCACTTCGCCCGGTTTGGCGGCACCTGCCCGCTGTGGAATATCCATGAGGCGTTCCGCGGCGATGGCGCCGCCCTGGTGCAACTGGCGCAGATGCCGGACGGGGTGCGTTACCTGTGCATGGCTCGCAGCGTGCTGAAGCCGGCCACCTCGTCCGCCGACCCGCCGCGCCGCTATGCCCTGGGGCTGGGGTGCGAAGTCCAGTACGCCGAGGCCGTGGTCTATGCCGACCGCCTGAACCTAGCCGGCCCACCGGCGCTGATCGGCGTGAGCTGTCGCATCTGTGAACGCGACGCCTGCCAGCACCGCGCCTTCCCGCCGGTGGATCGCCAGTTCGACGTGCCGGAATTCGACCGCTCGATCGTGCCGTTTTCCCTGCAGTCAATCGCGCCGGTCGGCCGCAAACCTGACGGCGAGGGCGGTTATCCGCAAGCGTGAGAGCTGGTCGGCAAATGCGCTGGCGATGACAGTCCCTAGGGCGTTGTCAGAGTAAAATCTATACTGACTTTTGGGAGGCCGGCGCGGCGGACCCGTTCACTGTTTTCGTTCACAATACACCTGCCAATTGGGTGAGAATCGACGCCCAAAATCGGCTATACTCATTTGCTCTGACAGCACCTCCACAACCTCTTCAATCAGGAGCGCCACCTCATCAGCCGACAAATCTACAAGCAGAGACGCGCAGCCGCCCTGGCCGAGTGGCGGTCAGTCATGGCCTAGGCGATCTGTGGGTTGGGGCTCACTGCGTCCGACCGGAGACCTGTCGACTTTGGTCTGACAGCACCGTGGCGACCCATGGCCGACTGTGGGCGAGTCTGCTTTTGAGACTACAAGGCGGCATTGTTCCGGTTGGAGAAAGCCGATGGTGACCCAAGATAATTCTGGAGAAGCGGCTCTTCGTATCGAGTTGAAGCTGAGCGTTAGCGGCTGGGCCGATTGCCGGGTCCTGACAACCCACGGCGTCTTCGAAATCAACGGCTTCGGCGACTGCACGGACGCATTCGGCGATTTGCTACGCGCCGCCCTGCTCATCGCAACCGGCGCGACCAACGCGAGTCTCAGCTTTGATGGTGAGCCGTTGGAGTGGAGGTGGACCATCGAGCGGCGGCCGTTCGAGCCGCTACTCGTGAAGGTTGCCACGTTCGCTGACATCTACGCCCATGCTCCTGATGCAGACGGTGACATCCTTTTTTCCGTGCAGTGTTCACCTGACGCATTCTCAATGGCCGTGGCGGACGGCGCTCAGAGGCTGTTGGATGAATTCGGTTTGGACGGCTTCGCGAGCAGGTGGCAGCTGACAGGCTTCCCGCTTAGGGGCTTGCGGGCGCTCCAGGCTGCGCTGGCGATTGAAGACCCATTTCCGCTTCCACCATAACTGACAGGAAGGCTGGGGAAGCCTTAGCTCCCGGGATTAAGCCACTTCCCCTTACCGAGCACGTCGCTCCCCGTGGTCCACCGACCCGCTGGCAGCAGACGTTCCTGACTTTCTTCAGAATCGGATGGATATGTCCTGGAGGCTGGATCGCGTCAGCACCCACTGCAAGGAGCGTACTGTTTGGCTTCGCCGGGCAAGAATGCTACAAACGTGAATGCAGAGGGTGCTACAAAGAACCTGCTAAGTTATTGATTGTTATAAGAGAGAATGGAGTGGTAGGCCCGGCTGGACTCGAACCAGCAACCAGACCGTTATGAGCGGCCGGCTCTAACCATTGAGCTACGGGCCCCCGAGAACCTGTATGCCCAGGAGGGTGCGCGGGGGTTAGCATGGGCGCCGCGTGGCTTAAAGCTCCCGTTCAGGTTCGACCTGAGAGGGTCGCGCATCGAACGCGGACCCGGTTCACGGGCCGCCATGGAGTTCAAATGATGAAGACACTGCTGCGCGCCACTGCCCTCGTGGCCGTCCTGATGACCTCGGCGGCCGGCGCGGTCCCGGCCCTGGCGGATCCCGCCGTGGCCTCGGCCTTCGCCGCCCCCACCACCCTGAACCTCAGCGCCTATGGCGAGGCCAGGGCCAATCCGGACATGGCCACGATCAGCCTGGGGGTGGAGACCACCGGTCCCAGCGCGGCGGCGGCCATGCAGGCCAACGCCGACCAGATGAGCCGGGTCGTCGCCGCCCTGAAGAAGGCAGGTGTCGATGCCCGAGATCTGCAGACCTCCAATCTCAGCCTCAATCCGCAGTACGTCTATGAGACGAACCAGCCGCCCAAGCTTACCGGCTACCAGGCCTCGAACCAGCTGTCGGTGACGGTGACCAACCTGGCCAGGCTGCCGGGGGTGGTGGACGCCACCGTCGCCGCCGGGGCCACCAACATCGGCCAGATCAGCTTTGGCCTTTCCAACCCGGTGTCGGCGGAGAACACGGCCCGGATCGCCGCGGTGAAGGCCTTGCAGGACAAGGCCTCGCTGTACGCCAACGCCACCGGCTATCGGATCAACCGCCTGGTGACCTTGAGCGAAGGGTCGGGATACGCGGTAGAGCCGCCGCGGCCGATGTTCGCCGCCGCCATGCGCATGGACAAGGCGACCCCCGTGGAGGCCGGATCGGTAAAGGTGCGGGTGGATATCAGCGGCGTCTTCGAACTGACCCACTGAACCCCTGAACCCAAGACCCCCGACTTGGTCGCGATGGGCGTGGGGCTGGCTACAGCCCCACGTTCGCGAACACCTCGTCCAGACGGGCGGCCATTTCGATGCCAGGCAAGGTGCGCTGGCCCTCCATCATGACGGAGTAGATCAGGTCGCGGCCGTGCGCGCTCTTCACCTTGCCCTCGGCCCAGGCCACGGTGCGGTCACCGGACGGGGTGGAGTTGCAGCTTTTGGTGCGCCCAGCGTCGCTGGCCAGGGGCAGGGCGCCCTCGGCCGAAAGCAGGCCGGGCCGGTCGCAGGCTGGCAGGCCCCGGGCGCAGTTGAAGCCGTCGCCATAGCGGTAGAGCACCTTGCGGTCGCTGGCGCGGGCGATCAGCAGGCAGGTGGTCGGATCGCCGACGGCCTTGGCCACGGCCTCGTCCAGGGCGTCATTGGGCAGTTTTTCGGCGCCGCCGCCCGTGCCGGATCGCGCCGCGCCGCCGCCCGCCGACTGCGAGCAGGACCCCAGGACCAGGCCAAGAACCAGGATCAGGGCCAGCGCCGGCGGGCGCACGCCTCAGGCCGCCTTCTTGACGGCGTTGCCTTCGCCCAGCAGGACGACGTTAGGATTGTAGTTGCGGGCTTCCTCCGCCGGCAGCTGGCAGTAGGCGACGATGATCACCTTGTCGCCGGGCTGGACCAGGCGGGCCGCCGCGCCGTTGACGCCGATGACCCTGGAGCCCCGCGGCGCTTCGATGGCGTAGGTGGTGAAACGGGCGCCGGTGGTGATGTTCAGCACGTCCACCTGCTCATTGGCCAGGATGTCCGAGGCGTCGAGCAAGTCGCGGTCGATGGCGATCGAGCCTTCGTAGTCCATGTCCGCCTGGGTCACGGTGGCCCGGTGGAGCTTGGCCTTCAACATCGTCAGAAGCATCGACTGTCGCCTTTTGCCGCCCAGGCTCGCCGTGCGGCAACAGGAGCCGGCCCGGTCGGTGCGCGCGCATATAGCCACATCGCCGAGGCCTTTCAACGTAACGCGATGGCAGATGGGGCGGGGGTGTCGTGGTCGATTCTAGACATTGGAGCGGGTTGCGGGCGGAAAACCGGTTCCCACTTTTCCGCAATCCGCTCAGCGCTTCTTCTTCGGCACGGGCGGCTTGGGCAGCTTGGCGAACAGGGCGTCGCGGGTCAGATAGCCCACGTGCCTGGTGTCCAGCAGGTCGAACCGGCGGTCGGCGTTGCCCAGCCATTCGGCGGCGGTGACCTTGCCGTCCAGGTTCGAGTCGGCCCCGCTCACCGGCTCAGGTTCGCCCAGCAGGGAGACGTGGCCGCGAGAACCGTTCTCTGGCCGGCCATCGGGTCCTTCCGGGTGTTCGGTGCGCCCGTCTCCCCCTCCCCCACGGCCCTTGCCATGCTTGCCGCCCTCGCGCGGCTCGCTGCCGTCCGGAGGGCCGAAGACGCGGAATTCCACCTCGCTCACCAACTCGGGGGCGATCTTGTGTTCGTAGGCGTTGACCTCGAAGCCATCGATCACCTTGTCGCCGCTGGCATCCAAGATCTTGAAGAAGGCCTGGGCGTCGGCGCGAAACTCGGCGCGATCGATGCGGCCGTCGTGGTTGGCGTCGGCCCTGGCGAACCAGGCGTCGAAGGGCTCACCGCCGCCGTGCGTCGGACGGAAGGGCTCGCCGGAGGGGCTGAGGAACATCATCGGGCGCGGAGGAGGGGCTACGCCCGGTGCGCCTCCTGGCGGCGGCGGTGTCTGCGCCAGGGCCGCGTACGGCGCGGTGAGCAGGACCAGGATCAGCGGCAGGCGCTTCATGCGATGAGGGAACTCCGGGCGCAGCCGCCAGTGGCCGGGCAAGCTTAGGGGCGGCTGCGGCGGAAATCCGCCGCGGTTGTTACGCGCCGGCAAGAGACCGCAAGCGAGCGGTCCCGTCAAAGGGTGAAGCCGCCGAGCCAGGTCTGCCAGGTCGTTACCGCCAGCCAGTGCAACAACACCGCCGGCCAAAGCGACCCTGTCCGCCACCGCACCAGCCCGCATCCCAGGCCCAGGGTGGCGGCGCAGGCCAGGAAGTCCGGCCGAAGGAACGCCGCGCGCGCCGCCGGTAGGAAGGTGAACACCTCCACCACATGCCAGGCGGTGAAGATCGCCGTCACCACTAGCAGGCTGGGCCATGGATTGCGGGTCTCCGCGCGGTCCGGGATCAGCAGGCCGCGGAACGGCGCCTCCTCGCCCAGGCCCGGCGCGATCAGGACGGTGATCAGCCGCAGCGGCAGGCCCGCCGTCAGGGCCGGGTGCAGGGCGTAGTAGCCGGTGGAAAAGCCGATGGCGCCCATCCCCGCCAGGGTCGCGGCGGCGACCGCGGCGGTAAACGCCCAGCCGCGCAGGTCCGGCCAGGTTGCCAGGGATCGCAGCAACCGGGTTCCAGCCCGGCCTATCGGTGCGGCAATGTCCACGGGTCCCCTTCAGGTGGTTCTCTGGTTCAACCGGTTCTCTGGTTCAACCTGTTCTCTGGGGGACTGTAGCGCGCTGCCCAGGGTTGTGACATGGAACCGGTGTTTTCCAGCTCAGGCGCGCCATGCGACGACCGCTCATGATCGTGTTGGGGATTGGTGTCCTGGCCGCCCTCGCCGGCTTGGCGATCGACCGCATGGCCCGGCCGCAGGACGTTCCCTGGAAGCCCTTTGACCTGGACCAGCCCATCGGTCTGGCCACCCACTACAAGATCGCCTTGATCGGCCGTGATGAAGACCGCTGCCGTGCCGCCCTTGCGGCTGGCGGCGTGACCTTCGATCCCGTGCCCGACCGTGGCGAAGGGCAATGCCGCATCGTGGGCGCCGGCCGCCTGGGCGAGGGGCTTGCGCCGCTCAGCCCCGCCCGCCCGGTGATGACCTGCCGCGAGGCCCTGGCCCTGGCGGTGTGGGAGCGCCATTCCATCCAGCCGGCCGCGCGCCAGGACCTGGGCGCCGGGGTGGTCGGGATCGAGCACTTCGGGACCTACAGTTGCCGCACCATACGGGGCGATCGCGCCCACATGTCCCAGCACGCCCTGGCCAACGCCATCGACGTGGCAGGCTTCCGCCTGGCGGATCACCGCGAGATCAGCCTGCTGAAGGACTATCGCCGCGATGACGGCGCCGGCCGGTTCCTGCACGCCGTCCATGCCGATGGGTGCCGGGTCTTCGGTCATAGCCTCGGTCCAGATTTCAACGCCGACCACCGCGACCACCTGCATCTCGACATGGCCGATTTCGGCTGGGGCCTGGCGGGGTTTTGCTTCTGAACCCCGGTCCCGCGCCAGCTTGACGTAACGGCGTCCACGCCTATAGCTGCGAACAAATCAAACGGATGTTTAAAGGGAGAGCGCCATGGAATTGTTCGATCTGACCGGCAAGGTCGCCATCATCACCGGCTCGTCGCGCGGCATCGGCAAGGCCATCGCCCAGCGCATGGCCGAGCACGGCGCCAAGGTCACCATCTCCTCGCGCAAGCCCGGCCCCTGTGAGGAAGTCGCCGCCGAGATCAACGCCAAGCATCCCGGCGCCGCCATCGCCGTGCCCGCCAACATCTCGTCCAAGGACGATCTGCAGCGTCTGGTGGACGAGACGAGGAAGGCGTTCGGCAAGGTGGACATCTGTGTCTGCAACGCCGCGTCGAACCCCTACTACGGTCCCATGAGCGGCATCGGCGACGACGCGTTCCGCAAGATCCTCGACAACAACATCATCTCCAACCACTGGCTGATCCAGATGGTGGCGCCGGAGATGAGGGAACGCCGCGATGGGGCGATCATCATCATTTCGTCCATCGGCGGCCTGCGCGGCAACGCCGTCATCGGGGCCTACAACATCTCCAAGGCCGCCGACTTCCAGCTGGCCCGTAACCTGGCGCACGAGCTGTCGCCCGACAACATCCGGGTCAACTGCATCGCGCCGGGCCTGGTGAAGACGGACTTTGCCCGCGCTCTCTGGGATACGCCGGAGGCCGAGAAGCGCTCCAGCGCCACCACGCCGCTGCGCCGCCTTGGCGAGCCGGACGACATCGCCGGCGCCGCGGTTTACCTGGCCTCCAAGGCCGGATCCTGGATGACCGGCCAAGCCATGGTTGTCGACGGCGGCGCGACGGTCTAGCCCCGCGGTCTTGTAATAACGCCAAGTAAAAAACGCCGCCCGGTGCTCGCCGGGCGGCGTTCTGGTGTTCGCGGGCTATTCTGATTGGCCGTTCGCTCAGTGGGACCCGTAGCCCATCGCCATATTGTGGTCGGGGGTGGACAGTTCCGCCCTTTGAGCGGCGCTGAGCTGATCCAAGGCCTCCTCGCGAACGGCCTTGCGGCAGGCTTCCGAGCGGGCCAGGTCAGCGCGGGGCACGCCGTCGCAGAACAGACGCGCCGCCTTTTCCAGTCGGACGTTGAAGGCCCTGGCGCCGCCGGTCTGCGACAGATCCCCGACCTTGATGCGCATGTCCTCGGCCTTGACGCCCGCCGCGATGGTCAGCATCGGCGCCGCGACCAGCGCCGCGATCATCAGTGTCCTGCCGAATTTGATTGGTCGGTACATAATCTCTCTCCCGTCAACTCAAGATAATAGGCGCAGGCCCCATATCGGAATTACGGACAGGCGGATCAATAGTCGAATTAAGATGATTTAATTAAGTAAATGCAACTTTATTACTTCATTTAGTCTGTAAGCGGAGGTTGCGGGTGGGGCGCCAACATGGCGGTTAGACGCCATTTTTTGTCAGAATAGCGATAGCGCGACAAAGCCGGCCGGCGCAGCATGCGCCATCGCTTCAGGCTGCGGGAGACACCAGCATGGCCGCCACCCTTCGCCACTTCGCCATCAACGCTGATGACGTACCCCGCGCCAAACGCTTCTACGAGGGGGTCTTCGGCTGGACGTTCGAGCCCTGGGGGCCGCCGGGTTTCTATCAGATCAAGAACGCCGGCGAAGGCTTCCTGGGCGCGCTGCAGGGGCGGCGTGAGATCGTCCCGGAAGCCAAGATGCGCGGCTTCGAGGTCACCATGGGCGTGGATGATCTCAAGGCTGCCATGGCCGCCATAGACGCGGGCGGCGGCAAGGTGGTCATGCCGCCCTATCGCATCGAGGGCGTGGGCGAGCTGCTCTTCTTCGAGGACCCCGAGGGCAACCTTGTCGGCGCCATGCAGTACGACAAGGGCGTCTTCGATTGAGCGCTGCTGGCGATCTGGGCGACGGTGGCGACGGCTTCTGTGTTCGGTCCCTGGCCGTCACCTATGCCGATGGCGCGGCGGAGCGGCCGCACACCCATCCCTGGGGCCAATTGGTCTATGGCGTCAGCGGCGTGATCCGGGTCGCCACCCCGGGCGCCAGCTGGCTCTCGCCGGCCACACGCGCCATCTGGACCCCGGCCGGGGTTGTCCACGCCCTGAGCATGCAGGGCGTGGTGGCCATGCGGACGCTCTATATCGCCCCCAGCCTGGCGACGGCCCTGCCGACGACACCTGCTGTCCTGGAGGTGGCGCCATTGCTGCGCGAGTTGATCCTGCACATTCTGGGGATCGGCATGCTGGATCCCGCCCGCGCCGGCCATGCCCGCCTCGCCGGCCTGCTCATCGATCTGCTGGCCGCCGCCCGGCCCGAGGACCTGATGCTGCCCCTGCCGCGCGACCCCCGCGCTCTGATCCTGGCCCAGCGCATCCAGGCCGAGCCAGGCGAGCGGACCGATCTCACGCGCCTGGCCGCCGAGGCGGGCGCCAGCCTGCGCACCCTGCAGCGCCTGTTCCCCAGCCAAACCGGTCTGGCCCTGGAGGCCTGGCGTCAGAAGGCGCGGCTGATCTGGGCGGTAGCGGCCTTGAGCGCCGGCGGGGCGGTGACCACCACGGCCCTGGACTGCGGCTACGACAGCGTCAGCGCCTTTATCGCCGCCTTCAAGCGCCAGTTCGGCGTGACGCCGGGGCGCTATCGCCCCAGGTTGTGAGCCCGGATCGACAGGTCCCGCGCCTTGGCCAGGCGCCGCACGCCCTCGTCCAGCACTTCGTCGCGCTTGGAAAAGCACAGCCGCACAATGCTGGTGACCGGCGATTGCTCGTAGAAGGCCGAGACGGGTATTCCCGCCACCCCCGCCTCGCGCACGCAGCGATAACAGAAGTCCAGGTCGCCCTCGAACACGCCTGACCCCGGCAGGTCGATGGTCAGGAAATAGGTGCCGGCGCTGGGCAGCACCGCGAACCCCTCGCGCAGCAGCCCCTCGGTCAGCCGGTCCCGCGACGCCGCCAACTCCACCGGCATGGCCGCCAGCCAGTCGGCGCTGTTCTCCAGCCCCCAGGCCACCGCCGCCTGCAGATTCGGCGCGGTGGTGAAGGTCAGGAACTGGTGGGCCTTGGCCAGTAAGGACGTCAGGGGCGGCGCGGCGCACAGGAAGCCGATCTTCCAACCGGTGAGGGCGAACATCTTGCCGGCCGAGCCGATCTTCACCGTCCGCTCGCGCATGCCCCGAAACGCGATCAGCGGCCGATGCGTGGCGCCGGCGAACACCACATGCTCCCAGACCTCGTCGCACACCGCGATCAGATCGTGGCGCACACAGACGTCGGCCAGCACCGCCAGGTCGGCCTCCGAATAGACCACCCCCGTGGGGTTCAGCGGGTTGTTCAGCACCACCATCCGGCTGCGCGGCGTGACCAGCGCCTCCAGCATCGGCCCATCCCAGCGCCAATGCGGCGGCTCCAGACGCGCCATCACCGGCACGGCCCCCGCCCGGCGGATCACCGGGGCGTAGCTGTCGTACATCGGCTGGAACAGGATCACCTCGTCCCCCGCCTCCAGCAGCGCCAGGAAGCAGCAGGCCAGGGCCTCGGTGGCGCCGGAGGTGACGGTGATCTCGCTGGCCCAGTCGAAGTCCAGCCCCTGGATCCGGGCATAGTGCGCCGCCACCGCTTGACGCAGCACCGGCAGGCCGGGGGAGGGGGGATACTGGTTGTCGCCGTCCAGGGTCGCCTCGGCCGCCCGCTGTCGGATCGCCAGGGGGCCGGAGGCGTCGGGGAAACCCTGCCCCAGATTGATCGCGTCGTGCTCACGCGCCAGGCCGGACATGATCGAAAAGATCGTTGTCGGCAGCGCGGCGTAGATTGGGTTGGCCATGGCGCGGAAACCCTTAGCATGGGGGCTATGGAGATCATCGACTTCCGCCCTGATTTGGCCCCCGTCTTCAAGACCCTGAACGTGGCCTGGATCACCCGCTACTTCGCCCTGGAGCCCCAGGATGTCGAAGTTATGGACGACCCGTTCGGCAAGATCATCGCTCCCGGCGGCGCGGTGATGTTCGTCGGCGAGCGGCGCGGAAACGGCGCCGAGATCGTCGGCTGCGTGGCGCTCAAGCTGATGGACGACGGCGGCTTCGAGGTCGCCAAGATGGCGGTGTCCGATGGCTACAAGGGCCAGGGCCTGGGCCGGATGCTGATGCAGGCCTGCGTTGACCGCGCCATCGCCGAGGGCGGCACGCGCCTCTACCTGGAAACCAACAGCGCCCTGACCCCGGCGCTCAGCCTCTACCGCAGCTTCGGCTTCAAGGAGATGCCGCGCAAGAACCGCGGGCCGGGTGACTACGACCGGGTGGACGTGTGGATGGAGCTGAAGCTGTAGGGGACTGAAGATCGGAGCGGAGGCTTTGCGCCGCCTCCGCCAGCCCGCTTCTCGGTCTGCCCCCTCCCCCCGCTGCGTCCTGCGGGTTTTCAAGGGAGGAGAAGATCACGCCGGCCTCTACGCCTGCCGCGCCAACGAGCGGGGAAGGGGGACCATCTGGCAGCGCCAGATGGTGGAAGGGGCGCAAGGCCGCCGCATAGTCCTAGCCGAATCAAGCGCTCGCACCGTTGGCCGCCGCCCGCCGCGCATTCATCTTCGCCGCAAGCGCCTCGGCTTTGATCGGAAACGCCGTGCTCACCGTCCCGTCCATGCCAAAGGCGCTATTCATCCGCGCCAGCGCCCCCAGCTTGGCTGGCCGCCGGCCGGGCAGGTACTTGAACGTCACCATGCTGGTCCGCCGATAGGTCCAGACGCCCAGTGGCTCGATGTCCGCCCAGGCCACTCGCAGCGGCGGCCCGCGCAGGGCGGTCTGGGTGAAGCCCTGGTCGCCCAGGGTCAGCACCGGCGGCCGCACCGCCTGCATCGCCCAGGCCAGGCCGGCGATGATGAAGAACGGTGCGCCGATCCAGCCGGCCAGCCGCCCCCTCAGTCCAGGATCAGGCAGGGTCAGGCAAAAGATGCACACCGCTGTCAGCGCCACCGACCCCACCACCAGCAGAGCCGCCTTGGCCCTTGAGCCCTCGATCACCTCGTCCTGCATGCCATCCCCCCGGGTTCCCCTGGAGGGATTATGCCGGTCCTACGCGTCTTCGCGAACGCGCTTCTTGCGGAACGAGGGGTTGAGGACGCGCTTGCGCAGGCGGATGGCCTTGGGGGTCACTTCCACCAGCTCGTCATCGTCGATGTAGGCGATGGCCTGTTCCAGGGTCAGGCGGCGCGGCGGGGTCAGGCGGATGGCCTCGTCCTTGCCCGAGGCGCGGACGTTGGTCAGCTGCTTGGCCTTCATCGGATTGACGTCCAGGTCGTCGGGACGGGAATTCTCGCCGATGATCATGCCCTGATAGGTCTTCTCGGTGGCGCCTACGAACATGGTGCCGCGCTCTTCCAGGTTCCACAGCGCATAGGACGCCGTTTCGCCGTCGGAGTTGGAGACCAGCACGCCGTTGCGGCGGCCCTCGATGGCGCCCTTGTAGGGCTCATAGTGGCTGAACACGCGGTTCAGCACGCCCGAACCGCGGGTGTCGGTGAGGAACTCGCCCTGGTAGCCGATCAGCGAACGCGACGGGGCCTGGAACGACAGCCGGGTCTTGCCGGCGCCGGAAGAGCCCATGTCCTTCAGCTCGGCCTTGCGGGCCGACAGCTTCTCGATGACCACGCCGGAGAAGTCCTCGTCCACGTCGATGACCACGTCCTCGATGGGCTCCAGGCGCTGTCCGGTCTCCGGATCGCTCTGATAGACCACCCGCGGGCGGCTGATCGACACTTCGAAGCCCTCGCGGCGCATGCTTTCGATCAAAACGCCCAGCTGTAGTTCGCCGCGGCCGGCCACTTCGAAGGCGTCCTTCTCGGCGGTCTCGGCGATCTTCACGGCCACATTCGACTCGGCCTCGGCCAACAGGCGGGCGCGGATCACGCGGCTCTGCACCTTGTCGCCGTCCTTGCCGGCCAGGGGGCTGTCGTTCACCGACACGGTGATGGCGATGGTCGGCGGGTCGATGGGCTGGGCCGGGATCGGCTGGGTGACGTCCAGGCCGCAGAGGGTGTCGGCCACGGTGGCCTTGGACAGGCCGGCCACGGCGACGATGTCGCCGGCCTCGGCCACCTCGATGGCGGTGCGCTTCAGGCCGCGGAAGGCCAGCAGCTTGGTGATGCGGCCCTTCTCGACGATGGTCCCGTCACGGGCCAGGGCCTGGATGGCCATGCCGGGGACCAGGCGACCACTGTCCACCCGGCCAGTGAGCAGCCGGCCCAGGAAGGGGTCGCTCTCGATCAGCACGGCCAGGATGGTGGCCGATTCCTCGGAACGCGCCTCGGCGGAGGGGGCGGGGGTGTGCTCGACGATCTTGTCGAACAACGGACCAAGCGTCTCGGAGGGGTTCTTCATGTCCAGGGTCGCCCAGCCCTGCTTGCCGCTGGCGTAGAGGTGGGGGAAGTCCAGCTGTTCGTCGGTGGCGCCCATGGCGGCGAACAGGTCGAAGGCGTCGTTCAGCACCCGGTCGGGATCGGCGTGGGGCCGGTCGACCTTGTTCAGAACCACGATCGGCCGCAGACCCAGCTTCAGCGCCTTGCCGAGCACGAACTTGGTCTGGGGCATGACGCCCTCTTCGGCGTCCACCAGCAGCAGGCAGCCGTCCACCATGCCCAGGATCCGCTCGACCTCGCCGCCGAAGTCGGCGTGGCCAGGGGTGTCGATGATGTTGATCCGGGTCTCGCCGGCGGCGCCGTGCCACAGCACCGAGGTCGCCTTGGCCAGGATGGTGATGCCGCGCTCGCGTTCCTGGTCGTTGGAGTCCATGGCCCGTTCGGCGTGGGCCTCGTTGGCTCGGAAGATCCCCGACTGCGCCAGCATCTGGTCCACAAGGGTGGTCTTGCCATGATCGACGTGGGCGATGATGGCGATATTGCGCAGGGACATGGACGGTTCTTTATAAAGGCTGTGGGCGGCGGGGAGGCCGGGGCTTGTAGGCGATCGCCGGGCGCAAAGCCACCCCCGGCCTATGACACCGGGGTCATGCTAAGACCCTGAAAAGGCAAAGCTTGTCGGGCGAAGGCCTACCTAAGGCAAGGTGATGGTGCGGCGCAGCATATCCGATATCGGATGAACAGGTAAGTGCGATTGTTGAATTTAAAAGGGAAATCGGCGCGCGGTCGCAAATGTCGCGGCTGAAACGCTTTTTTCCCTTGAACGATTGTGCGCCGCACCCTAGATTGGATTTGTGAGGCGTCGCTGACGCCTCTGCCCTTCCTGGGCGTTTCCTCCCTAATGAACTGGCCGCGCCGCTGTGCGCGGCCTTTTTTTTGGGCCGCGCACATCCTTCCTCACTGGAATGGGGCGCGGCCTTTTTTTTGGGCCGCGCACATCCTTCCTCACTGGAATGGCTCTCGGGATTGCCCACGCTCGCCCGAGCGCCGCCGCGCCGCCTGAGGCGTCTACAGGGCTGACCACTCCATGGTCGTCATCACCGCGAACAGCCGTTCGAAGTCGGTCTTCAGCCGCGCGAAGCCCTCGGTGGGCTCCAGGGTCGCCTCGTCCACATAGAGCGCTCGGTTGACCTCGATCTGCAGGGCGTGGACCCGGCGCGCCGGCCGGCCGTAGTGTTCGGTGGTGTAGCCCCCGGCGTAGGGGGCGTTGCGGGCCACCCGATAGCCCATGGCCTCCAGCTCCCGCTCCACCTGGCGCGCCACGGCCGGGGCGCAGGCGGCGCCGAAGCGGTCACCCAGCACCATGTCGCAGCCGGCGCCCAGGCCGGCCTGGGCGGCCGCGGCGGCGGGCATGGAATGCCAGTCCACCAGCACAGCGACCCCGTGCTGGGCCTTCGCGTCGGCGATCAGCCCGGTCAGGGCCTCGTGGTAAGGCTGGTGCACACCTTCCACCCGCTCGCGCGCCTCGTCGAAGCGCAGCTTACGCTCATAGATCTCCTCGCCCTCGGAGACGATTCGCGCGATCGCCCCCAGGCCCGCGGCCACACGGGCGCTGCGGCCGCGGGCGTAGGCGGGCAGTTCGTCTTCGAACATCGTAGGGTCCAGCTCCCACGGCTCGCGGTTCACGTCGAAGAACACGCGCGCGTACAAGGCCCGGATCAGGCTGGCGCCATAGTCCGGCGCCGCCGCGATCAACTGGTCCACATAGGCGTCCTCGGACCGGCGGATGGCCGCCTTGTCCAGGCGGCTGGCGGCCATCATTCGCCGCGGATAGATGCGCCCTGAATGCGGCGAGGCGAAGATCAGCGGCGTCGCCATCGCCCCCCCGCGCGCCGTCTGGATCTCGAAGGCGGCGATCACCCGGTCCAGGTCGGCGTCGTCGGTCTGGCTGGCGGCCGCTACGAGGGGATCCCGGACATTCATCACCCGCATAATCAAGATCGCGGCGCCGCGGTCAAACACGCAGATGGCCTGGAGACGGCCGCCTGCGGCGATCGGCGTGGTTCACGTCGGATTTACGTCTGGGTGACTATGCTGCCCGCTTTCCAAGCCTATGGTGCCCTTACCCATGCCCCGCATCCTGCTCGCCGAAGATGACGACTCCCTGCGGGGGTTCCTGAGCCGCGCCCTGGAGAGGGCCGGTTATGAGGTCACCGCCTGCGCCGACGGCGACGAGGCGGCCGCGGTGCTGGACGAGACCTGGGACCTGCTGCTCACCGATATCGTCATGCCCGGCATGGACGGGATCGAAGTCGCCCGCATGGCCGCCGCCCGGCACCCCGGCCTGCGGATCATGTTCATCACCGGTTTCGCCGCCGTGGCCCTTTCGGCTGGCGATCGCGCGCCAGCCGGCGCCAAGGTCCTGTCCAAGCCCATCCACCTGCGTGAGATCGTCGCCGAGGTGGACCGGATGATGGCCGCCTGACCCACAAAGTCGGCTGATTTTCCCCGGCCTTGCGCCCGGCGGGGCGGCCCGGTATATCCCCGCCTCTTCCCGAGGTTTGGACGCGTAGCTCAGCGGGAGAGCACCTCGTTGACATCGAGGGGGTCACAGGTTCGATCCCTGTCGCGTCCACCATCCTTCCTCCCATACCTCATTCTTTCGCGGCGCTCCCGGACGCCCCGCGCTCGCCCCGGCGCGGTCAAACTGTCGCAGCCGGCGCTCTGGAAAGACCCTGTCCCGCCATCGCGCGGGCCTAGGCTTTCGCCTTTGATTCAATAACTTCACGCGCTTCTCGCCCAGTGTGTGGTTTGGCGAGAATAGGGGCCGATTGCGGCGGTTTCGCCACGCCCCGCGGCGATTGTTGCAAAGCTGAAGAATTCACTTGTTGCCCTGGTTCACGTTGCGGCACACTCCTCGTCAACCGACCCAAGCCATCAGAGCAAGGGCGGTTTTAAGGGAGGCTATTTTAATGAGGCGCAGATTTTTCTGCGGCGCGTCCATCGTCGCCGTCGCGTGCATTTCCGGATTTTGGGTGACGAACGCCAGCGCCGCGACAGCGGCAGCCGCGGCCACCGACACCGCAGCCGCACCATCACAAGTCCAAGAAGTCGTCGTGACCGGGTCCTATCTGGCCGCCGGCACGCCTAAGGACGCCGCCATCCCGGTGGACGTCATCACCATGAAGGCTCTGGCGGACCAAGGCTCGCCGACCATCGTGCAGCTGATCAAGACTATCCCCTCGGCGGGCAGCTCCTTCGGCGAAAGCAACCGCTTCCTGTCGCCCGCGGGCACGGCCACCGTGAACCTGCGCGGCCTTGGCAACCTTCGCACCCTGGTGCTGTTCAACAGCCGCCGGATGGTCGCCTCGGTGAGCGGCGGTTCAGGCAACGCCGTCGACATCAACCTGTTGCCCACCGCGGCGATCGGGCGGGTCGAGGTGCTGCGTGACGGCGCCGCCGCCACCTACGGCTCCGACGCGGTCTCCGGCGTGGTGAACTTCATCAGCCGCACCGACCTGAACACCCTGGAAGTCGACGGCAAGTTTTCCGGCATCGACGGTTCCTCGGGCGACTACAACGCCAACCTGGCCTGGGGTTGGAAGGGCGAAAAGTCGAACCTGCTGCTGACCTTCGGCTACCGCCACCGCAGCCAACTGACCACCCAGGATCGTCCCTGGGCGATTCAGCCGTTCCTCGCCGCCGGCGTCGGCGGCTGGTCCAGCGCCAGCAATCCCGGCAGCTTCTTCCTGTGGAACCCCGCGAGCACCGCGCCGGTTCCTGGCCCCGATGGGGCGCTGCCCACGACCACACGGTTTACCGTTGCGCTGCAGGATCCTGGCTGCATCGGCATGGGCGGGACCATCATCGGCGGCACGTGTAAATTCCAGTACAGCCGCTTCGACAACCTGGTGAACCCGGAAAATCACTATCAGGCCTATGCGGAGTTCAATACCGAGGTCACCGACAACATAAAGTTCCACTCCGAAATCCTCTGGGCGCGCCACGTGGTGACTGATCAGCGGATTTCGCCAGGGAACCAGGCGGCCCAGTATCCCGCCCCTATCGCCGCATCCGGCAATTCCCCCGGCGGTGGGGTCAGCCCCTATCCCGCCATTGGCGGGGCGCAGCAGTCGCGGTTCTATATTCCGACCACCAACCCGGGCCTGATCGCCTTGGGGACGACCTGTGCGGCTCCGCTGACGGGCGCGAGCTGCACGTCCCTGCTGACCAATGGCGCGATCACCAGTCCCACGGGATGGCGTCCCTTCGGCTACGGCGGCAACCAGCTCTATACCGACGGTTCAGACCGCCAGGGGGTGCAAGCCGACGCCCTGCGGATTTCCGGCGGCTTCAAGGGCAAATTCGGCGGCAACTTCCTCGGCGACGGCATCGGCTTCGATGTCGCCGTGACCTACGGCGAAGTCCGCGAGCGCCAGTTCGTCTACGATTACAGCATCAACCGCCTTCAGCTGGCCTATCGTGGCCTGGGCGGCGCGGGCTGCGATCCGGTTACCGGCACTCCCGGCGCCGGCGTCTGCCACTACCTCAACCCCTTCTCCAACGCCTATGGCACGGTGACGGGCACCCAGGTTCCGGTTCCACCGACCAGCAATGCGGCGCTGGCCAATGATCCGGCGGTGATCAGCTGGACCCACGTCCTGTTGCAGACCATCACCACCGATCGGCAGGTCGTTTTCGACACGGTGTTCAATGGCAAGCTGCCCATCCACATGGGCGGCGGGGACGTGGCTTGGGCGGTCGGCGGCCAGATCCGGACCGACCGGGAAACCTACGATCCCAACAACGCCTATGACATCAATGTCTCGTCCTGCCCTGACAGCCCGCCCTATGGCGATGGCCTGCCGACCTGCTCGCCGGCCTCCGGTTCGACGATCTTCTTTACCGGCCAACTGCGCTTCGACATCCAGCGGTCGGTGAAGGCGATCTTCGGCGAAGTCCGGCTGCCGATCCTCGAAAACCTCGAGGTCAATGGCGCGGTCCGGTATGAAAGCTACGGCGGCACCCTGGGCGCCACCACTAACCCCCGTGTGTCGGTGCGCTTCAAACCCACCGACTGGCTGACCTTCCGGGGTTCAGCCGGCACCACCTTCCGGGCGCCCTCGCAGAATATCCTGGTCCCTGGCGCCTTCAGCCGCGGCCTGGTGAACTTCACGGCGATCGGCGTGTATCGTCCGGTGGATACCTACAACAACCCCAACCTGCACCCCGAAACGGCGACGACCTTCAACATCGGCGCGGTGGTCGAGCACGGCGGCTTCACGGCGAGCCTCGACTACTACCGATTCAAATTTAAGGACGAAATCACCACGGAAGTCGGCACCACCCTGTTCGCGGCCATGTTCCCGGCCGCCCTTCTCGATGTCGGTCACTGCGGGGACCCGGCCTACGCTGACTTGCAGGGCCGCTTCAACTTCGGGGGCCTAGCCTGCGCCAAGAGCAACTTCTCCGGCGTGTCGCGGGCAAACTGGATCAACGGCCCCAGCGTCGACACCTCCGGCCTCGACTTTTCGGCCCAGTACACCCGCGACTTCATGGGCGGCACCGTCAGCTTCGGCGGCGATGCCACCTACTTGATGAGTTACAAGCGCGGAGCGGTGATTTCACCCTTCCTGCCTGCAGCGGGGAATGTGAACATCCTCGAAGCCCCGCTGGATCGAGCCGGCCTGTCCGAACTGCTCGTACGCTTTTATTCGTACCCGAAGTGGAAGGCCAACGCGTTCCTCAACTACCGGCACGGGCCGATCAACGCGCGCTGGACGGTGCGGATCATCGGCAGCACCTCCGACCAGGATCACCCGGTCGCCGGTGGTGGCTTCGCCACGGTCAGCAACAATGTCGAGCACGACCTGACCGTTCGGTACTCGGGCCCTTGGCAGACGACGTTCACCTTGAACCTGATGAACGTGTTTGACTCGGCTCCGCCGTTTGTCTTCAGCCAGTACAACTACGATTACACCAACGGCAATCCGCTGGGCCGGGTCGTGGAAGTCGGCGTCAAGAAGCGCTTCTAACCGCCCGGGCGGTCTGAAACGTCAAGCAAGAGGGGGCGCTGTTCCGCAGGGAGCAGCGCCCCTTTCTTGTTGGCTGTCTAAGGCCGATCCCTTTTGGGCATGGCGGCGATGTCCGCCTCCGTCAGCTTGCGCACCGAGGTCACCTCGCACCGCTGGTGACCGATGGGCGAGGGGCTGATCACCTCGACGTCGACGTTGTGGCCCTCGCAGATGAAGTCGCCACCGTGTGTGCGCAGGGCGATGTGCTGGGCCCAGTCCACGTCGAAACAGGGGGCGAACAGCTTCAGCTCATAAACGTCGCGAATGCCGGACCGCACATAGACGGTGCGATCGTTGGCCGCGCTGAAGCCGTCGGCGTTGCTGCCATAGAAACAAGCGTTCGCCGTCTTGGGCTTGGGGTCCGCCAGGGCCGGGGTCTGGACGGCCAGGCCGGACAGCGCCAGCACGGCGCCGGCGGACGCCATCAGGGTAAGGATGCCGCTCTTGTTCATGATGTTCTCTCTAACGCACCTGTCCCTCGCGGCGGATCATACACCGTCCTGGCGCTTCCCTAAACGCCAGCCCTGCGGGCGCGTTCCTCAAACCGCGCCGGATCGACCAGACGCGCCAGCGAGGCGGGCAGGGGAGACGGCCGCTCCAAGGCCTGGGCTACGACATGCTCGGCCAGTAGGGGCGCCAGGGTGAAACCCCGCGATCCCAGGCCCGACAGGATGAGCAGACCACTTCCGGGTTCGCCCAGGACCCCGGCCAGGGGCATGTAATCCCGCGTCGTCGCCCGCAGGGAAGCGCGCGCCGCCACCGGCGCGGAGGCCAGGCGTCCCGCCAGCCGAGGCAGGGTCTTGGCCACGCTGGCCAGGTTGCGGGCGCTGTCCGCCTCCCGAACGTTGGCGTCGGTGTCGTCGCGATCATGGGTGGCGCCGAATAGCACGCCGGTGCGGGTGGCGATGACATAGCCGCCGAACGACACCGCGGCGCCAACCGCGCGCTCTTCGACCCAACTCGCCTGGCCTCGAACCGCCTGCAGGTTCAGCCCGGCATACAGCCGGTTGCAGTCTACCCCGGCCGCCAGGCAGACGAGGTCAGCTTCCGCCAGTACGCCCCCGTCCACGCCCAACAGCCGCCAGCCGCCACCGTCCATCGGCTGCAGGGCGTCCACCACGGCCCGCTGGACCAACGGCAGCCAGGCATCCAGCACGACCATCGGTTCGATCACCAGGCTCTCGTGGATCTCCAAGCCCGCCGGGACGGTTTCACCCAACCGCGCCGAGGTCATCGCCCCGCCCACCTGGGTGACGCCGCCGGGCTCGAACAGATCCGAGGCGGCGATGGTGGCGAAGCGCCGGGCGTCCCGCTCGCCCGCTTCCAGTTGCAACGCACCGCGGGCGATGATCACGGCGTCCCCTTGGGCCTCGTACAGGGCGCCGGCCCGCGCGAACGCCTGGGCGAACAGGGCCGCGCCGGGACCCAGCCCTGCGTCCAGCCTCGGCGTCACCAGGGCGGCCGGATTGCCCGACGCGCCCGCCCCGGCGGCCACGTTGTCGAATACCGGGGCTGAAAAACCTTCCGCGGCGAAGGCGCGGGCTAGTGAGGCCCCGGCGATTCCAGCCCCGACGATGGCGACGCGGGGGGCGGCGCGTTCAACGCGGCGTCCATCCCCCAGCCGCGCTTCCAGCCGTTCACGCTTGCGGCCAAACCCCGGCTGCCGCTCTACCGTGAAGCCGGCCTCCGCCAGGCCCCGCCGGACAGCGCCGGCGACAGTATAGGTGGCCGCTCTGGCGCCGGGCGACGAGCGGGCGGCCACCAGAGCTAGCAGTGCCGGGCTCCACATGCCGGGGTTCAGCGCCGGGGCGAAACCATCCAGGAACCAGGCGTCGGCCTTGCCTTGCCAGGCCTCCAGCGCCGCCGTCGCATCCATCACCGCCAGGTCCAGCACCGCCCCCAGCTCGGGCAGGTCCACGCGGTGGAACCCCCGCGCCCGGCCGGGCCAACGGCTCAACAACAGTCCCGCGACATCCGACACCCGCGGCCACAGCCCAAGCGCCCGGCGGGCTTCATCGCAAGTCAGCGGGTGGGCTTCGATGCTGAACAGGTTCAGACGGCCGCCGGCTGGCCGGGTCTGGCGCCACAGGTCCAGCGCCGCCACCAGGTTCAGCCCGCTGCCAAATCCCAGCTCGCCGATGGTGAAGCCTTGGCGTCCGGCCCAGGCCTCGGGCAGGCCGCATCCGCGCAGGAATACCGTCCGCGTCTCCTCCAGTCCGCCATCCTTGGAAAAATAGACGTCGCCGAACAGGCGCGATCGCGGCTGGCCATCCTCGTCCCACTTCAGGGGCGAGGTCGGGGTGGATGGGGGCGGATCGGTCATGAGGATGGAAGCATAGGCCCAAACCAAGAAAGGCCGCCCACTGGCGACCCTTCAGAGAAGCTCTTGGCGAAAGGCGAGGCCTATTTCTTGGCGACGCCGGCGTCGGCCTTGGGCGCAACTGTGTTGGGGGCCGCGGCTTGGGGAGCGTCGGCTGCGGTGTTGGCGGTCGCCTCGGCCCCGGCGTTGGCGGCGTCAGCGGCGGCGGTGGCGACGGCGGCGTCGGCCTTGGCGTTGTCGGTGGCCGTGGCGGTGGCCGCCGCGGCGCCCGTGGTGTCCACCGACTTCTCGGCGGGCCTTTGACAGGCGGCGACAGTGAGGGCGGCGACGGCGGAGCCGACCACCAGAAGCTTGCGAGCGATCATGTCCCAGGTCCCTTTTCCGTCGGTGAGTCCGGGCGCCGGTCGATGGCGCCGCAGCGTTCGGCCTATGGGAGAGGGCCGTGCCGCCACTATGCCGGGTTGGGCGCAGGCCGCAAGGCCGACTTCACGCTTCCGTGATTACTTTTCGTCCAGGCAAAACGCCGGCGAGGTTCGGGTCAGGCTGGGGCTAGGCTTCCGCCGGGATGGCGCCCAGGGCTTCTTCCAGCTCCAGGAAGCTCGGTTGCGCTTCGCTGGGGATGCTGCCGCGGCCGATCTCCACCGAGATCTGGGCGGCGTTGCCGTGCAGGTGGGCCACCAGCACGGACTGGATGATCTTGTAGAAGGCGCCTTCCTCTTCCACCACGGCCTTCAGCCGCGTGGCCATCGGGCCGACGATGCCATAGGCCAGGAACACGCCAAGGAAGGTGCCGACCAGGGCGCCGCCGATCATTGCCCCCAGCACGGCCGGCGGCTCGGTGATCGAACCCATGGTCTTGATGACCCCCAGCACGGCGGCGACGATGCCGAGCGCGGGCAGGGCGTCGGCCATGCTCTGCAACGCGTCGGCCGGGGCCATGGACTCGTGGTGGTGTTTTTCGAGCTGCGTTTCCATCGCATCCTCGACCTGGTGGGGATCCTCCAGGTTCATGGTCATCATGCGAAGGGTGTCGCAGATGAAGTCCACGGCGAAGTGGTCCTTCAGGATCTTGGGGAAGCGCGAAAAGATAGTGCTGTCGCCCGGCTTTTCAATGTGGCTTTCCAGGGCGATGACGCCCTTGGATTTCATGGTCTTGGTCAGCAGAAACAACAGGCTGAGCAGGTCGCGATAGTCGCCGCTCTTCCACTTGGGTCCGGCGAAGATCTTGCCGACGCCGGCGCCGGTGGCCTTGATCACGGTCAGGGAGTTGGAGACCAGGAAGGCGGCCATGCCCGCCCCGCCGATGGCCATCAGCTCGTGCGGCGCGGCCTCCAGGATGACGGCCATGTTGCCGCCCGACATCAGGTAGCTGCCGAACACCGTGCCGAACAACAGGACGATACCGATAATCTGGAACATGCGCGGCCTAAGGAACCCCAACCTTGGTTAACGGCGCCCAGGATCGCCGTTAATGCTTAATCCAAGATGAGCGTATGCCGCCGGCGAGGCTTCTTTACCCCGGCCGGCCCGCTTCATTGCGTCGCGGCGCCCCAGTGGGTAACACCGCGGCGATGTCCGACGCCGCCGCGATCCTTGAAAGCCCGCCCCCAGAGCGGCCCAAGCTGCAGACCCGCGACTTCGCCATCATCTTCGGCGTCTCCATGGCCACCGCCATGGGCAACACCGGCCTGCAGTCGGTCCTACCCACCATCGGTCGTCGGATCGGCATTCACGACGAGCTGGTCTCGGCGATCTTCTCTCTGTCCGCCCTGCTCTGGGCCTTCAGCTCGCCCTTCTGGGCGCGGATGTCGGACGAATGGGGGCGCAAGCCCCTGATGCTGATCGGGCTGTCGGGCTTCGCGGTGTCCATGACCCTGTGCGGTTTCGTGGTCAGCGCCGGCCTGCGCCACTTGGCCGCCCCGATGATCATCTTCGGCCTGTTCCTGCTGGCCCGCGCCATCTTCGGCCTGTTCGGCGCCGCCTCGAACCCGGCCACCCAGGCCTTCGTCGCCGAGCGCACCCGTCCGGAGGACCGCACCCAGTCGATGTCCACCCTGGCCGGCGCCTTCAGCCTCGGCACGGTGATCGGCCCGGTGGTGGCGCCGCTGTTCATCCTGGGGGCGCTGGACTACGCCGGTCCCCTGTTCGCTTTCGCCGGCATCGCCGTGGTGATGCTGGTGGTGGTGGTCCGCTTCCTCAAGGAAGCCCGCCCCGCCGCCCGGGCGGTGATCGATCCCGGCCAGGCGGAAGTCTCCACGGCGCCGGGTAAAAAGCCGACGCCTCTGTGGCGCGACCAGCGCCTGATCCCGTTCCTGATCTACGGCTTCCTGGTGGCCACCTGCCAGACCGCCCAGGGCCAGACCCTGGGCTTCCTGATTATCGACAAGGTCCACCAACAACTGCCGGACCTCAATCCCCGCCAGATTCTCAAGGTCGCCCAGGAATATATCGAGGTGGCCATGGTAGCGGGGGCGATCGCCGGCCTGCTGGCCCAGTGGGGGCTGATCCGCATGTTCCGCATGACCCCCAAGCAGTTGCTTCGGTGGGGCGCGGGGCTGGCGGCGCTGGGCAATGTGCTGGTGGCGGTGTCGCCGGACTACGCCCTGGCGGTGGTGGGCTACGCCATCTCCAGCCTTGGCTTCAGCTTCGCCCGCCCTGGCTTCACCGCCGGAGCCTCACTGTCGGTGCCGATGAAGGACCAGGCCAAGGCCGCCGGCGCCATCGCCGCGGTGAACGGGGTCAACGTCATACTCGCCCCCCTGGCGGTGAGCCTCTACCACTTCAACGGTCCCGCCCCCTTCCTGGTCAATGGGGCGGTGCTGCTGGGCCTGCTGGTCTTCGCCTTCCGCCAGCCCCTGCTGAGCACCGTCGGCACAAGCCCCAGCAGCGACGAAGACGCCCTGGCGGCGACGCTGGAGCGCAGTGACGAAGGTTAGGGCTTCGCCCCCGCCGTCTCCCCGCGCAGCCGCTTGATCATGTCCGGCGACAGATAACCGTCCGCCGGCAGGCCGCGAGCCTTTTGCCAGGCGCGCAGCGAGGCGCGGGTGTTGAACCCCACCGTGCCGTCGGGCGTCCCCGGATTGAACCCCTGTTTCGCCAGGGCGGTCTGGGCGTCCATGCGGTCGGTGAGCGACAGGGCGACCTCCCTGGGCCAGGGCGTCACCAGCGGACCTCCTCCAGCCATGCGGTCGGCCAGCAGCCCCACGCCCAGGGCGTAGGCGGTGGAGTTGTTGTAGGTGCGGATGGCCATGTGGTTGGCGAAGATCAGGAACGCTGGCCCCGTGGCCCCGGCCGGCAGGATCAGCGACGCCGCGCCCGCCGCGTCCGTCTTGCTCCAGGCCATGCCGTCCGCGCGCTTGGCCCCCTTGGCTAGCCACCAGGATGGAACTTGCTTGGGGCCTTCCGACAGCCCGTAGTCAAAGCCCTTGGCCAGGATCACTTCCCGCGCCCAGGTCTCTCCCCGGCGCCAGCCGCCCTTGGCCAGCAGATTGGCCGCCGAGGCCAGGGCGTCGGGGGCCGAGCCCCAGATGTCGCGCTTGCCGTCCCCGTCGCCGTCCACGGCGGTGGATAGGAACGCCGAGGGCAGGAACTGCGTCTGGCCCATGGCGCCGGCCCAGGACCCCTTCAGCTGCGCGCGCGTGGCCTCGCCCGAGGCGATGATCTTCAACGCCGCGCTTAGTTCCCCCTCAGCCCAGGGCCGTCGACGACCCAGGGCGGCCAGGGTGGCCAGGCAGCGGACCACGTCCATGCTGCCCTGCACGGCGCCAAAGCCGCTTTCCATCGCCCACACGCCGATCAGGATCTCGCGGGGTACGCCATAGGTCTGTTCGATGGCCGGGAATTGGCTGATCACCGTGCGCTTACGGGTTCCCAGCGCGATGCGGTCGGCGCTGACCACGCCATTGATATAGACGCTCACTGGCCGGGCGAATTCCGGCTGGCCGGCGTCCGACACCCCCACGCGCGGATCGGGCGACAAGCCCGACAGCTCCCGGTCCAGCACGGCCTTGGGCGTCCCCGCCGCCAAGGCCCGGCCGTAGTAGTCGTTCAGCCAGTCGATGAAATAAGGCTCCCCGGTCGCTCCCAGCAGATCGGCCGGAGTCGGCCCAGCGGGTGTCATGCCCAGCGCCGTCGCGACGGGGGGCAGGGCGCAGGCGCTGAGCGCCAGGGTTACGAATGCACGTCTTCTCATGGGGCGAAGCTAGACGCGTGCGCCCGGCGCCAGCAATCAAAAGCTCGGCATGCGGGCGTCGAGGTTCAGTCCTGATTGACTCAGGCTCCGCTCATCCCTATACGACCCCGCTCTTGTTTCGACGCCCTCTTTAAGAAGACTCCACGCCATGAAGGTCAGAAGCTCGCTGAAGACGCTGAAGACGCGCCACCGCGACTGCAAGCTCGTGCGTCGTAAGGGTCGCCTGTACGTGATCAACAAGACCAACCCGCGCTTCAAGGCCCGCCAGGGCTAAGGCAGCGGTCCGTGCCGGCTGCAAAGCCCACGGGGGTCGTTTTCGATATCGGCAATGTCATCGTGCGCTGGGATCCGCGCACGCTGTACCGCGACATCTTCCCGGATGGGGAGGAGCGCGACTGGTTCCTGGCCAACGTCTGCACCACCGACTGGCATCTCGCTCATGACCGGGGCGTGACCTTCGCCGACAACCGCGCCCCGCTGCTGGCGCGCTTTCCCGAACACGCCACCGCGATCCTGGCTTGGGAACAGCGCTGGAGCGAGATGTTCTCCGGGGTCATCCCAGAGACGCAAGTCGCCATCGAAGCCCTGGCGGCGCGCGGCGCGCCGATGTTCGGCTTGACCAACATGTCGCACGAGACGGACCTGGCCACCTTCGCCATGAGCCCAGCCTTTCGCCACCTGAAGGACATCGTGGTTTCGGCGAGGGTCGGCCTGATGAAACCGGATCCGGCGATCTTCCGCCTGAGCGCCCAGCGCGCCGGCATGGCGCCCCAGGACCTGCTTTTCATCGACGACAGCCGCCGCAACATCGACGCCGCGGCCGCCGTGGGCTTCGACACCCACCACTTCGACGACCCCGCGGACCTTTGGCCGGCGCTTGAGGCAAGAGGCCTGTTGTGAGGCGGCGGCCGCCCCGCTAGGGTCCGCGGCCAACCCCTTCAGCCCATCCCTGCAACTTGTGAGCTTGCCCAACCCATGGCCGACGACGCCGCCTCGATCGACACCCTGAACACCTCGGCCCAAGGCAAGCTGAAGAGCATCGTCGAGCGCATCGAGCGCCTCGAAGAAGACAAGGCCGCCGTGGCCAACGACCTCAAGGAAGTCTACGCCGAAGCCAAGGGCGAGGGCTTCGACACCAAGATCCTCCGCAAGGTGGTCCGCCTGCGCAAACAGGACAGCGCCAAGCGCCAGGAAGAAGAGGCCTTGATCGACCTCTACATCTCCGCCATCGGCGGTCTGTGAAGCGAAAGCCTCCAGAAAAGACCAAATCCGGCTTCGGTCGATCCAGTTTCGGCCGCAAGCCGGCTGATCCCAGCGCGGCCAAGAAAAGCGCCACGAGCAAGGGCAAGACCGGCCAAGCGGGCTTGGGAAAGGGCGTGGTCAAGTCGCACCTCACCCTGCGCCGCGAGGCGGTCAAACGCGCCGCGATCAACGCCCTCAAACGGGTCAAGCGCACCGCTGACAAGGCGGGGATCGAGCTTTCGTCGTGGGAAGATGAGTTCCTGGGTTCGGTCCAGGAGCGGGTGAAAACCTATGGCCGCGCCTTTGGCGATCCCGAAAAGGGCGGCCAGGGCGAGGCCCTCTCTTTGATGCAGGTGGTGAAGCTCAAGGAGATCACCGCCAAGGCCAAGGGCGAGAAACGAACCTTCCCGCCCCGCCGCGGACGAAAGCCCAAGGCCCCGGCTTAGGGAACAAAGTTGCCGGATTGGGACCGACCGATTGACGCTCGCGGCTAACCTCGGGAGAGTCCCGCCAACGGAGGCAATCATGACCATCTTCAAGGAATTCCGCGAGTTCATCGCCCGTGGCAACGTCATCGACCTTGCCGTCGGCGTTATCATCGGCGCGGCCTTCGGCAAGATCGTCACCAGTCTGGTGGAACAGGTGGTTATGCCGCCTGTCGGCCTGGCGCTGGGCAGGGTCGATTTCTCGCAGCTGAAGATCATCCTTCAGCCCGCCGACACGGTGACCAAACACCCCGAGATCGCCATCCAGTACGGCGCCTTCTTCAACACCCTGATCCAGTTCGTGATTGTCGCCGTGGTCGTCTTCCTGATGGTCAAGGGGATCAATTCCATGCGCCGCAAGGACGCCGAGACCCCCGCCGCTCCGCCCGCGCCCACCACATCGGAAGCCCTGCTGATGGAAATCCGCGACGCCCTGCAGACCAAATAGGCCGCTGGCGCCCAGGCTCCCGAGCGCCTACATCGCGCGCCAGGGGGTGATGAGGCTCATGGCTCAGGCGAAGATCTGCGGACTATCGACGGCCCAGACCGTGGCCGCGGCGCTGGATGGCGGTGCGGCCTACCTAGGCTTTGTCTTCTTCGACAAAAGCCCGCGCAACATCTCGCCGGACCTGGCCGCCAGCCTGGCCGCCCCAGTGCGCGCCACCCAGACCAAGATCGTGGCCCTGCTGGTTGACCCGGATGACGCCGAAGTGGACCGGATCGCCAGGATTTTGCGCCCTGACTTCATCCAGTTGCACGGCAGGGAGACCCCCTCCCGCGTCCAGGCAGTGGCCGTCCGCGCCGGCGCGCCGGTGATCAAGGTCGTGCCGGTCTCCGACGCCTCCGACATCGACGCCGCCCGCGCCTTCGACGGCCCCGCCGAGCAGCTGATGTTCGAGACCCGGCCGCCCGCCGACGCCGATCGGCCGGGTGGGCTGGGGGTGGCCTTCGACTGGACCTTGCTGCAGGGCCGACGGTTCTCGCGCCCGCATTTCCTGGCCGGCGGCCTCGATCCGTGGAATATCGCGGAGGCGCTGAAGCTGTCCGGCGCGCCCCTGGCGGACGTTTCCTCTGGCGTGGAGCGCGGTCCCGGACTAAAGGACCCCACCCTGATCACAGCCTTCCTCGAGGCGGTTCGCCGCGCCTGACGAAACACCGCCTGTATTGCCCGTGACCCAGCCAGCCACACCCAACGACTACTCGGCCTATCCCGACGCCTATGGGCGCTTCGGCGACTATGGAGGCCTGTACGTTCCTGAAACCCTGATGCCCCTGGTCAAGCAACTGGGCGAGGCCTATGCGGCGGCCAAGGCCGATGAAGGGTTCCAGGCCGAACTGGGCGGGTTCCTGAAGCACTATGTCGGTCGCCCCAGCCCGCTCTATTTCGCCGAGCGGCTGACGGCCCATTTCGGCGGGGCCAAGATCTATCTGAAGCGCGAGGAGCTGAATCACACCGGCGCGCACAAGATCAACAACTGCATGGGCCAGATCCTGTTGGCCATGCGGATGGGCAAGACCCGGATCATCGCGGAGACCGGGGCCGGCCAGCACGGCGTCGCCACCGCCACGGTCTGCGCCCGCTTCGGCCTGCCCTGCGTGGTCTACATGGGCGCGGTGGACGTGGAGCGTCAGTCGCCCAACGTGCTGCGAATGAACCTGCTGGGGGCCGAGGTGCGGCCTGTCACCAGCGGGGCCTCGACGCTGAAAGACGCCATGAACGAGGCCATGCGCGACTGGGTCACCAACGTTCACGACACCTATTACATCATCGGCTCGGCCGCCGGGCCGCACCCCTATCCGGTCATGGTCCGCGACTTCCAGGCCGTCATCGGCGTGGAGTCCCGCGCCCAGATCCTGGAGGCCGAAGGCCGCCTTCCGGACGCCCTGGTCGCCTGCGTCGGCGGGGGGTCCAACGCCATCGGCCTGTTCCACCCCTTCCTGAACGACGAGGGCGTGAAGATCTTCGGGGTCGAGGCGTCCGGCCACGGCATGGACAGCGGCCAGCACGCCGCGGCCATCAATGGCGGGCGCCCCGGCGTCCTGCACGGCAACAAGACCTATCTGCTGCAGGACCGCGAGGGCCAGATCACCGAGGCCCACTCGATCTCCGCCGGCCTGGACTATCCCGGCATCGGTCCGGAGCACGCCTGGCTGCACGATGTCGGCCGCGCCACCTACCTCACCTGCACCGACGACGAGGCCCTGGAGGCCTTGAAGCTGTGCACGCGCCTGGAAGGCATCATCCCAGCTCTGGAATCCTCACACGCTCTGGCTCGCCTCGATCAGGTCACCCAGGCCGTCGGCAAGGACGGGCTGATCGTGCTGAACCTGTCGGGTCGCGGAGACAAGGATCTGGCCACCGTCGCCGCGCACATGGGGCGCGCCATTTGACCGTCGCCCGTATTGACGCCCGCTTCGCCGCCCTGAAGGCGGAGGGCCGCGCCGGCTTCGTGGCCTATGTCATGGCCGGGGATCCCGACACCGAGACGGCGCTGAAGATTCTCCAGGGCCTGCCGGCCGCCGGCGCCGACTTCATCGAGGTTGGCTTTCCCTTCTCTGATCCCATGGCCGAAGGCCCGCCGATCCAGCGCGCCGCCCTGCGCGCCCTTAAGGCCGGCATGACCTTGAACGGCGTACTGGACACCGTGCGCCGCTTCCGCGAGGGCGACGACGCCACCCCCATCATCCTGATGGGCTACATGAACCTGTTGGTCACCCATGGACTGGCGGGCTTCGCCCGCGACGCGGCGGCCGCGGGGGTGGACGGCCTGATCGTGGTTGACTGCCCGCCGGAGGAGTCTGGCCCCCTGGCCGACGCCCTGGACGCCGTTGGCGTGGCCCTGATCCGGCTGGCGACCCCCACCACCGATGACGCCCGGTTGAAGGTCGTGGCGGAACGGACCTCCGGTTTCGTCTATTATGTTTCCGTCGCCGGCGTGACCGGCGTCAAGGAAGCCGACGCCGCCGCCGTGGCGCCGGCCGTGGAGCGGGTCCGTAAGGCTTCTGGCCTGCCTGTGGCGGTCGGTTTCGGCATCCGTACTCCTCAACGCGCCGCCGAGGTGGCGCGTGTGGCTGACGCGGTGGTGGTGGGCTCGGTTCTGGTGGACGATATCGCTGACGCCATCGCACAGAACCGTGATGCTGTTTCGAAAGTGCTGGAAACAGCGCAAGCCCTGGCTAAGTCTGTGCGCTTCGCCCGAGTCAGGCACGACTGAAAGTTCGACATGGCCTTGGCTGATGACAAGAGAAATAAGCCGGTGAGACCACCGCCGCCCGCGAACCGCGAACGCGGCGGCTGGCTGGCGAACATCGCACCGGGCTTCCGCAAGCTGGTCTCCAAGCGCGAGACCCCGGACAACCTCTGGGTCAAGTGCCCCGACACCGGCGAGATGATCTATCGCTCCGACCTGGAGGCGGCCCTGTGGGTCACTCCGGCCGGTCGGCACATGCGCATCCGCCCGGCCCTTCGCTTCGCCTTCACCTTCGACGACAGCAAGTTCAAGACCCTGGTCATGCCCAAGGCGCCGGATGACCCGTTGGAATTCACCTACGGCAAGTCCTACCGCGAGAGCCTCGCGGCGGCCCGTAAAACCACCGGCGAGCAGGACGCCATGGCTGCCGCCGTCGGTGAGATCGGCGGCCAGACCACCGTGGTCCTGGTGCAGGACTTCGCCTTCATGGGCGGCTCCCTGGGCGTGGCCGCCGGCGAAGGCTTCCTGGCCGCCGTGGATGAGGCCGTGAGGCGCGATGTTCCCTTCGTGGTCTTCACCGCCTCTGGCGGGGCGCGGATGCAGGAAGGCTCGTTGTCGTTGATGCAGATGGCGCGCACCACCCTGGCCATCCAGCGGCTGCGCCAGGCCAAGCTGCCCTATATCGTTGTCCTCACCGACCCCACCACCGGCGGGGTGCTGGCCTCCTACGCCATGCTCGGCGACATCCACCTGGCCGAACCGGGGGCTCAGATCGGCTTCTCCGGTCGGCGGGTGATCGAAAAGACCATTCGCGAGACCCTGCCGCCCGGCTTCCAGACGGCTGAGTTCCTGGTCGAACGCGGCGTGGTCGACCGCGTCGTGCCACGCGGCGAATTGCCGGTCGTGCTTGGATCGGTCTTGCGCACCTTGATGATGGGGCGGTCCCGCCTTTCCGCCGCCTGATCCCGCTCAAAATGGAGGGCCACCCGTGAGGCCCGAGTACGACGCCATCCGAGCTTCGGATTTGACGATCGCGCGCCTGCGCGCCCTGCATCCCAGCCTGATCGACCTTTCCACCGGCCGCGTCGAGCGGCTGCTGGAGGCCCTGGGCCGGCCGCAGGATCGCCTGCCGCCGGTAATCCATGTCGCCGGCACCAATGGCAAGGGCTCCACCACCGCCTACCTGCGCGCCATGGCTGAGGCGGCAGGGCTGAAGGCGCATGTGATCATCTCCCCGCACCTGGTCCGCTTCGCCGAGCGTATCCGCATCGCCGGAACCCTGATCACCGAGGAGGAACTTTCCCAGCGCATCGACGAGGTCGAGGCCGCCAACGACAGCCAGCCGATCAGCTTCTTCGAGATCACCACCGCGCTCGCCCTGCACGCCTTTGCCCAGACCCCGGCCGACCTGTGCATTGTCGAGGTGGGCCTGGGTGGGCGCTTCGATGCGTCGAATGTGTTCCCCTCGCCGGCGGTGAGCGTCATTACCCCGGTGGACTATGATCACCTGGAGATGCTGGGTCCCGAGTTGGCCAAGATCGCCTGGGAAAAGGCCGGCATCATCAAGCGGGGCCGCCCCGTTGTCGTCGCCCGCCAGATGGACGAGGCGCTGGAGGTCATCGAGGCCGAGGCCGCGGGCCTGGACGCGCCCTTGATCCTGATGGGCCGCGATATCGACGCCTACGAGCAGAACGGCCGCCTGGTCGTTCAGTTGGAAGATCGGTTGCTGGACCTGCCGCCCCCAAGCCTGTTCGGCGCCCATCAGTTCGACAACGCGGGCCTGGCCGTGGCCGCCATCCATGCCCTGGGCGATCCGCGCATCAATGAAGACGCCATCGGCCGCGGCGTCGCCTCGGCCATCTGGCCAGGACGGTTCCAGTCCCTGACCAAGGGACCTCTCGCCGAGATGGCCCGCCTTCGCGGCGCCGATCTGTGGCTGGACGGCGCTCACAACCCCCACGCCGGGCGCGCCCTGGCCGACGCCATCGCCCGCCTGGCCGCGCGCGATGGCCGGCCGGTGGCCATGATCGTCGGCATGCTGGGCCGCAAGGACGCCACCGGATTCTTCGAGGCTTTCCGCGGCGCGGCGCACACGGTGCTGACCACCAGCTTCGACTCTCCCAGCGCCACCCCGCCGGAGGACCTGGCGGCGGCTGCCCGTGCGGCGGGATTGAACGCTGCTGTGGTCGACGGCGTCACCGCCGGGCTGGAACAGGTGCTGGCGGCGCCCGGCCCGCCGCCGCACGTCCTGATCTGTGGCTCGCTGCACTTCATGGGCGACGTCCTGGCCATGAGCCCGGACACCTGGCCGACCTAGATCACCTCCCCATGGAGGGGAGGGGGTCTTGGTGGGTAACTAAGCCGCCGCCTCGACGCCGGCTTCGCTGAGCCATTCGAGGATCTTCGACTTGGGCATGGCGCCGACCTTCATGGAGGCCATCTGGCCGCCGCGGAACAGCATCATGGTCGGGATGCCGCGCACGCCGTAGCGGGCGGGGGTGGTGGGGCTGTTGTCGATGTCGACCTTGGCGATGGTCACCAAGCCGGCCAGCTCCTCGGCGATCTGCTCCAGGGCCGGGGCGATCTGCTTACAGGGGCCGCACCACTCGGCCCAGAAGTCCACCAGCACCGGCTTGTCGGACTTCAGGACGTCTTGTTCGAAGGTTTCGTCGGTGACCTTGACGGTGCTCATGGAAAAACTCCCAGCAGTCCCGGAATGACCCGGCGACTCGCGATCCAAGCATTTAAGCGCATTGGCTTGCACTTCAACTGTTTGCGGCGATGGCGTCCAGGGCCTGGAGCATGAGTTTTTCTGGCACCGGCATAAGCCGCGGTCCATCCGTCCACACCAGCGCCGCCTCTATCGACCGCCCGGGGAACACCTCCGCCAGCACGGCGCGATAGACGGCCATCTGCTTGATATAGGCGTCGTCGGCGTCTTCGATCCGCGCCGGGGCTGGGCGGTTGGTCTTGAAATCGATAACCAGCACCCGGTCCGGTGTCACCCGCAGCCGGTCCACCCGCCCCGACACCGCCAATCCGGCGGGCAAGCTGGCCGCCGCCCCGGCCAGGGCCACCTCGGCGCGGGAGCCCGGGGCGAACACCTCGGCGAACTGGGCGTCGTTCAGCACCGCCAGGGCGGCGCCGGCCATCTCGGCGCGCTGGGCCTCGGTCAGGTCTCGCTCCCGCGCCAACAGCCGCCGGGCGCCGTCGGCCCGCGCGTCTTCCGCCAGGTCGGGCAATAGCTGCAGCAGGCGGTGAATGATCTCCCCGCGCCGGAACCGCCCCAACCCGTCCACGGAACTGAGCGGGGAGGGGGCGGGCCCTCTACCGTCCTCGTTTAGGGTTGAGGGCGAGCGATAGTTCAGCGCCGCCGCCTCGCCAGGCGCCAACCGCCGCGCCCAATCCGGGACCGCCGCCGCCGTATCCGCGCCCAGGTCAACGGCGCCCATGGCCACCGGGTCCGTCCCCAGCCTCAGTCCCTCGCCGCCGCCGTCCAGGGCGAAGGCGCGCGAGTCCGCCGCCGCGAAGGCACGGTCCACATAGTCACGCCAGCTCCGCTCGAACCGCGCCTTCTGGCTCTCCACCCCGCAGACGATCAGCCGGTCCCGCGCCCGCGTCAGGGCCACATAGAGCAGCCGCAGGGACTCGTGATCGCCAGCCCTTTCCCGGTCCTCGCGCGCCTTGGCCGAGGCGGGACAGTCGTCGCTCTTGCGCGGCGCCCACAGGAACCCGTCGCGCTCCGCCTCCAGCAGTGGCCCGCCCTGGGCGGTGGCCCGCGTCGTGGTGTCGGGCAGGATGACGATGGGCGACTCCAGCCCCTTGGCCCCGTGCACGGTCATCACCCGCACCTCGCCGCCCACCCTCGTCTGCGCGTCCTCCTGTTCGCGCTTGACCTCCAGCTCCGTACCGCTCAGCGCCGCGATGACGCTTTCCAGGTCGCGCAGGTCCCGCCCCTCCGCCGCCAGCACCTCGGCCAGGAACGCTTCCAGCGCGTCCTCGGCCTCCGCCCCGAAACGCAGCAGCATCCGCCCCCGCATGGACCGGCCCGCCTCGTCCAGGCGGCTCAGCACCCGGCTGAATAGTTCGAAGGGCGGCCGGGTCTTGGCCACCTCCATCACCCAGTTCAGTAAATCCCGCGCCGTGCGCCAGTCGTTTTGTTCCTCCGCCCGCATGTTCAGCGCGCCCCACAGCGTCCCCTCGCGAGGCTGCGCCAGCGCGTAGAGGCTCTCCTCGTCCAGATCGCAGAAGGGGCCGCGCAGGACGCTGGCCAGGGTCAGGTCGTCGGGGGGAAAGCGGGCGAACCGTGCCAGCGCCATCAAGTCGGCGAAGACGATGTGTTCCGACAGCTTCAGCCGGTCGGCGCCGCCCACCGCCACACCCTCGCGCTTCAGCGCGCGGATGATCTCATGGAACAGGGGGTTGCGCCGCCGCACCAGGATCAGGAAGTCGCCGGGAACACAGGGACGCGGCGCTCGGCTCTTGCGGTCGAACACCGCCTCACCGCGACCGATCATGGCCTTGATCGACCGCGCGATCCGCCGCGCCAGCTTGCGCCCGCCGCTCTCCGCCGGTTCGGCGTCCACCGGCGCCCAGGGGTCCGGCTCGGGTGAAGGGTCGCTCACCTCCAGCGGCCAGGCCTCGACGCCGCCGCCGGGGTCACGGCGGGCGATGTGCTTGATCAGACGGACGACAGTGTCGCCCTCCGGCGTGGTCAGGCCGGCCCGCGCCTCGGGGTCGAGGAACACCTGATCGACGAAACCCAGCACCTCCGGCGTCGAACGCCAGCTTTCGCGCAGATCGACTTGTTCAAAGCGGGCGCTCGCCGAATGGGCCAGGGCGCGGAACGCGTCCCGCTCCAGGGCGAACCGTTCCGGCGCCGCGCCCTGGAAACTGAAGATCGACTGTTTCTCATCACCCACGGCGAACAGGGTGCGCACCTGGCTCGCCGCGCCCTTGCCGACGAAGAATTCGCCGGTCAGTTCCCGCAGGATGCGCCACTGGTCGGGCGCCGTGTCCTGGGCCTCGTCCAGCAGCACATGCTCCAGGCCGCCATCCAGCTTGAACAGCACCCAGGTCGCATCGGCCTTCACCGTCAGCAGGGAGATGGTGCGGTCGATCAGGTCGCCGAAATCCAGGCCGCCGCGCAGGGCCTTGGCCGCCTCGTAAGCGGCGCCATAGGCGCTGGCCAGCGCCAGGGCATGGACGGTGTCCCGCGCGATCCGGGCGCCGCGCAGCCGCTCCTGGGATTCGGTCAGCCGCCCTTGTTCCTCGGTCAGCCACTCCACCGCCCAGGGGTCGACGCCCTTGGTCCCCAGCCGCGCCCTAGGCTTGCCGGCGCCGGTCAGGAACACGCCGCACAGACCTTCGAAGCTGGGCGCGGCGTCCACCGCCAGCATGCGGCTTGCCATCTCGCCATCGCTGGTCATGCCGGTGGCCAGCAGGGCCTGAGCGGCGCGCTTCCACTGACCCCAGCGGATACGCTCGACGGCTTCCCCCATGATCGTTTCGGGCGCCGTCGGCAGGCCGAAGCCACAGCGCTTCCACACGTCGCGCTCGGCCCGCGTGGCGTCGCCACACAGGTCCACATAGTGGGCGATGGCTTTGCGGCGATTCTCGAACACGCCGAACATGGCGTTGAAGCCGCGGTAGTCCAGCTCCACCGAGAAGTGGTTATAGGCCTCGGCGACGGCGCCTTCGGGGTGGTCCATGGCGAACCGGGCGGCGGCCTCTCGCGCCTGGGCCGAGAGCCGCGCCGCCGCGGCGTCCTCCAGCACCTTGAACCCCGGCGACACCCCCGCCTCCAACGGGAACCGCCGCAGCAGCTTTTCACAGAAGGCGTGGATGGTCTGGATTTTCAGTCCGCCGGGTGTTTCCAGGGCGCGCGCGAACAGGGCGCGGGCGTCGGACAGGTCGCGGCCTTCCTCCTCAAGCTCCGCCAGCTTGTCGATCAACTGAACGTCCTGCATCACCGCCCAGTCGCCCAGTTCCTGGAACAGGCGACGCTGCATCTCCGCCGCCCCGGCCTTGGTGTAGGTGACGCACAGGATCGCCTCCGGCGCGGCCTTGGCCAGCAGCAGCCGCGCCACCCGCTTGACCAGGGTCGAGGTCTTGCCGGCGCCGGCGTTAGCCGCCACGAACACCGAGGCGCGGGGGTTTGAGGCCTGAACCTGCGGGTCGGCGCTCATTCGCCCGTCTCCGCGCCGCCGGCGTCGCCGCCGCTATCCGCCTCGCCGATCACGTGCCATTCCCACAGCCGCGCCAGGTGATCGTAGTCGCCGGCATAGCGGCCGATGAACTGTGGCATGGCCCAGGACTGGTAGCCGGTCTCCGCCTGGTCGAAGAGATCGATGCGCTTGCGCAGGCCCTCCAGGGCCGCCGCCGCCAGAACTCCGCTCTCGGCCTGATCGGCCCGATGTTCCTCACGGCCAGGAACGCGCCCGCCGCTGACCCGAACATAGACCAGGGCGCCGGGCGCCATGCGGCCCAGCGCCTCGAAGCCCCCCGCCGCCACGATCGCCGCCGTCAGGGTCAACTGTGGCGAGAGACCGGCCTTCACCTGCTTGGGACTGGGAGCTGCGCCTGTCTTGTAGTCCAGGATGTCGGCTGTCAGCCCGCGCGCCTCGATCCGGTCGGCCTTGGCGGTGAGGATGAACGGGCCGCCCGGCGCCTCCAGCGTCATCCGCCCACTCTGCTCGATCACCAGTCGCGCGCCGGGGCGCCGTCGCCGCTCGAAGGCCACCACCCACGGCGCGGCGTTGGCGGCCAGGGCCAGTTCCCGCGCCATCCGCCCCTCGGGCACGCCGGCCTGGCGCAGGGCCTCGCCCAACATGGCGGCGAACACCGCCTCGGCCTCATCGGGCAGGGCGTCCGGATGCTCTCGCGAAAATCGCTCGAAGGCGGCGTGGATGGCCGTGCCCCGCGCCAGGGCTTCCACCGGCTCGTCGGGGCGGTCCAGGACCCGCAGCCGCAGGATCTCCCTGGCATAGACGGCATAGGGGTCGCGGATCCATCGCTCCACGCCGGTCACCGGCATCCGCCGCGGCCGAACGCCGAGGGGTGGGGTGGGCTTGGGTCGCCGGGCCGGTTCGAACCCCGCCGGCGCGTCCAGCCCCCGCGCGGCGGCGATCAGATCGGGCCTTCCAGGCAAGTCGACCTCGGCTCCGCGCGCCAGGGTCTCCAGCCGCCACAGCCAGCGCGATTTCACCGCTGGCGCCCCGCCCCGCCGCTCTGAATGGATCAGGCTAACCCGCGGCGCCGAGGCCGCTTGGGCAAAGTCGTGGGCCGACAGCCCCACCCGCCGCTCCGGCGGCGGCAGGCCCAGGGTCTTGCGCATGGGGCGCGACAGGAACGGGTCGACGGGCGCCGCCGGGGGCCAGACGCCCTCTTCAAGCCCCGCCAGAATCAGGTGGTCGGCCCGCACCAGACGCGCTTCCAGCACCCCCAGGATCTTCAAGCGCGGATGGCTGGCGCCGCCCGGCCGCACAGTCTCCCGCGCCATCAGGCTGTCCAGCAACTCGGCAAAGGCCGATGCGGTCATGGCTGGCAGGCCCTCGCTCTCGGTCATCAGGGCCGACAACAACCCCGCCGCCGCCTCGCCGCCTAGGCCCGCCCACAGGTCGCCCAGTCCGCCCTCCGGCCCTGCCGCCAAGACTTCCAGCGACACGGCCAGGGCTCGCGAGGCGATCGCCGCGGCGGCCGTCTCTTCCGCGAAAACCTCCCGCAGGGTTTCCAACGGAGCGCGGATCAGGGGCAGCAGCGCCAGGGCGTCCTCCACCCCGCCGCGTCGCCGCTCGACGCTTGCCGGGGCTTCATCCTCCCGAGGCTGCAGGGCCGTGGTCAGCCGCTGTTCAAGCGCCGCCCAACTTCCGGGCCTTGGACCGCGCAGGCCGTACCGTTCCAGCCCCCGATGCCCGCGCTCCAGAGTCGCTTCGTCGAGGCCGAGCCGCACCAGCGGGTGCTTGACGATCGCCAGCAGGCTCACCGGATCGCCGGGATCCGCCGCCGCCCGCGCCGCCAGGCTGGCCAGGACCGCTACAGGGTACCGCGCCAGGGGCTGGCCGGCGGAGGTGTCGGCGCTCACGCCCCATCGCGTCAGTCGGGCACTTACCCGCCGCGCCAGATCGACGTCGTGGGTGATCAGGGCGCAGGTGGCGTCGGGGGTCTCGAGGGTCTCTCGCATCAGCAAGGCCGCCGCGGTGGCCGCCTCCTCCTCGGTGCGGGCGCTGATCACCGACAGGCCGGCCAGGCCCTCGGCGATGGGGTTCACCCCGGCCGCCTCGCCCTCCTTGCGCAGGGCGGCAATCTGCTTGAGCCAGTCCGCCGTGGCCTCGGCCGGGCGCAGGGCCTCATTGATCAGCCGCCGGCGCCACCGGCCCCGCGACTGGGTCTCGGTCATCGGGTCCCAGTCGCGCACCTCGCCACGCGGGATCCCGGCTCGGACCAGCAGCCGTCGCATGGACCCCTGCGGGTGCTGGTCCTCCACCTGTTCCCAGGCATCCTCGGCCAGGGACTTGTCCAGGCCAGGCAGGACCACGCAGCCCTTCGGCGCCCGCGCCACCGCCGCCAGCAGATCCGCCGCCGCCGCCGCCGTGCCCGTGGAGCCCGCGGCGATCAACACCTCCGCCGGGGGCTTGTCGGTCCAGCGCTGCGTGAGCAACCGCAGCAGTGACACCCGTCGCGCCGCCACGTCCACCAGGCCCAACTCGTCCAACCGCTTGGGCCAGGCCTGCAGGGCCAGGTCCAGAAACTGGGCCGAAATGCGCCAGTGTTGGGCCAGATCACCCTCCACCAGGCCTTTCACCGCCGCCGGGTCGGAAACCTCCTCTAGCTGGCAACTGTCCAGGAAGGCGGCCAGGGCGTCGGCCAGTTCCAGGGCGCCGCCGGCATCCAGGGCGCCGCGCCCCAGCAGGTCCTTGTTCTGCGCCACCAGCCGCGCCAGTTCGAAGCGCCGACGCCAGGGGCTGATGGCCGCCGGTAGGTCGAGCGCCAGGTCGCCTGGCTCGAACGGCGCCTCGCCCTCGTCCAGGTCGCCGATGGCTCGAACCTGGGGCAGCAGCACGGCCCGTGCGTCGGCGGCCTTCAGGAAGGCCTCGGCCAGGGATCGCGCCGCCCGCCGGGTCGGCACCAGGATCACCGCTTCGGCCAGGGCCTCAGGCCCCAGGGGCGAGAGGGCGGCGTGTACGCCGGCGGCCAGGTCTTCGAGGAAAGGTCGGTGCGCCGCGATCGTGAACCACCGCGGTCCCGGCGCGGCCAGGAAACCGCTCATCGCCCTCGGGCCGAGTTCGGCTCGTCCAGCGCTTCTTCCGCCAGCCGCGCCTGCACGGCCGCCAGGGACGCCGGGTCGCCGGCCTGCATCCAGACGCCGTCCGGTTCGACGCCAAACAGCCGCCCGCGGCTCTGCGCCCGCATCCAGACGTCGAACAGCGAGAAAGCCTCCCGCGGGTCGGCATAGACCGCGGCCGGGTCCAGGATCTCGACCCCGAAACAGTGCAGCGGCGCTGTGGGCGCCGCACCACGGTGGTTCAACCGCCCTTCATCGTCCATGCTGAAATCACCAGCGGTGTCGAAACCCAGGGTCCGCGCCTTGGGCACGACGATAACGCAGACATCCATGCGTTCGGGGTCCCAGGCCCCGGCCACGCCTGAGAAACCGTCATGGCTGATCCAGGCGTAGTCGCTGTTGGCCACCCAGATCGGGTCGTCCCCCAGCAGGGCGCGGGCGTTTTTGACCCCGCCGCCGGTCTCCAGCCGCAGCGCCCGCTCGTCGGAGATCAGGATTTCCATGTCCCGCCGGCGCGTCAGGTGGTCTTGCAGCATGTCGGCGAAGGCATGCACGTTGACCACGGCCCGCTCGACGCCGGCGTCGCGCAGCCCGTCCAGGGCGTGGTCGATCAGGGCCTTGCCGCCCACCTCCACCAGGGCCTTGGGCCGGCTCTCGGTGAGCGGGCGCAGGCGCATGCCCAGGCCCGCCGCCAGCACCATCGCCGTTTTCGGAGCGGCGCTCACCGGCGACTCTCCCGCGGTGCGTGAGCCTCCAGCCAGGCCTTCAGGGGCGCCAGGGTCGGATCCGCCGCACACCGCTCCAGATAGCCCCACAGCCGAGGCATGAAGGCGGCGTAGCGGGGCTTGTCGTCACGGGTCACCAGCCGCGAGAAAATACCCAGGATCCGCACGATATTCAGGGCGCCCAGGGCGTGGAAGTCGGCGGTGAAGGCCGGCCGGTCCAGGCCGGGATGCAGGTCGAAATACCGCGCCAGGCAGGCCGCTTCGCGCCCGGCGCTGACGTCCCGCCGCGCGTCATGCAGCAACATCGACAGGTCCCAGGCCGGATGGGCTCGCACGGCGTCCTGGAAATCCAGCAGACCCACCCGCGCCGCGCCGGTCCGCTGTGGCAGCCAGATCAGGTTCTCAGCGTGAAAGTCGCGATGGCAGAAGACGCTGGCGCCGGCGGCGCCATGGGCGCGGATCGGCGCCCATATCGCCTCCCACTCCGCAACCGCGCCGGGGTCGAAGGTCAGGGCAAGATTGAATTTCGGCAGCCATTCGATGAACAGATCGCCGGCGGTCTTCAGCGCCAGTTCGTCATAGGCCAGCAGCGGCCATTCAACGTCGCCGCTGCGCAGCACCATCGGCGGCCGCTCCGCGTGCAGCACCCCCAGCACATCGACGGCGGCGTCGTACAACAACCCTTCCTCGGCGCCCCCGGCGATCAGGGTGGCGTAGAGGTCGTCGCCCAGGTCCTCCAACACCGCCAGGCCACTGGCGGGATCCGCGGCCAGCACCTTGGGCGCCGACAGCCCGCGGGAGGTCAGGTAGCCGGCGCAGGCGACAAAGGCCTCCACCCGGCCCGCCGCCAGCCTGGCCAGGGCGTTATAGCCCAAGGCCCGCCGTTCATCGTCCGTGGCGCCAGGGGGGCAGGGATGGGTCTCCACCGAGGGCGGCTGGTCCATGAAGATCAGGCTAGGGCCTTTGGCCGGGTACAGGCGCTCATAGCGGCGGGTCGAGGCGTCGCCGGCCAGCATCTCGCGCTTGGCGTCGCCGAGCCCGGCCTCGTCCAGGAAGGCGGCCTTGATCGCTTCGCGCTCAGACTTCGGGCGCTCAGGCTTCAAGGGGTCGCTCCTGCCAGGCGCCGTGGGGCGTCAAGCGCGCCCGCCGGGTCTCGCCATCCAGGCTGATCTCAACGTCCAGCCGGTCCGGCGGCAGGTGATGGCCCAGGCGTTCGGGCCATTCGATCACGGCCGCGCCCTCGCGCAGGGCCTCATCCAACCCGATTTCATAGGCCTCATCCGCCGAGGTCAAACGGTAGAGGTCGAAATGGGCCAGGGGGAAGTGCGGCGCCGGGTAGAACTGGACCAGCGTAAAGGTGGGGCTGGGCACGTCGGTCTCGTCCGGGCACAGCGCCCGCACCACGGCCCGGGCCAGCACCGACTTGCCGGCGCCCAGGGGGCCGGACAGGCAGATGGCCTCACCCTTCTGCAGCACCCGAGCCAGGGACCGGCCCAGGCCCGCGGTGTCGGCCTCGTCGTTCAAGCGGAACTCCCCTTCGGCGCGGAGCAGCATGGCGGCCTCGATCATTAACGCCACTCGACCATGCCCGCGTCAGCGGGGCGGGGGCAAGGCCGACGGTTGACCGGTGCATGCTCCGGAGCGATGCATGCGGGCAAGGGAGTTTGTCTGAATGAAGAAGATCGCACCGTGGCTGATCACCAGCGCCGTTCTGCTCGTGCTGGTCGGCGGGATCTACGGATGGTGGGCGCTCGACTACCGGTGGCGACCGCACACCATCAAGACCCACCAGGCCGAGATCGCCAAGGCGCTGGAGGGGGCCGGCTACGTCTCCCCCAAGCTTGGGGGCCCCAAGCTGTACATGGTCTCCTATCGCAGCTGCCCCGACTGCATCCGCTTCGAGGAGGAGATGTTCCCCAAGCTGCAGGCCGTCGGCGTCGACACCCGCGTGATCATGATCGCCAGGGCCGACCGCAACGGCCAGTCCAAGTCCACGGCGCCCGAGCGCGCCACGGTGGCCGAGCTGTGGCTGAACCGAAGCTGGAGGCTCTATCAACAATGGACCCTGGTGAAGCCGGCCGACGCCTGGACCGCTCCTGAGGTTCCCGCCGCGGACCGCGACACCGGTCGCACCGCCGTGGTCGAGGCCGGCCGCGGCTTGGTGGAGCAGCTGCGACCCTTGCTCAAGGACAATGGGATCAACTTCGCCTACCCGACCCTGATCTGGTGGGACAAGACCGGCAAGATGCGCGGCTGCGCCTGCGAAAAGGCCCAGACCTACGGCAATGTGCTTCGGGAGCTGGGGGCTTAGATCGCCTTCCCCGTCTCGGTGTTGTGATCCGCCGCGGCTCAGGCTAACCGGCGCGAATGCCCGGTCTCCTCCGCGCCGCCTATCGCGATAAGCTCACCGTCGGCGAGCTGCAGCCCGACCCGACCCAGGCCGCGGCGGTGGAAGCCCTGTCGGCGCTGGAGGACCGCCTGGCCCAGACCCGGCCCAAGGGGCTGTTCCGCAAGGCCGAGGGGGTGCGCGGCCTCTACCTCTTCGGACCGGTGGGACGGGGCAAGTCCCTGCTCATGGATATGTTCTTTGCCGTCGCGCCCCTGGAGCCCAAGCGCCGGGTGCACTTTCATATCTTCATGGCCGAGGTGCACCGATTGGTGGACGCCTGGCGCAGGGGCGACGCGGCCCAGCGCCAAGCTCGGTTCGGCCATGCCCATTCGGGCCGTATGAAGGGCGATGATCCCATCCCACCGGTCGCGGACGTCATCGCTGCCGAGGCCCGTTTGCTCTGTTTCGACGAGCTGCAGGTCACCGACATCGCCGACGCCATGATCCTGGGACGCCTGTTCCAGGGCCTGTTCGAGCGCGGCGTGACCTTGGTGGCCACCTCCAATCGCCCGCCGGACGACCTCTACAAGAATGGCCTCAACCGCCAGCTCTTCACCCCTTTCATCGACATGCTGAAGGCACGGATGGAGGTGGTGTCGGTGGCCGGGCCGCACGACTATCGCCTGGACCGCCTGCGCGGCGCCGGGACCTGGTTTTCCCCCATCGACCCCGATAACGAGCGCCAGTTCGACCGTCTGTGGCAGGATATGCTGGGAGAGCAGGAGGAATTGGGCGTCACCCTGGAAGTGCTGGGCCGCAAGGAGCACTGGCCCCGCGCCGTCGGCGGCCTGCTGCGGGCCAATTTCGTCAGCCTGTGCGTGGAGGCCCTTGGCCCCCAGGACTACATCGCCATCGCCGAGCGCTTTCACACCGTCTTCGTGGAGGGCGTGCCCCGCATTACCGCGGATCGCCGCAACGAAGCCAAGCGCTTCTCCACCCTGGTGGACACCCTCTATGAGGCGCGCAGCCGCCTGGTGATCCTGGCTGTCGCCGAGCCGGAGGCCCTCTATCCACAAGGCGATCAGTCCTTCGAATTCGAACGCACCGCCTCCCGCCTCCAGGAAATGCGCTCGGCCTCGTGGCTGGAGGAATCTTAAGGGCGCTGGTTGCGTTGACACCCCCGCGCCCCGGACTAAAAGTCCCGGCGCTTTCTATGGAAGGACGGGGACTCATGGCTGAAGCCGCGCCGGGCGTTCGGGAGCGCCCGCTCTCGCCGTATATGATCTGGCGGTGGCACGTCACCATGGCCGCCTCCATCCTGCACCGCGCCACCGGCTCGGCGCTTTACGGGGGCATGCTGATCCTGGCAGGTTGGGCGGTGGCGCTGGCCTCGGGCAAGGGCGCCTACGACACCTACATGGGCCTGTTGGGCTCGATCCCCGGCAAGGTGGTGCTGTTTGGCCTGACGGTCTGCATCTTCTTCCACCTGGCCAATGGCGTACGCCATCTGACTTGGGACATGGGCAAGGGGTTTGAGCCTCGCACCGCGAACCTGACGGCCGTGGTCGCCTATGCCTTCGCCGTCGTTGCCGCCGTGGCCGTCTGGGCCTTGGCCGCCGCCACCGGAGCGCTCTGATGGCCAGCTACCGCACGCCCCTGGGCCGCGCCCGCGGCATGGGCGCCGCCAAACAGGGTGTCGGCCACTTCATCGGCCAGCGCGTCAGCGCCGCGGCCCTGATCTTCCTGGTTCTATGGGGCGTCTTCTCCGCCCTGACCCTGGCTCGAGGCGACTATGACGCCGCCGTCGCTTGGCTTCGCCATCCCCTAAACGCGACCTTGCTGGCCCTGACGATTGGCGTGGGCAGCTACCATATGCAGCTTGGCATGCGGGTGATCGTCGAGGACTACATCGCCAAGCCGCTGAACAAGACCCTGCTGTTGATCCTCAACGTCTTCGTGGCGTGGGGCGCCGGCGCCCTGGCCCTGGTTTCCCTTCTGAAGGTCGCCGTTGGCGGCGGAGCGTACTGACCATGGCGTCCTATTCGTTCATCGATCACCGCTTCGACGTGGTCGTGGTGGGCGCCGGCGGCTCGGGCCTGCGCGCGGCGCTGGGTTGCGCGGCGGCGGGCTTGAAGACGGCCTGCATCACCAAGGTCTTCCCGACCCGGTCGCACACCGTTGCAGCCCAAGGCGGCATCTCGGCCAGCCTCGGCAATATGGGCGAGGATGACTGGCGCTGGCACATGTACGACACCGTCAAGGGGTCGGACTGGCTGGGCGACCAGGACGCCATCGAATACTTGGTCCGCAACGCTCCCGCGGCGGTCTATGAGCTGGAACACTGGGGCGTGCCGTTCTCGCGGACGCCTGAAGGCAAGATCTATCAGCGCGCCTTTGGCGGCATGACCAAGAACTATGGCGAGGCGCCGATCCAGCGCACCTGCGCCGCGGCCGACCGCACCGGCCACGCCATGCTGCACACCATGTACGGCCAGTCGCTGAGCAAGGATGTGGAGTTCTTCATCGAGTACTTCGCCCTCGACCTGATCATGGACGAGGGGACCTGCCGGGGTGTCACCGCCTGGAAGCTGGATGACGGCACGTTGCACCGTTTCCAGGCCCAGACCGTGGTCCTGGCCACCGGCGGCTATGGCCGCGCCTACCAGAACGCCACCAGCGCCCACACCTGCACCGGCGATGGCGGCGGCATGGTGCTGCGCGCCGGCCTGCCGCTGCAGGACATGGAGTTCGTGCAGTTCCACCCAACCGGCATCTACGGGGCCGGCTGCCTGATCACCGAAGGCGCCCGCGGCGAGGGCGGCTACCTGACCAATTCCGAGGGCGAGCGCTTCATGGAGCGCTATGCCCCCACCGTGAAGGACCTGGCGCCGCGCGACATGGTCAGCCGCGCCATGACCATCGAGATCCGCGAGGGCCGCGGCGTCGGTCCCAAGAAGGATCACATCTTCCTGCACCTGGACCACCTGGATCCCAAGGTGCTGCACGAACGCCTGCCCGGCATTTCCGAGACGGCGCGGATCTTCTCCGCCGTCGACGTCACCAAGGCGCCGATCCCGGTCCTGCCGACGGTGCACTACAACATGGGCGGCGTGCAAACGAACCTCCACGGCCAGGTGGTCACCAAGGTCGGCGACGACCCCGACCAGGTGGTGCCCGGCTTGATGGCCGTGGGCGAGGCGGCCTGCGTCTCCGTGCATGGCTCCAACCGCCTGGGCTCCAACTCCCTGATCGACCTGGTGGTGTTCGGCCGCGCCGTCGGCCTGCACTGCGCCGAGACCCTGAAGGTCGGCGCCAGCCAGCCGGAGCTCAAGGCCGCCTGGACCGAAGGGCATCTCGCCCGTCTTGACCGCCTGCGTCACGCCTCCGGCGGCACCCCGACCGCCGAGATTCGTCTGGAGATGCAGATCGCCATGCAGGAAGACGCCGCCGTCTTCCGCACCGGCGAGTCCCTGGTCTCGGGCGTCGATCGCCTGGCCAAGGTCCACGCCAAGCGCCCGGACCTGAAGGTCTCCGACCGCGGCATGATCTGGAACACCGACCTGGTCGAGACCCTGGAGTTCGAGAACCTGGTCGGCCAGGCCATCGTCACCGTCAACGGCGCCCTGAACCGCCAGGAAAGCCGCGGCGCCCACGCCCGCGAGGACTTCTCCGCTCGCGACGATGTCGAGTGGATGAAGCACACCCTGACCTGGTTCGATGACGCCAGCGGCAAGGTCACCATCGACTACCGCCCGGTCCACTCCACCCCGCTGACCAACGAAGCCCCGTCGATCCCGCCCAAGCCGCGGGTTTACTAAGGCTAAAACCTTCCCTCGCTCGCTTCCTTCGCGAGGGAGGGAAAGCTGGCGCCAGTAGTCTCCTCTTGGCCGCAAGTTCCGGGCGGCGCGCAGGTGGGCAAAGGCGTATGTTGGCCCTATGCCCCACCTGGCCTTCGCCGTCTTCGACACCGCCATCGGCGACTGCGCCCTGATCTGGGGCGAGACTGGCGTCGTGGGGGCCATGTTGCCGGATCACGACGTGCGCGGCGGCATCCTGCGTCGCTTTTCTCGGGCTGTTGAAACGGCCCCGTCGCCGGCCATCGCCGAAGCGATCACCGGCGTTCAAGCTCTGATGCGCGGAGAGCCCTGCGACCTGGGCGCCGTGGTTCTGGATTACCGCGACGCCCCTGACTTGCATCGCCAGGTCTGGGATATCGCGCGCGCCATCCCACCCGGCGAGACCCTGACCTATGGCGATATTGCCCGGCGGTTGGGTGATGTGGCGCTTTCGCAGCAGGTGGGCCAGGCGCTTGGACGCAACCCGATTCCGATCATCGTTCCTTGCCACCGTATCCTGTCGGCCAGCGGCAAGACCGGCGGCTTTTCCGCGCCGGGCGGCGTCGATACTAAGCTGAGGATGCTCAATATCGAGCGGGCGCGGACGGGTGCGGCGCCAAGCCTGTTTGACGACCTGCCGCTAGCCGCCCGGCCCTCTCGGGGGCGAGGCGAAAGGTAGCGCCTGAAAAAAGTCCGCGGCGTTGAAATTTCGCGCCGATCTTTCTAGAAGGACGCCGCTGCCGAGTATTGGGACTTTATGGAATGAGAGCGTTCGTCGGCACCGTCGCGCTTTGCGCCCTGGCGCTCGGCGCCTGCAGCCATCGCGCCTCAGCCAGGGCCCACGGCGCCCTTGCGGCGGCCCGGCAGGATGCCTGCGCCCCGCTGACCGGCGCCTGGACGGCGGATAATGTCGGCAACCGCATTCAGGTGGACGTGCACCGGCGCAACAACATCATCGTCTGGCGCCAGTTCGTATTTCTGGGCAACACCGACGCCACCGAAGAAACTACCTTCTTTGGCTCTTGCGCCAACGGTGTCATGAAGACCGGCACCTATTGGGGCGATGCGGTGTACGACAAACATACCGACACCATCCAAATGCATGGTCGGGCGTTCAGCCGGGCGTCTTGAGTGGGCCCAGGCCGCGGTTTTTAGTTCCGCATCGAGGGCATGCGACCATGGGCGAGCGCGATGGCGTCCAGCAGCCGCGTGACGGTCGTCTCCGCCGCATCCACCGACATTGTCAGGTGCAGGCCGCCGGGTCCTACGATCAGCACCTGATCACCCTGTGCGGCGATGCAAAGCGGTTCGGCCGCATGATCGTTGGCGGGGGTGAAGGCCTTGGCGGAGTTCATGATGGTCGGTTCCTTAGAGGTTCCCTGGGAACGCTCTTCAGTCTGAACGCGCCGCCCCAGGATTCGATCCCTTTGCATTGCAAAGTATGCGTGGTATCACGATTTGGTCACGGGGGTGTGAGCTTGCCGTGAGCCCACGCCGAGGTCTCCGCCAGTGAGGCCTTGGCTCATGAGGAGCGTTCAGATGTCCGACTCCAACACCCCGCCGGCCTTGTTTCCGCGCCCCGCCGCACCGGGCGCCAAGCGGTCCGCCGACTGGGGCGGTAAGGCCCTGCTGGTCTGCGCCTTGGCCGTGCTGATGGCCATTCCGGCCCTGTTTGTCTTTGCCCTCATCGCCGAACGCGCAAGCCGCGCCGATGGCGTTGTGCAGGAAGTCTCCACCCGCCAGGGCGGCGCCCAGCAGGTGCTGGGGCCGCTGCTCGTCGCCCCCTATGCCAATCCCAAGGACCCGGCTCACACCTCAAGCTGGTATGTGGTCTCTCCCGACCAGGGCGACGCCAAGGTCGATCTGAAAGTTCAGACCCTGCACCGGGGCATCTTCGACGTGCCGGTGTATGGCGCCACGGCCGATATCGCCGCCACCTTCGCCGCCCCGCCGACGGTGGTGGACCTGCCGGCCGGCAGCGTCGTGGACTGGACCCAGGCCCGCCTTGTCCTGGGGTTCTCGGACCTGCGCGGCGCCAAGGCTGACGTCAACGGCGTCTTCACCACCCCCGCGGGCCGCACCACCCTGGCCTTCACCCCTTCGTCCAATGTCGACCTCGGCGCGACCGCCTTGCCCAACGGCGTACGCAATCAGGCCAGCAGTGAAACGCCCTTCGGCCTGGTCTCGGCCCCGGCCAGCGTGCTGATCGGCTCGACCGGCGGAGGAAGTTTCAGGGCTTCTCTGCACTTCACCGGCGCCAAGCGCCTCAGCATCATGCCCTTCGCCAAGACCACCCACGTTTCGGTCTCTGGCGACTGGGCCAATCCCTCGTTCGACGGCGGCTTCCCGCCGGAGAGCCGCCGGATCAAGGACGGCGCGTTCACCGCCGCCTGGTCGGTGCCCTTCATCGCCCGTGGCCTGTCGGACAACGCCGCCAGCGGGGCGCTTTCCCTGGCGGCCCTGGGCGCCAAGGATCTCGGCGTCACCCTGGCGCCAGGCAATGACCCGTACCAGAACGTCATCCGGGCCCTCAAATACGCGGTGATGTTCGTGGGCCTGGTGTTCCTGACCTTCTTCGTTTTTGAGGCCCTGTCGGGGCGCCGCGTTCACCCCGCCCAATATGTGCTTATCGGTTTGGCCCAGATGGTCTTCTACCTGCTGCTGCTCAGCCTCTCTGAATACATCGGCTTCGATCCCGCCTTCGCCGTGGCCGCCGTGGCCACCGTCGGGCTGATCGGCTTTTACGCAGGCTGGGCGTTCAACAGCGCCGCCTATCGCTGGCGGGCCTTGGTCATCTTCAGCCTCGTCTATGGCCTGATCTACCTGCTCATGCGGCTGGAAGACTTCGCCCTCCTGGCCGGCTCCATCGCCAGCTTCGCGGGCCTGTCGATGGCCATGTACCTGACCCGCAACATCGACTGGTACGGTGGCCGGCCGGAGGTGTCGCCGGCGCCGCCGACCACCCCGGGGGCGGCATAGGCTGGCGGCGGTTCTTCACCGGGGGCGGGGCCATGGACAGACCCCGCCCTGCGGTCTAGGGACTAGGCGCGAATACGAGGCAGGGGAACGATCTCGGCATGGTCCAGCTTGCGCTTCCGAAGAATTCCAAGGTCGGTAAGGGCCGTCACCACCCCGCGCCGGCTGGCGCCAAGCGGGTCAAGACCTTCCGTATCTACCGCTACGATCCGGAGGGGACCGAGAACCCTCGCTGGGACACCTACGACGTTGACGTCGACGCCTGTGGTCCGATGCTCCTGGACGTGCTGATCCACATCAAGAACACCATGGACCCCACCCTGGCTTTCCGGCGCTCGTGCCGTGAGGGTGTGTGTGGCTCCTGCGCCATGAACATCGGCGGACGCAATACCCTGGCCTGCACCCACGGCTGGGCGGAGGTTCCCGGCAAGGAAATCCAGATTTCCCCCCTGCCAAGCCAGGCCGTGGTCAAGGACCTGATCCCTGACCTGACCCAGTTCTACGCCCAATACGCCTCCATCGAGCCGTGGCTGCACACCGAAACGCCCCAGCCCCAGGCCGAGTGGCGCCAGTCGGAGGAAGACCGCGCCAAGCTGGACGGCCTCTATGAATGCATCCTCTGCGCCTGCTGCTCGACTTCGTGCCCCAGCTATTGGTGGAACGGCGACAAGTACCTTGGCCCGGCGACCCTGCTGCACGCTTACCGCTGGCTGATCGACAGCCGCGACGAGGCAATGGGCGAGCGGCTCGACCAGTTGGAAGACCCTTTCAAGCTGTACCGCTGCCACACGATCATGAACTGCGCCCAAGTCTGCCCCAAGGGTCTCAACCCGGCCAAGGCCATCGCGGAGATCAAGAGCATGCTGGTGGAGCGGACGATCTAGACGGCATATTGCGGGGCGGGCATGCCCCCTCAGGTGATCGCCGATCCGTCAGCTTGAAAATCGCAAGTTGACGCACGCGTCATTTATCTGCATCGGAACAGAATGAGCCAACAGGCCGCAGCAGGGGTGGTTATCGTCGGAGCGGGGCACGCCGGAGGAACGGCGGCCGCGTTGTTGCGCCAGTATGGCTATGACGGCGCCATCACCCTGATCGGCGACGAACCCATTGCTCCCTACCAGCGCCCGCCGCTGTCCAAGGCCTGGCTCAAGGGCGAGGCCGACGCCGACAGCCTGTCCCTCAAGCCGCTGAGTTTCTACGCCGAAGCGAAGATCGACCTGATCATGGGCAATGCGGCCACGGCCATCGACCTCAAGGCCCGGACCGTCACTCTGGCCAGCGGCGACGCCATTGCTTACGCCCAACTTATCATCGCCACCGGCGCGCGGGCCCGGCCCTTGCCGCTGCCGGGCGCCGACCTGAAAGGCGTTCTGTCCCTGCGCTCGGCCGCTGACGCCGAGGAGCTCAAGGCCGCCCTGGGTCCCGGCAAGCGCCTGGCCGTGATCGGCGGGGGTTACATCGGCCTGGAAGCCGCCGCCTCGGCCCGAGCGCTCGGCGCCGACGCCGTGGTGCTGGAGCGCGAGGAACGGATCCTGGCGCGGGTGGCCAAGGAGCCGCTGTGCTCTTTCTTCGCCGACTATCACACCGCCCGCGGCGTGGTGTTCGAGACCAAGGTGGACGTCGCCGGCTTCGAGGGCGCCGACGGCCATGTCACCGGCGTCAAGCTGGCGGACGGGCGGACGATTCCCTGCGATATCGCCCTGGTGGCGGTGGGGCTGATCCGCAACGACGAGATCGCCAAGGCCGCCGGCCTGAACACCAACAACGGCATCGTGGTGGACGAGAACGCCCGGGCCAGCGACCCGGCGGTGTTCGCCATCGGCGATGTGGCCCATCGGCCCATGCCACACTACGACGGCCGCATGTTCTGGCTGGAAAGCGTCGCCAACGCCCTGGAACAGGCGCGGCACGCCGCCAGCGTCATTACCGGCCGGCCACCCCCGGCGCACGAAGTCACCTGGAACTGGTCGGACCAGTACGACCTGAAACTCCAGATCGCCGGCATGCCCTTCGACGTTGACGCCACCCTGGTGCGCGGCGATCCGGCGCAGGCCAAATTCGCCGTCTTCCACCTTAAGGGAGACGTCATCCAGGCGGTGGAAGCCGTCAACGCTCCGGCCGAATTTATGGCCGGGCGGCAACTCATTGGTCAGAAAAAGCGGGTCTCTCTCGAGAAGCTTGCCGATCCGACCGTTTCCATGAAAGAGGTCGCCGCCTGAAGGTCGGCGGCGCGCGGGGAATCCATGACTAAGATCACCTACGTCGAACACAATGGCACCGAGCACGTCATCGACGTGAAGAACGGACTGTCCGTCATGGAAGGCGCCATCAAGAACAACATCCCGGGCATCGACGCCGACTGTGGCGGCGCCTGCGCCTGCGCCACCTGCCACGTCTATGTGGACGCGGCTTGGAAGGACAAGACCGGCACGCCCTCGGCCATGGAGGAGTCGATGCTCGACTTCGCCGAAAACGTGGAACCCAATTCGCGCCTGTCCTGCCAAATCAAGGTCAGCGACGCGCTCGAGGGCCTAATCGTGACCATGCCGGAAAGCCAGCACTAGAGCCTTTCCGCTTCAAGTGAATTCACTTGAAGCGGATAAAAAGGCTCTATCTTCATACGGTTAGAGCATGACAGCTTCAACCGGTATCCGCTTGAAGCTGTCATGCTCTAGGACCTTCAGGGGCCCTTCGGGCGCGGCGCGTTGTTCTTGGCGTAGTCAAACATCTCGTTCCATTGGCGGGCGACGGCGTGGGCTGCCTGCTCGCCTAGAACAGTTCCGGGCGGCCGGTGCTCTGGACCGCTTCGGGCAGGTGGCAGGTGAAGGCGGCGCCAGCGCCGGGCTCGCTTTCCAGGGCCACCCAGCCGCCGTGAAGCTCAACCAGGGACTTGACCAGGGCCAGGCCCAGGCCCGGCCCGCCGCGCTCCTGGCCGACGAAGCGGTCGAAGATGTGCGCCTGGACGTGGAAGGGGATGCCGCGCCCGGTGTCCGACACCTGAAGTCTCACCTCGCCCACCGCCTGGCGGGCCGACAGGGTCACCGCGCCGCCGGGCGGGGTGTGCCGGATGCCGTTCTCCACCAGATGGTCCAGCACCTGGCCCAGGCGCCGGGCGTCGCCGCGGATCAGGCCGGTGTCGGCCTTGGGGTCGACGCCGAGGGTCACGCGGCCCACCTCGGCCTGAGCCGCCCAGCGGGCGGTGACCTCGGCCATCAGGGTGGTGACATCCACGTCCTCGACATCCAAGGCCAGTTCGCCGGCGTCGATCTCGGCCATGTCCAGTACGTCGTTGATCGAGCGGGCCAGCTGGGTGGCCGCCGACCGCACCGCCGCCACATGGCCCCGAGCCCGGTCGCTGAGACCCTCGGAGCCGCGCTCTAGCAGCTCGGAATAGCCGATGATGGTGGTGAGCGGCGTGCGCAGCTCGTAGGAGACGCTGCCCACGAACTCCCGCTTCAGCCGCTCGGTCTCCGCCAGCGCCGCCTCGCGGTCGCGCAAGGCCCCCTCGAGGCGACGGGTGTCGGTGACGTCGGCGAAGCTGATCAGGGTGGCGCCGTCGGGCAGCGGCCGCGACTGGTAGGCGACGATGCGGCGGTCGGCGGTGACCACCTCGTCCTCCACCGGAGCGCGGGCCTTGGGGTCGGGGTCGGTGATGCGGGCGCGCAGGTCGCGCCAGAACTGCATGTCGTGCAGGCGCGGCACGCAGAGCTCGGCCACCGCGTCGAAATCCGGCGCATTGGCCAGTTGCTCGGGGCCGACATTCCAGAAGCGCTGGAAGGCCTCGTTGTGCAGCTTCAGCCGCCCGTCGGAGCCGAACACCGCCACCGCGTCGGTGAGCTTGTTCAGGGTCGCCTGCTGCACCTGGATCAGGTGGTTGAACTGGGTCTTCAGGCGCAGCTCGGGGGTGATGTCGGAGAAGATCATCAACAGGCCGCCCAGGGGGTGGGGCTGGCTCATGACGCGCAGGGTGCGCTCGCCCGGCAGGGGCCAGATCTGTTGCTCGCTGGCGGCCAGCTGCTGGTAGCGCTCCAGCTCGGCGGCCTTGAACTTGGCGTAGTCCACTGTCTCGGGCAGGCGGCGGCGCAGGCGCAGGCGGTCCAGCAGCTCGGCGTGGGTGGGGCGTTCGGCCAGGAAGCCCGGCTCCAGCCCCCACAGCTCGGCGAAGGCGATGTTGCTGAATGACAGGCGCTTGTCGCGGTTGAACACCACCACGGCGTCGGCGATCAGGTTCAGGGTCTGGTCATGGGAGGCGTCATGGCGGCGCAGCACCTCGCCGGCCTCCTCGGCCTCGGTGACGTCCTCGGTCCAGACGCCGACGCCGCCGGCTTCCAGCGGCTGGACGGTGACGCGGAAGGCGCGGCGACCGCTGGGATGGTTGATCCAGCGCACCCCCTCGCGCCGCTCGCCGGCGGCGATGGCGTCGCGGGCCGAGGCGGTGACGCCGGTGTCGAAGGTCAGGCCCCGGGCGATCGCCGCCTCCAGGCTCTCGGCGCCCACGGCCTTCAACCAGGCGCGATTGACCCACAGGGGAGAACCGTCGGCCGAGCCTACCCAGGCCGGGTCCTTCTTGGCGTCGATGAAGGCGGCCAGGCGCGCGGCGGTGGGCAGGCCGCCCTCGGAGGCGGCGATGGCCGACAGGCGCAGCCAGGCGATGGCCCCGGCCGAGCGGCCCTCCACGGAAACCCCGCCCTTCACACCGCGGGTCTCAAAGGCGCAGGGCTCGCCGCGGGTGAACAGGGCGTTCAGGCGCCGGGCGTGTTCGGGGTCACTGCGGGCGAGGGCGTCGGTGACCCCCTGAGGATCGACGATCGCCAGACCCAGCACCGCGGCGCAGGCGGCCAGGCTGTCCTCGCCAGCGATCAGGGTGGCGCGGCCGCCCTCAATGGCGACCATGGCGGTGTCGAAGGCTTCGGCCGAGGCCTGGGTTGCCGCCGAGCGCCGCTCGGCCGTGGCCAGCCGCGCGCCCTGGGCGGCCAGCCGGGCGTCGGACGCGCGCCGGCTCGCCAGCGCCCAAAGCGTCGCGCAGATCGCCAGGCTCACCGACCCAAGGGCGGCCGCCAGGATCAGGTCTTGCGGCGTCATTCAGCTTCGGTCCGAATCAGAACCCCCATCAGCAAAGGCCAACATAGGCGCGGGCAAGGGGAAATGGCGACGGCATCTGGCCGCGGGGACGCGGATAAGTGAGTTTCCCGGCAAAGACGATTCCTTGCGGCCGCCGGCTGGCGCACAATGGACCGCCATGAGCGCCATCCTCTACCCCGTTGCCGCCGACGCCGAAGCGGCCCTGAACGCCCCCATCGGCCGGGCGGAGCGCGAGCGCCAGGCCGAAGCGCTGGCCGGGCGGGCGGTGCGTTTCGTCTCCGAGCCGGCCGGGCCGATCTTCGACACCCGCGACGCCGCCCTGGACGCCCACGCTGGGCGGGTGGAGGACGACCGGCCTGGCCGCCAGGCCACGCTGCCGGCGGAGGACCGGTTCTGCCAACTGCGCGAGGTGGTCAAGGGCGCCCCCGGCCGCTGGCCGGTGCTCACCCCCCTGGCCCCCAGCTTCGAGGACGGTCGCCGCTGGCCGGCGCCCTCGGCCAAGGGCGGCCTGCCCACCGGTTGGCGTCTGTCGGTCAGCTACTGGCGGGTAAGCGGCGCCGCGGAGGCGGCCGAGCAGGCGCGGCAGGCGCGCAAAACCGCCAAGGGCGACGAGCGGACCGGCGAGGAGCTGCGGTCCATGGCCGCCCAGCCTCTTCGCCCGGTGCGGCCCCAGCAGCCCCTGGATATCGGCCTGTTCGAGGTTCGCCCGCCCGAGGCGCCGGACACCCTGATCCCCGATGAGTAGGCCCGGCGCATGACCGACTGGACGCCTTCTGCCTGGGTTGGCGCCGCGGCCCCGTCCCTGGACGACCTGGCGGCCCTGGCCGAGAGCGCCTTCGCCGCCTTGCCGGCGCAGATCCGCGCCGCCGCCGGCGCCGTGGTCTTCCGGGTGGATGACTTTCCGGACGATGAGATGCTCCAGGCCCTTCAGATCGAGGACGCCTTCGAGCTCACCGGCCTCTACCAGGGGGTGGATCGTATCCATCGCTCCGTCTGGGACCCGGCGCCGGAGGCGTCCCGGGTGTTCCTGTTCCGCCGCCCGATCCTGGACGAGTGGGCGGAGCGGGGGGACGTGACCCTGGGCGAGCTGATCAGCCACATCCTGGTGCACGAGATCGGCCACCACTTCGGTCTGTCGGACGACGACATAGACACCCTGGAGGCGCAGGCGGATTAGGGGGGGGCGGTCGGATCGACCTGGGGGATTCCCCGCCACGGCAAAGCATGTCACCGTCCCCGCGAACCGGGCGCGAAACGCAGCCCGTTCGGGGGAACGAAAACATGCACAGTCTCGTGGCGATCGTGACGCTTCTGTCGCTGATCCTGTACTTTATGATGGGCCTGCGCGTCAGCCAGGCGCGCAGCCAGTATGGCGTCGCCGCTCCGGCGATCACCGGCAACGAGGACTTCGAGCGGGTGTTCCGGGTCCACGCCAACACCCTGGAATGGCTGCCGCTCTACCTGCCGTCCCTCTGGCTCTTCGCCATCTATTGGAACGACCGCGTCGCCGCTCTGATCGGCCTGGTGTGGATCGTCGGGCGCATTCTCTACATGACCGGCTATTCCAAGGCCGCCGCCTCGCGCGGCCCGGGGTTTGGCATCCAGGCCATGGCCACGGGGGTGCTGCTGTTCGGCGCCCTGGGCAAGATCATCTGGGTGGCGGTGCAGACGGGAGTTTAAATGCACCGATCCACTTCCCCCAGAGGGGAAGAGAGTGTCCGCGCTCTGTCAGCACTGACGATCTCCGGCTGCCAAGTTTTTGTATTTACGACGGATTTACGAATCAGGGCGGAGCCTTAACCCTGCGGTCCGGCGGCAGTCCGGTCGCCGGCCGCGGGGGCTTTGCCATGACCCAGTCCGACTTCGCTCGCCAGCTCGGCGGTGAGCGCCTGACCACGGCCGAGGTGCTCTACTACATGCCAGACCATCCGGCCCTGCTGCAGCGTTTCCTGTGGCAGACCCTGGACCTGGCCCCAGGGTTTCCCCGGGTGCACAAGTTCCTCGACTTCTGGCGCGCCGAGATCGACGCGGTGATCCATTCGGTCACGGTCAGCGCCGCTGGCATCGTCATGCCGGCGCGGCTGGACATCGCGCGGGTGGTGGGGGTGATTCACTAGGGCAGGCACGGCGTTGCTCCGACCTCGCGAGGGGGCGGGGCTTTTAAGGCGAGCGGTTGTGGGGTTCGGGACCGGGGGTCCAGGTATCCACATCGGGAGCTGCCACGTCGGGGGCCCCGCCTCTTGCTCCGCCGCGCGGAGGAGCCTCGACCTCTGTCGCCAGAGGGTGTGCGAATACGGCGACCGAATACCGCGACAGGATACCTATCACCCGCCCTGGGAATATAGTGGAGTGAACCCGTGTCTCACCGGAGGGGGTCACTCCACCAATGGGGCTGGTTTCGAAATGGGTGTGTGCCCCCGAATCCCCCCGTCTCACCGCCGCAACAAAGCCGAGCTTGTTTGGCCGCAAAATTGATCGGTTCGTTTGCGAAACGAACGCGAGCGTGGGACGTTCATCCCCTTGAGGGATGAGCTAGCAGGAATGGCCCACTTCAAGTTCGCGGGCCTTTGAGGGTTGGTACGACCATGAAGATCAAGACGGCGGTTCTGATCGCGGCCCTCGGGGCGGCGAGCTTGGGCCTTGCGGCCTGTGAGACCGCGACCCCCTATCAGCCCCTGGCGCGGAGCAACGCCACCTCCGGCGGTTTCACCGACCAGAAGCTGGACGACGGCCACTACAAGGTGACGTTCTCGGGCAACAGCCTGACCGCGCGCCAGACGGTGGAGAGCTATCTGCTGTATCGATCGGCGGAGCTGACCACCCAGGCCGGGTTCGACTGGTTCGAGATGGCCGACCGGCACACCGACCGCGACCGGCGCACCTATAGCGACCCGGATCCCTTCTATGGGCCGGGGTATGGCTATGGCTACTGGCGGCCGTATTGGCGGTATTACGGCGAAGACTTTGGCTGGCGCAGCTGGGACCCGTTCTGGGGTGACCCCTTCTGGGGCGAGACCACCACCACGGTGGAGCAGTTCGCCGCCGAGGCCGAGATCATCATGCACCACGGCCCTCGGCCGGAAGGCACGCACGGCTATATCGCGCAGCAGGTGATGGAGAACCTGGGGCCGAATATCGCCCGACCGGCGGTGAAGTAGGCAATTCCCCCGCCCAGAGAACCCCTTCCCCCTTGCGGGGAGGGGGCAGGGGATGGGGGTGAAACGCCAAGGTTGGCGAGTTGAGGTTGAGGCTGACACCCCCCACCCCATCCCACCCCAACCCCTCCCCGCACGGGGAGGGGCTCGGTGTATGCTCTAGCGCGGGGCCATGCGGATGGCGCCGTCGAGGCGGACGTCTTCACCGTTGAAATAGCCGTTGGTGATCATCTGCAGGGCCAGGGAGGCGTACTCCGGGGCCACGCCGAGACGCTTGGGGAAGGGCACCGAGGCGGCCAGGGCTTCCTTGACCTGCGGCGGGGCGCCGGCCATCAGCGGGGTTTCGAAGATGCCCGGCAGGATGGTGTTGACGCGGATGCCTTCGCTGGCCAGGTCGCGGGCGATGGGCAGGGTCATGCCAACCACGCCGCCCTTGGACGCCGAATAGGCCGCCTGGCCCATCTGGCCGTCCTCCGCCGCCACCGAGGCGGTATTGACGATGGCGCCGCGCTCGCCGTCCACCGGCTCCAGCGTCAGCATGCCCGCCGCGCTCTTGGCGATGCAGCGGAAGGTGCCAATCAGGTTGATCTGGATGATCATGTTGAAGGCGGCCAGCGGGAAGTGCTTGATCTCGCCAGTGTTGCGGTCGCGGCCGGCGGTCTTGGCGGCGTTGCCCGTGCCGGCGCAGTTGACCAGGATGCGCTCCTGGCCATTGGCGGCGCGGGCCTTGGCGAAGGCGGCGTCGACGTCTTCGTCGGACGTCACATTGCACTTGCAGAAGATGCCGCCGACATCCTTGGCAACCGCTTCACCCTTGTCCTCGTTCATGTCGAAGATGGCGACTTTGACGCCTTGGGCGGCGAGGGCGCGGACGGTGGCTTCACCGAGGCCGGAAGCGCCGCCGGTGACCACCGCGGCGACTGAACTATCGAGCTTCATGGACGTATCCCTGTTCTTTGCGTCTAATAGGCAAACCTGGAGCGCGGTTTAGACTCATGAGCGCCGACTCAAAAGCGTCACCTCACGTCAACGGTGGGGGTTTCGACCCCAAGGCGGCAGTGGATCCCGCGCGCGCCCTGGTTCCGGCCGTGCAACGGGTGAACGAGACAATCGTCAATTCGGGACTGTGGCCGAAGCTGAAGCGGGCGGCGGCGTCCATTCCCTTCGCCGCCGACGTGCTGTCAGTCTGGTACTGCGCCCGCGACCCGGAGACCCCGACCAGCGCCAAGGCGATGATCATGGCGGCCCTGGCCTATTTCGTGCTGCCGGTGGACGCCATCCCCGATTTCCTGCCGGTGATCGGCTACACCGACGACGCGGCGGTGATCGCCGCGGTGCTGACCATCGTCGGGCGCAACCTGAAGCCGGCGCACAAGGCGGCGGCGAAGGAGGCGTTGGGGCGGTTGGGCCGGGATGGGTGAGTTTGCACGCTGAGGCTTTGAAAGTCAGAGCAGCGAGCACTTTGCGCCTGCAGCCGATACGAATGTATCTTGAGGTCGGGAACGTGCTCTGGCTCGTGGCGGCGGTGTTCGCGCTGGCCTACGGAGTCTTCTTCTTCAAGCGCGGGCCGTCAGCCCTGAAGACCCTGGTCAAGACCGCGGCCGTTGGCGTGCTGGCGGTGATGTCGGCGGTCGATCACGCGCCGATCCCCCTGACGGTTGGTCTGGCGCTGTGTGCGCTCGGCGACGCCTTTCTGGCGGGCGATCCCAAGCGCTGGCTGCCCTTAGGCTTGGCGAGCTTCCTGGCGGGACACCTGGCGTATGTGGCGCTGTTCATTGCGGCGCTCGCCGGCAGGGCCTCGGCGCCCAGTCCTGGCCAGGTCGCCTTGATGACGGCGGTCGCCGCGGTCGCCGTGGGCATGCTGGCCTGGCTGTGGCGGTCGTTGGGGACGTTGAAAGCGCCGGTGGCCGCCTATGTGACCGCGATCGTGGCCATGGTCTGCTCAAGCCTGCTCCTGCCGCCTAGCCGCGCCCTTGCGGCCTATGGCGCTGTCGCCTTCTTCGCCTCCGACGGCGTCCTGTCGGCCCAGCTGTTCAAGCAACGCTTCACGGGCTTGGCGGGGCAGTGGGCGGTGTGGGGCCTGTACTTCATCGGTCAGTGCCTGATCCTAGGTGCGTTCGATCCGGCCGGCTTCTGAAGCGTTCTGGCGCGTGATCACGATCCCTAGCGCAGCAACCCCGTCAGCAGCCCGATCTGCCAGCGCCCCGCCACCAGGGCCGCGAACAGCAGCAAGCCCGCCCAGGTGTTGGACTTGAACAGGGCCAGGGCGCCGGCGGGATCGTTCAGTTTCAGCTTGGTCGGCTGGCGGGCGAGGTGGGCGGCGTAGAGGGCGATCAGGGGGACGGCGAGGGGGCCAAGGTGGCCGGACCACCAGGCCGACAGGGCCAGGAAGGCCGTGACCACATAGAAGATCAGCACCGCCAGGGGGGCCTGCTCGCCCAGGCGCCGGGCGGAGGATTTGACGCCGGCCAGGGCGTCGTCCTCGATATCCTGGACGGCATAGATGGTGTCGTATCCCAGGGTCCAGGCGATCCCCGAGGCGTAGAGCAGCAGGGCCGGCGGCTCGAGGCCGCTGGGCATGGCCAGGGTCAGGTCCACCCCGTGGCTCCAGGCCCCGGCCAGCAGGGTCAGGGTGGCGGCCATGGGGGAACCGGGCTGGGCGGCGGCGAAGCCCAGCAGGGCGCCCCAGTTGAACGTCAGGCCCAGCCACGCCTGCGGCCACCAGGTAACCCGCTTCATGAACGGATAGGCGGCCACCAGGCCCAGCGACATCAGGCCCAGCAAGACGCTGAGGAAGTTCAGGCTGATCAGGATGGCGAAGCTGGCCAGGCTGGCGGCGACCACGAAGACCCAGGCGCCGCGCTTGGAGATCTGGCCGGCGGGGATCGGGCGCAGGGCGGTGCGGGCCACCAGGGCGTCGATGTCGGCGTCGACGATGTCGTTGTAGGCGCAGCCCGCCGCCCGCATCAGGGCCGCGCCCAGTAGGAACAGCAGCAGCAGGATCGGGTCCGGCCACTCGCCGCGCATGGCGGCGGCCAGGGCCAGGCCCTGCCAGCCCGGCAGCATCAGCAGCCAGATACCCGTCGGCCGGTCGAACCGCCCCAGCTTCAGCCACGGGCGCAGAACCGCCGGGGCGTAGCGGTCGACCCAGTTGTCGGGCGTGGCGTCGGGGAGGGGGGCGTCGGTCACGCGGGAGCTTGGGGGCTTAGAACCCGACCCGCTGGGTGATGCCGCCGTCGCAGACCAAGTTGGCGCCGGTGATGAAGCTGGCGCGGGCGCTGGCCAGGAACACGGTGGCGTTGGCCACTTCCTGGGGCGTGCCCATGCGGCCCATGGGGTTGCGGGTGATCATGCCTTTGAAGAAGTCCGGCATGCCCTTCTCGATCTGGTTCCAGACCCCGCCCTCGAAATAGATCGTGCCCGGCGAGACCAGGTTGGCGCGGACGTTCTTGGCGGCCAGGTCCCGGGCCAGGTTCTTCACATAGGGGATCAGGGCGGCCTTCACCGAGCTGTAGGGGCGGCGCGGGCCGCTGACCTCTACCGCCGAGACAGTGCCGATCACCACCAGGGCACCGGCGGCGGACTTTTCCAGGTGCGGCACGGCCGCCTCGCAGCCGCGGATGGTGGACAGGATGTCGACCTCCACCGCGTGGCGCCAGCTTGCCGGGTCGTTGCCGCCGCCCATGGCCCCGGAGATGTTGGAGACGAAGATGTCCAGCCCGCCCAGGGCCTGCGCCGAGCGGTCGACGAAGGCGGCCAAGGCGTCGGCGTCCGCCACGTCGAAGGCCTCGCCATGGGCGTTGACGCCCTTGGCCTTGAACGCGGCTACGGCGTCGGTGACCTGCTGCGGCGTGCGGGCGCAGACGGCGACGTCGCAGCCTTCCTCGACCAGCAGATCAGCGATGGCCCGGCCGATGCCGCGCGTGCCGCCGGTGACGATGGCCTTCTTGCCCTTGAGACCCAGATCCATGGACTTGCTCCCTGTTCGTTGCGGGGGCAGAGAGCCTCAAGGGGCGAGGGAAGGCAAGGCCGCGAAGGGGCCTCTATGCCCGCTCGAAAACCGCGGCGATGCCCTGGCCGCCGCCGATGCACATGGTCTCCAGGCCGTAGCGGCCATCGCGGCGGTGCAGTTCGCGCAGCAGGTTGGCGAGGATGCGGCCGCCGGTGGCGCCGATGGGGTGGCCCAGGGAAATGCCCGAACCGTTGACGTTCAGCCGGTCGCGTTCATCCCAGCCCCAGCCCTTGAGCACGGCCAGCACCTGCGGGGCGAAGGCTTCGTTGAGTTCCACCAGGTCGATGTCGTCCCAGCTCATGCCGGTGCGGGCAAACAGGCGTTCCACCGCCGGCACCGGGCCGATGCCCATGCGGGAGGGCTCGCAGCCGGCGGCGGCCCAGCCGACGAACCAGCCCATGGGCTCCAGGCCCAGTTCCGCCAGCTTGTCCTCGGAGACCACCAGGCAGGCGGCGGCGGCGTCATTCTGCTGGCTGGCGTTGCCGGCGGTGACCACGCCGCCCTTTTCCAGGGCCGACAGCTTCGACAGGCTCTCGATGGTGGCGTCAGCGCGCACGCCCTCGTCCTTGGCGAACATCACCGGGTCGCCGCGCTTCTGGGGCACGGCCACGGGGACCAGTTCGTCGTCGAACTTGCCGGCGGCCCAGGCGGCCGTGGCGCGCTGGTGGCTCATGGCGGCGTATTCGTCGCATTCCTCGCGGCTGATCTGGTAGTCGCGGGCCAGGTTATCGGCGGTCTCGATCATGCCGGAGATGACGCCGAAGCGGCTGATCGGCTGGCTCATCACCCGGCCGCGGGCCAGGCGGTCGTGCAGGGTCACCGAGCCCATGCGGGCGCCGCCGCGCATGTCGTTGGTATAGTATTCGGCGTTGCTCATGCTCTCGACGCCGCCGGCCACGACCACGTCGGCCGCCCCGGTCTGGACCATCATCGCCGCGTCGATCACCGCCTGCAGGCCGGAGCCACAGCGGCGGTCCAGCTGGTAGCCCGGCACGGTGATCGGCAGGTCCGCCGCCAGGGCCGCCCAGCGGGCGATGCACGGCGCTTCGCCCGAGCCATAGCCCTGGGCGAAGATGACATCGTCGATCCGGGCGGGGTCGATCTTGGTGCGGGCCACCAGCTCCCGCAGGACGATCGCGCCCAACTCCCCGGCCGGGATGCTGGAAAGCGCGCCGAGGAACTTGCCCACGGGGGTGCGGATGGGGGAAACGATGGCGGCGCGTTTCATGGCGGTGTCCGGTCGGCTGGAGAAAACTTGCCCCTGTCGAGTGGCGCTTAGGGGGCGGGCGGTCAAGTCTCGACGCGGGCGCTAGAGCCTGTCGCGTTTTGATGGAATCATCAAAACGAGAAAATCAGGCTCGATTCTTTAGTGAACGAGCACGATTCAGCGCCTTGTCGTTTCCGGCAAAACGCTGAACCGGGCTCGAGGCGACCCTTAAGGTGGTCGGCGCAGGCGGGGGGACGGCATGAAGCGTGGGTTGGCGATCCTGGTTCTGATGCTTCTGGCCGCCTGCGATCGGCCGGTCGCGGCGTCCAACGGCCAACAAACCCTAGCCCAGGCGCGGGCCGCCTTCGCCAGCAACACCAACGCCGGCACGGTGGGCGGCGGGCCGGTGGACGTGCCCCCACCCGAGATCTTCCGCCTGGTGCGCTATCCCACGCCGCTGGGGAACATGGACGCCTATGTCACCCCGCCGCCCGCTGACGGAGGGCGGCGGCCGGCAATCATCTGGATGACCGGCGGCGACAGCAACAGCATCAACAATGTCTGGTCGCCCGAGCCGGTGGCCAACGACCAGTCGGCGCACGCCTTTCGCGACGCGGGCATCGTGATGATGTTCCCCTCCCTGAGGGGCGGCAACCTGAACCCCGGCCATCGCGAGGGCTTCTATGGCGAGGTCAACGACGTGCTCTCGGCGGCCGACTACCTGGCCGGCCTGCCCTATGTTGACCCCAAGCGGATCTATCTGGGGGGGCACAGCACCGGCGGCGCCCTGGTCTTGCTGACGGGGGAATATTCCAACCGTTTCCGGGCGGTGTTCAGCTTCGGGCCTGCGGCCCGGGCGTCGGACTATGGCGACGACTTCCTGCCGCCGGGGATGAAGGACCCGCGCGAGCTGGCCCTACGCTCGCCGATCTCCTGGCTGGCGTCGATCCGCTCGCCGGTGTTTGTGTTCGAGGGCGACCAGAAGCCGTCCAATGGGGCGCAGATTCCCCGGTTCCAGACCGCCAACCACAATCCGCTGGCGCATTTCTACCTGGTGCGCGGGGCCAGCCACTTCAGCATCCTGGCCCCGACCACGGCGCTGATTGCGCGCAAGATCCTGGCGGACACGGGGGCGACCTCCAATATCGACTTCAGCGACGGCGACTTCGACAGCCTCACCTTCCCACCGCCGCCGCCAGAGCAGACCGACCCCTAATCCGTGGGAATCCCCAGCATGTCCGATGATCACCATCTCGCCACGGGACCCGAGGACGTGCCGCCTGACGCCTGGAAGCAGTCCGGGGTGCGGGTGATCCCCGGCGGCCAGCTGGACGCCAACACCGCCCAGTCGCCTGGGATGAACCGGGCGGCAGCGATCAACTTCGCCCGGGTTGGCGCCCAGAAACTCTGGGCGGGGACCGTGCATATCCACGCCAACGCCAAGACCGGCGCCCACCATCACGGGCCACTGGAAAGCGTGATCTACATTGTCAAAGGCCGGGCGCGGATGCGTTGGGGCGAGGCGCTGGAGTTCACCGCCGAGGCCGGCCCGGGCGACTTCATCTATGTGCCCCCCTTCGTGCCGCACCAGGAGATCAACGCCTCGGCCGACGAGACCCTGGAGTGCGTGCTGGTGCGCAGCGACAACGAGGCGGTGGTGGTGAACCTGGATATCGAGCCGGCGGAAAAGCCGGAGGGGGTCGCGTGGATCGATCCGACGCATAGGGAGTAGTCTGTCGCCCGCCGGGGCGGTGGCCGCGCGCCCCTCCCGCCAGTCCGCGTCAGCAACCTGTGTCGTTTGGGTCATCGACGGGCGGAAAACGCCTTGGCGCCCTCCCGCGAACGGCAAAACGGCGCTATGTGACCCCCACCAGTGCGCGACCGGCCCCTTCGCCGCCCGCGCCGGATCTTTTTCACTGTAAGCGCGCGTCCCTTTCAGCCCGGCGATCCGTCGTCGCGGCGCCAGCTTGCGTGCGCGAGACGAGGCCATGGATCAGTACGACGACGACGAGGCCACCCGGGAGCGCGTCCTGTCCAATGGACAGGTGCTGGGCTTCATCGCGGGCTTCTGGCGGCGCCGGCTGGGGCTGCTGATCGGCACCATGGTCCTGACCCTGGTGGCGATCGGCTGCGAGTTGCTGGTGCCGCCGGCCTCTTCGCGCCTGATCGACACCATCGCCAAGGGGCCGTCCCATGCCGCCGAGGGCTGGCGGGCCTGGTGGGTATTCGTCGGTGTCTATGCGGGGTTCGCCATCATCCGCAACATGGCGTTCCGGTTCTGGAACCCCCTGGCCGCGCACAATATGGAAGAGATGACCAACGAGGGCTTCCGCCGCGTGCAGGCCTTCTCGTCCGACTGGCACGGCGACACCTTCGCCGGCGCCACGGTGCGGCGGCTGTCGCGCGCCATGTGGGGCTATGACGTAGTCTCCGACTCCGTGATCGCCTGGATCGGCCCGGCCATGGTGGTGCTGATCGGGCTGTCGGTGGAGCTGTGGATCCTGTCGCCGCCGGTGGGGATCTTCTCCCTGGCCGTGGTGGCGCTCTATATCGTCTCCAACATCCTGTTCTCGAACTTCTATGTGCGCCAGGCCAACATCAAGTCGGTGGCCCTGGATTCCCGTATCGGCGGGGCCCTGTCGGACGCCATCTCGTCCAACCCGACGGTGAAGGGCTTCGGCGCCGAGGCGCGGGAGGAGGCGCGGATCGCCATCGTCACCAGCGACTGGCGCAACGCGACCATCGTCACCTGGAACCGCTATCTGAACGTCTGGGTGATCCACAACATCCTGCTGGCGATCATGGCCGCTGGCCTCAGCGGCCTGATGCTGCGTGAGTGGGCGGCGGGGCGGGCCACCGCCGGCAACGTCGGCCAGGTGATCACCGCCTTCCTGATCATGAGCGGCTATCTGCGCAATATCGGTGAGAACATCCGCATGGCGCAGCGGGGCCTGGCGGACGTGGAGGATGTGGCCCGCTACGCCACCACCGCGCCCCAAGTGGCGGACGCGGCCGGCGCCGTGGCCTTTGTCGGCCAGGTGGGCCAGATCGTCTTTGACCACGTGACCTTCCGCTACAAGTCGGCGGAAAAGCCGATCTATGACAACTTCTCCCTGGCCATCGCGCCGGGGGAACGGCTGGCCCTGGTGGGGCCGACAGGGTCGGGCAAGTCGACCTTCGTCAAGCTGATCCAACGGCTATACGACCTGCAGGCCGGGCGCATCCTGGTGGACGGCCAGGACATCGCCAAGGTGACCCAGGGCTCTCTGCGCCGGGCCATCGCCGTGGTGCCCCAGGACCCGGCCCTGTTCCACCGCACCATCGCCGAGAACATCGGTTATGCGCGGCCGGACGCGACGGCGGACGAGATCGCCTTGGCGGCCAAGCGGGCGCGGGCGCACGACTTCATCATCAGCCTGCCGAAAGGCTACGACACCCTGGTGGGCGAGCGGGGGGTGAAGCTGAGCGGCGGCGAGCGCCAGCGCGTGGCCATCGCCCGCGCCTTCCTGGCCGACGCCCCGGTGCTGGTGCTGGACGAGGCCACCTCGTCCCTGGACGTGGAGACCGAGGTCCTGGTCCAGGCGGCCACCGAAGAGCTGATGGCCGGCCGCACCACCATCGTCATCGCCCACCGCCTGTCCACCATCCGCGGCGCGGACCGGATCCTGGTGTTCCAGGACGGGGCGGTGATCGAGGAAGGCCGCCACGGCGAGCTGGTGGCCCAGGGCGGGGTGTACGCCCGGCTGCATGCGGTGACGCAGGGGTGAGGCCGGGGCGGTCGGCGCCGACGATGGCGATTCCTCCGGCGAACGTCCGGAGCGGGAGCGGAGGGCCGGGGGATACAGCCTGCGCTACCGCCGGATAGCGGCCATGATGTAGGTCAGAGGGAGGCGGCGGGCATTGGCGCCCCACCGCGGAGCGCCGCCCGTCTGGTCACGATCCCAGTCCGTTCCTCGAAGAAAGACTCTTGAATATGGTGGGAGAGCCCGCACCGCAGTTTCTGGTCAGGCGCGGAAACTGTCGGGGCGGCAATGACGGAAACTGCGCGAGAACATTGGGATCAGGCCTATGCAGGCAAACCCGCGACCCGGGCCAGCCGGCGCCAGAGCGACCCGCTCCTTTCTCTCTCGGTGATCAGCGCCGCGGGTGTTGCAGCTGACGACGCGATCGCCGACATCGGCGGCGGAGCTTCTAACCTGATCGACCGGCTGCTGTGCGAAGGCTGGCACAGGCTAAGCGTGCTCGACGTCTCGAGCGAGGCGTTGGGGGTGGCCAAGCGGCGACTTGGCGAACGCCCGCAGGCGGTGACCCGGCTCGTTGAGGACATCACCAGCTGGTTGCCGCCGCAGGACACTTTCAGCCTCTGGCATGATCGGGCGGTCTTTCACTTCCTCGTCGAGGAAAATGACCGGTCGGCCTATCTGCGCGCCCTGCGCCTTGGCTTACGCTCTGACAGTCACGTCGTTCTGGCGACCTTTGCCTTGACGGGTCCGGAGCGATGCAGCGGTCTTCCGGTGCGCCGCTATTCCCCAGCAACGCTGCAGGACGTGCTCGGCGCCGGTTTCAAACTGGCTCGCGCCCAACCGGAGACCCATTTGACGCCCGCAGGCGCGACGCAGGACTTCAATTGGCGCCTGTTTCGCAAGACCGGCGGCGGCGAACAGGCGTAAGTCTCGCCAATGCAAAGCCAGGTGGGGGAACTCCTGATCCGAGGGGCGGCGGTGGGCGCCTTCCTGCTGTTGGCTCTCGGCATGATCCAGGCTTCGCGAACGCCGGCGCGGTTGACGGCGGCTCTTTTCTGCTTGGCGGCCGCGTCGCACACCTTGACGCAATCCCGCATGGCCTTCGGCAACCTTGGTTTCGCCGCCGGCCCGGTTTGGATACTGTCGGTGATGGGAGCGGGCCTGTTTTGGGCCTTCGCCATGGAGCTGTTCGGCGACAGCAAGAGGTTGGCGCCGGCGCAGTTCCTTCCCGCCGCCATCCTGCTGACGACCGGCAGCCTTGCCGTCGTCTCGCCACCCTCCGCGGCCCGGTGGCTGTGGCTCGCTCAAAACCTTGAGGGGGCAGCCCTGATCCTCCACGTCCTTGTCGTTGTATGGACGGGTTGGCGAGGAGACCTCGTGGAGGCTCGCCGCCGGCTGCGCGGTCCCTTGCTTGGCGTCGCCGCCCTTTATGCGCTTATCGTGTTCATCGTGCAGTCGGCCGAACTGTTCTCGCAATCTGCGGGACAGCTCTCGATGCTCGCAGCTTGGAGCCTGCTGGCGATGAGCCTCGCCGGAGGCGCAGTGTTCCTGCGCGCCGACTCGACGCTCTTCGGCTCTGCGCCCCGAGAGAGCGCCCGCACCGTCGCACCGCAGGATCAGGTGTTGTTGGCGCGCCTTCGCGAGATCTTCGACGGAGGGGAACTTTGGCGCGAGGAGGGCCTGACCATTCGAGGGCTCGCCGCCAAGCTAGGCGCGCCTGAACACCATCTGCGCCGGCTGATCAACGAAGGCCTCGGCTACCGCAACTTCACCGCCTTCATCAACGAACGGCGGATTGACGCCGCCAAGGCCGCCCTGGCCGACCCCGCGATGGCCCGGACCTCGGTCGCCAGCATCGCCTTCGAGGTGGGGTTCAGTTCGCTGGGGCCCTTCAACCGCGCCTTCCGGGAAGCGGTGGGCCAGACCCCGACCCTTTGGCGCAAGGATGCTCAGGGGACTTGGTCGATCCCTGAAACGGCTGGCTGATCTCAAAGGATCTTGGCTGATTTCGAAACCGGCGAGACGCTGAGCGGAACGCACCGCTCGATGGCCGCTCCCGACCGGAGCCGGCCATGACCCTCGCCCGCACGCTCACCGCCTACGCCCAGCAGTGGCTCAGCAATCTCTCCTACGATCTCTCGCGCTACGCCCTATTCGCCATCGCCGTCTGGCTGGTGATCTGGGTGCTGCTCCGCCACCCCTTGCGCCATCGCAAGCTGCGCGAGACGACACCGGCGGCCCGTCAACTCGTCACCGAATTCTTCGTTTCGCTGCGCACGGTGGCGATCTTCTCGACGGTCGGCTTGCTGATGTTCGGCCTGGAGCGGGCCGCGCTGGCGCCGGGACCGGCCTTGGCGCTGCGGCTCGGATGGGGCTGGGGGGGCGCGTCGCTAGTGCTGATGGTCCTGGCGCACGACGCCTATTTCTATTGGTCGCACCGGGCAATGCACGACCCGCGCCTGTTCCGCGCCGTTCATCGACGCCATCACCGCTCGCACAACCCCTCGCCCTTCAGCGCCTACAGCTTCGATCTGGCCGAGGCCGCGGTGATGGCGGCCTTCGTGCCGATCTGGATGCTGCTCGTGCCGACGAGCTGGCCGGTCGTCGGGCTCTTCATGCTCCACCAGGTCGTCCGCAACACCATCGGTCACTGCGGCTATGAGCTGTTCCCCGCCAACGCCGAGGGCCTCCCTTTGCTCGGCTTCATGACCACCGTCACTCACCACGACCTGCACCACGCCCACGCGGGCTGCAACTATGGCCTCTACTTCGCCTGGTGGGATCGTTGGATGGGCACCGAGCACCCGGAATACCTGGCGCGCTTCGCCGCCGCCAGCGGTCGCCGGCTCGAATTGCAGAGCGCCGCGTGATGGCCACCGCGAGGATGGTGCTCATGCTGTCGGTGACGTTCACCGCCGCCGCCGTCGACAGCCAAGCGCAGCCGCTTGCGGACCTAAACGGCCGCTGGGCAACGCAGGGCTTCGGCTCCATCGTCGAGTTCCATCCCTGCAGCGGCGCGGAGACGACGATGTGCGGGCGGATCGTCTGGCTGTGGGACGAGAACGACACCTCAGCACGGTGTCGGACCGATCCACACAATCCGGACGACGGCCGCACCTATACAGGCACGGTCCGTCTCCAGGCCGGCCGCCTGGAGCTGCGCAGTTGCGCGCTCAGTCTCTTCTGCCAGACGCAGACTTCGCGCAGGCCGTTGGACGTGCCGGCGGCAAGTGAAAGCTCCGGAAGGTCGTGACCCCTCATGCGTAGGCCGCGCTTCATCGCCGAACAGGCGCGTCACGCCCGAGGGCCGCTCGGGCGGTTGATCGCCTTCATCATGGCGTTCGAGACCTGGGGTGAGAACCAGCGCGCGATCGATGCACTCGCAATCGAGACGGGCGACCATATCCTCGATATCGGCTGCGGTCCGGGTCGTGGCCTGGCGGAGCTGGCGGCGCGCGCGCCAAGGGGGCGCGTCGTGGGCGTCGATCCCTCAGACGTTATGGTGGCAAGCGCCTTAAGACGTAACCGCCGTCTCATCGACGCACGGCGCGTTGATGTGGCGGGGGCCGGTGTCGAGGCGTTGCCATTTGCGGACGCTGAGTTCGACAAGGCGATCTGCGTCCACGTCGTCTATTTCTGGAAGGACCTGGATGCGGGATTTCGAGAGATTGCCCGCGTGCTGCGGCCAGGCGGGCGTCTGGTGATCGTCTTTCGAACCAATGAAGATGAGTCCGCCGTTCGAGCGTTCCCCGCGGACGTATACCGGTTTCCCGCCCTCGCCGATGTCCTTGCGTCGTCCGTTCGCGCCGGCTTGGACCCTAAGCTCATGGACAGGCGGCCTGGGCCTAAGAGCGCAGGGGTCATCGTGGCAACCAAGTGGGCGCCTTTCGCCTCGGAAGGGCCCCTGCGTGTTGAGGCCGCTGAAGAAGCGCGCGGACTAGCCGCGCGCGCCGGGAGAGGCGGGAGTGAGGTCGGTGCGGGCGTCGAGTCGTCGCAACCGATCGGACCGGCAGAGTCTTGAGGTACGACCGGATCCAACGGCGCCGGCGCCGACTCGAGGCCCGCGCCCCCTCGGCCAACTTCTCCCACGATGCTCCGCATCCGGGAGAGGAGTGAGGAAAAGGGCAGCGGCAGTTCCGAAAGCCGACGCGCCCAACGCTGGCTACAGTTCGGGCGCGGCCGCCGCCGTTACGCCCGATATTCGACATTCACGCGGAGCGCTGAGCGGACCTTCCAGGCGTTAGCTCAGGGTCGAAAGAAGCCAAGGCCATCAAGCCCGGACGTGGACGTTCGACCCACGGACCAGGATATCGGATGCCGTCGAGCTTCGCAGAAAACACCACTGCAAGTATAGTATCGCCATGGACCCACAACCGAAGCTCCGGGCAAGGCGTCGCCTGAAATGGCGCGGGCTTGCCAGCTTGGTGGTTGCCACCTCCCTGATGGCGGGATGCGCTCCCGCGTGGCGCGGACAGCCGGGTCCGATGCTGATACCGACCGGGTTCTTGGACTGCCTGTCAGCCGATGGCGGGCCTCCCCCCGGCGGGTTTCGAAGGGTGACGACGCCCAAGGACTTGCCCGTGAGGGACTTTCCCGCAAACGCGGCTCAGCCGGTTTACCGCGCCGACACGCCCGATGGCGTGATCTATGCGTTTCGCGCCAGCGCCAATCCCCAGCGCTGCGGCTTCGTGGTTTTTGGCGGCGAGCCAGGCGGGTATCGGCACATCGTGGCCCAGGCCCTCACCACCTCCAAATGGCGTTACACACACCAATTCGGAAGCGGGACGGACGACGGTTGGGGTGAGCGGGACTAGGTCGGCGGCGGGGGAACGGCGGGTGATGTGGTCCTGTTCACCCGAACTCGAGAGCGGCGTCTCTTTCGCCAGGAGCCCGATTTCATCGCTTGGGGGCCGATGCCCCGTGTTGGTGGCGGCCCGCCGCCACAAGGGCATCAGATTTCGGTGACAGCGCCTTTTCTCTGAGCGGCCAAGTCGCAAGATGGGCTGCGGCGAGTGACCGCCCTGTCACCGAAACCTCAATAGGGAGCCGGACACTCTACCCTCACGCCAATAAGCCGACCCACCGAAGTTCAGAGAAGGGGGCAGCTGACATTCAGCCTGCGAACGGAAGTTCACACAGGTCGACGCCCATACGCCCATCAAACTCGGCGACGCAAAGGGCCGTCAACGCGCCGGGGATGTCGAACTTACCCAGGCGACGAGCGGCCGTCGCGGCATCCGCCTCTTGCTCGAAAGCGCCCACGGTCACATGCGGCGAGAACGGCATCGTGGGGTGGAGATGGGCGGCGAGGACGCCCGTGTACAGTTGGGCATGCAAGTCCCGCATCCGGTCGGCTCCCTCCGTGGGCAGCAGGAACAGGTGGGTCACAGGAGCAAAAGCATCTTTTACGACAGCCGTTTGCGTGAGCCTCAGTCGGATTGAAGCGGTCACCGCCGATACGCGGGCGACATGTGAGATCGCCTCATCCACCGCTGTACCGGTGAACGGAAAGACGAAGGTGAAGTGAGCCGAGACCATGTGGTGCTGGGGATCGTGAACCTGCCTTATCCCGTCGATCCATTGTTGATCGCCGTCAGACACCACCAACTTGGAATAGATTACCAGCACGTCGTCCAGCCCCGCCCCAACGCCTCAAGCATAGCCGATGAACGGCCATTCCCAATATTGGAGCCGGCGGCGGAGAAGACTTATGTATTGTGTCCCCGGATTAAGCAGCAGGACAGCCTTGGGCTTCGGCCAGGGCGCAAGGCCCTGGCCTAGCTTCGCGCCCTACTCCGCCGCCACCGGGATCGGCACGCGGGCGGTGGCCGCCTGGCCGCCGGAGGCCATGCGGTCCAGGCGGGCGTCGATGATGGCGTTGGCCTGGGTCATGATGTCCCGCACCAGCTCGGCGCAGGTGGGGATGGAGTGGATCAGGCCCTGGCTCTGGCCAGTGGTCCATATGCCGCCGTCCAGGTCGCCGCCCTTCATCACATTGGTGCGGCCGCGCACGCCGGCCACCAGATCCCGCACCGCGTCGATGGTCTTGGTGCTGTCCTGCTGGATGCGCAGCACCTCTTCGGAGATGGCGTTGCGGGCCACGCGCGACGTGTTGCGCAAGGTACGGTTGATCAGCAGGGTGTCGCGCTCGGAGCCGTCCACGATGCCTTGCTTGACGTTGTGGTGGATGGCGCACTCCTGGGTGGCCATGAAGCGCGTGCCCATGTTGACCCCGTCGGCGCCCAGAGCCAGGGCCGCCACCAGGCTGCGACCGTCGGCCATGCCGCCCGAGGCGATCACCGGAATGTCCACCTGATCCACCGTGGAGGGCAGCAGCACCACCAGGCCGACGTCATCCTCGCCGGGGTGGCCGGCGCATTCGAAGCCGTCGATGCTGATCACATCGACGCCCAGGCGTGCTGCGGTGACGGCGTGGCGGGCCGAGGTGCATTTGTGGATCACCTTGATGCCGGCGGCCTTGAAGTCGGGCAGGTGCTCGATGGGGCTGCGGCCGGCGGTCTCGACGATCTTGATGCCGCTCTTGATGATGGCGCGGCGGTATTCGTCATAGGGAATGGGGTTGAGCGAGGGCAGCAGGGTGAGGTTGACGCCGAACGGCTTGTCGGTGAGGCCGCGGGTCTTCTCGATCTCTTCCAGCAGCCCTTCGGCCGTCGGGAACATGTGGGCGACGATGAAACCCAGCGCCCCGGCGTTGGCCACCGCGGCTACCAGCTCGCCATAGCCGACGCCGGTCATGCCGCCCATGACGATGGGGGTTTCGACCCCGAACATCTCGGTAAGGCGTGTCTTGAGCATGTGAAAATCTCCTCCGTAAATTCCGCGATGGCGCCTTTGGGCGGCGTCTTAAATGATGCGGGTGCAGCGTTACGTCCTCGCGGGCTCAGCGCAAGAGCGTTTGGCGGGGGTGGGGTCGGCTCGGGGCCAGCCTCGGCCGCTTGCCGCAGCTTTGTTCATCCGTCGGCCGCTCCCAGGCGTTGCCGGGGAAGATAGCCGTGGCGCCCCGGGGACGGCCCAAACTAGTATCGCCCCATGGAGCAAGGCATGACCAGCGACGATCAACTTCGGCGGGCGGTGCGTCTGGTCGCCCTGCTTAACCTGGCCTATTTCGGGGTTGAGATGACCGTGGCGCTGCGGATCGGCTCGGTCTCGCTGCTGGCCGACAGTGCCGACTTCTTCGAGGATGCGGCCGTCAACTTCCTGATCTTCGCCGCGTTGGGCTGGAGCCCGATGCGCCGGGCCCGGGTCGGCATGGCGCTGTCGGCCGTGCTGCTGCTGCCGGTGGCCGCCTTCGCCTGGACCCTGTGGCGCAAGCTGGGCCATCCCGCCGCGCCGGATGCCCTGTCGCTGACGGTGACCGGGCTTGGAGCGTTGGCCATCAACCTGTTCTGCGCCTTCACCCTGGCGCGGTTCCGCGCGCATGCGGGCAGCCTGACCAAGGCGGCGTTCCTGTCGGCGCGCAACGACACCATCGCCAACATCGGCATCATCGCCGCCGGCCTTGTCACCGCCCTGACCCGCTCACCGTGGCCGGACGTGGTCGCCGGCCTGGCCATCGCGGCGATGAACATGGACGCGGCCCGCGCCGTGTGGCGCGCCGCCCGGAGTGAACACAGGGAGGCGGCGGCTCAGCCCTGAGGGGCGGCGCGCCGGTTCCTATTCCGCCGCCGGCGCCAACTTGTCCTGGGTGCGGGTGTCGAAGTCGCTGGCGTCGTGGCGCTCGTGCAGCTGGTTGGCGGGGTCGCCCCAGGCGCAGTTAACCTTGCGGCCGCGGATCACGGCCGGGCGGGCTGCGATCTGGTCGGTCCAGCGCTGCAGGTTGGCGTAGGTCTGCACCTGCAGGAATTCGCCGGCGCCATAGAGGGCGCCCTTGGCCAGGCCGCCGTACCAGGGCCAAACCGCCAGGTCGGCGATGGAGAGGCTGTCACCGGCCAGGTATTCGCTTTCGCCCAGGCGCCGGTCGAGGACGTCGAGCTGGCGCTTCACCTCCATGGAAAAGCGGTCGATGGCGTATTCGATCTTCATGGGGGCGTAGGCATAGAAGTGGCCAAAGCCGCCGCCGAGGTAGGGGGCGCTGCCCATCTGCCAGAACAGCCACGATAGGCATTCGGCGCGGCCCTTAGGATCGGTGGGAAGGAAGGCGCCGAACTTCTCGGCCAGGTGCAGCAGGATGGCGCCGGATTCGAACAGGCGGATCGGTTCGGGGCCGCTGTGGTCCATCAGGGCAGGGATCTTGGAGTTGGGGTTCACGGCCACGAAGCCGCTGCCGAACTGGTCGCCGCCGATCTGGATCAGCCAGGCGTCGTATTCCGCCCCGCCGTGGCCGGCGGCCAGCAGTTCCTCCAGCATGATGGTCACCTTGATGCCGTTGGGGGTGGCCAGGGAATAGAGCTGCAGAGGATGGCGGCCCACCGGCAGGACCTTGTCCTGGGTCGGACCGGCGATGGGGCGATTGATATTGGCGAACCGGCCGCCGTTGTCCTTGTTCCAGATCCAGACCGCTGGCGGGACGTAAGGGCTCAAGACTTGGGGGGCCAAGACTTCCGAGGTCGAGACTTCCACGGTCGAGACGGGCGAGGTGGCTTCGGTCATCTGATTTGCTCCAGCGAGGCCGAGGCCCGCGCATATCCCGTCGCCGTCATGTGGACGGCAAACCCATCGAGGTCCTTCACGTAGGCTGACGTTGGCGACGCTTCAAGGTGGGCTGCTATTGGCGGTAAAGACGCCATATCTTGTCGACGTATAGTCGGCTTCAGGAAGTTGTGGAGAGCCAACTGCCGCGTCAAGCTGGAGCCCCCATCCCCCTTCGGGGTACTTCCCCCACCGCTTCGCTCGGGGGAAGGGAATGTGAATTAGGAAGTTCCGATCCCGCCGAGCAGCCCCGCGATCTCGTCCGCCGCCGCAGCCTGCCGCGCCTCGTCCAGCGTCTGCATTTCGATCACCCGCAGCCTGGGCCTGCCATCCTTTTTGGCTGAGCGGGCGTAGGCGGGGTCGTAGTGGAGTTCGATCAGGGCGTCGGCCAGGGTCTCGAACTGGCCGGCGTCAGCCAGTTTGCCCCAGCCCTCCAGCCGTTCGCGGCCGGGGTGGGTGGGCAGGCGGGCGAAGGCCTCTTCCAGCGCGGCGCGATCCTGGACGATGTCGCCATAGGCGCCGATCAGGTAGCGGGCGCGCTCGGCGCGGGGGGCGATGATCTCGATGCGCGGGGCGGCCTGCATCAGTTTCCACAGCGCCGGCGGCGTCATGCGCTCGCCGATCTTGCTGGATTCGGCCTCCACCAGCACCGGGCGGGCTGGGTCGAGGGCGTCCAGGGCGCCCAGCAGGCGGCTTTCGAACATCTTCTGGCTGGGCTGCGGCGCGCCGGCGAAGGCGCCGAAAAGCGAGCCGCGATGGCCGGCCAAGCCCTCAAGGTCCAGCACCTGAACGCCGCGCTGGGCCAGCCGCCCCAGCATTTCGGTCTTGCCCGACCCCGTGCCGCCGTCGAGGAGGACCAGGGTCAGCACCATGTCCTGGTCATATAGCCGCGTCTGCACCTCGCGCCGATAGGTCTTGTAGCCGCCCTCCAGCAGGCCGGTGCGCCAGCCTACCTGGGAGAGGATGGTGGCCATGGCGTTGGACCTCTGGCCACCGCGCCAGCAATAGACCAGGGGCCGAAAACCACCCTCCCGGTCGGCCAGGGCGGTCTCCAGATGGTGGGCAATGTTGCGCGCCACCTGGGCCGCGCCGATCCGCCGGGCCAGGAAGCGCGAGCGCTGGACGTAGATGGTCCCTACCTCGGCGCGCTGTTCGTTGCTCAGCACCGGCAGGTTGATGGCGCCGGGCACATGGTCCTCGGCGAACTCGGCGGGGCTGCGCACGTCGATGATGGCGTCGAAGGGGGCCAGAGCGGCTGGATCGGCGCGGTTGATGACTTCGATGCTCAATAGCGCCTCCCGACTTACCCCCGCTATATACCGCACGCGACCGCAGACCAGAGAAGGACGAGCATCATGTCTGAGGCCAAGCGCCTGACATCCCTGGCCCACGGCGGCGGCTGTGGCTGCAAGATCGCGCCGGGAGTGCTGCGCGAGATCCTCAGCGAAATGCCGGCGGCCGGCGCGTTCGCCAACCTGATGGTGGGCACGGAGTCCTCAGACGACGCGGCGGTGTGGCGACTGAACGACAGCCAGGCCCTGGTGGCCACCACGGACTTCTTCATGCCGATGGTGGACGACCCGTTCGATTTTGGCCGCATCGCCGCCACCAACGCCCTGTCGGACGTCTATGCCATGGGGGCCACGCCGATCTTCGCCCTGGCCATCGTCGGCATGCCCATCGGCCAGCTGACGGTTGAGCAGATCCGCGCCATTCTGGCCGGCGGCGCCTCGGTCTGCGCGGCGGCGGGAATTCCCATCGCCGGCGGTCATTCCATCGACAGCGTCGAGCCGATCTATGGCCTGGTGGCGCTGGGCCTGACCCATCCGGACCGGGTGCTGAAAAACAATACCGGCCGGGCGGGCGACGTGCTGATCTTGACCAAGCCGCTTGGGGTCGGGGTGTACAGCGCCGCCTTCAAGCAGGATCGGCTGGACGCCGCCGGCTATGCGGCCCTGATCGCCTCGACAACCCAGCTCAACACCGTGGGCCGCGAGCTGCCGGATATCGCCGGGGTCCACGCGGTGACCGATGTCACCGGCTTTGGCCTGTTGGGGCACGCCCTGGAGATCTGCCGCGGCTCGGGACTGGCGGCGGAGATCTTCGGTGAATCGGCGCCGTTGTTGCCGGGGGTCGAGGTTCTGGCGCGGGCGGGGGTGCGAACCGGCGCCTCGGTGCGCAACTGGGCCAGCTATGGCGAGGCGGTGCGCCCGCCGGCCGAGGGGCTGGAAGAGTGGCGGCGCGACATCCTCACCGACCCCCAGACCAGCGGCGGGTTGCTGATCGCGGTGGATCCGGCGGCGGCGGCGGGCGTGCTCGATCTGGTTCGGGCGCGGGGGTTTGCCGGCGCGGCGGTGGTGGGACGGTTGGCGGCCGGCGAGCCGGAGATCAGACTTACGGCGGGGTGAGTTGGCGCCGTCACCGGTCCGGGGTCTTGATAAAGTTTATCGTTAAACTAAAATCCTGAAAAACCCGTTGCGCGTGAAGGGTTTGCGCGAGCGGCGATGTTGCGTCGCAAAGTGATCGATGATCTCTAATGTCGCAGCCCGGCGTAGAACAAGCCAAAATCCTTGACACGTCAGGGATAGAGACCTATTTGCAGTGCAACATAATCGCGTAGCACGAAAGAGGTTCGCCATGATCAACGCCATCGCCCAATTCGTCGAGCGCCTGTTCGCCCCCGTCTTCGAACTGATGGGCGACCTGCCCCCGACCGCCGTGAACCGGCTTTTCACCCCCTTCTGAGCGGGTGAACCAGAGTTAGTACAAGCGTTTAGTTCAATGCGTGCGAAAGGGCGGCCGAGAGGTCGCCCTTTTTGCTGACGCTGACCTCGCCGAGGCCGAGCCAGGCCGACATCCGCCGCAGTTCGGCGGCCAGGGCCGGGGCCACATCCGCCGCCGCCGCGTGCGGCTCCAGGTGCGCCGACTGCACCAGCAAAACCCCGGCCTTGCGGTCCGACTTCAGGTCGACGCGCGCGGTGATCGCCTCGCCCTGCAGGAACGGCAGCACGTAGTAGCCGTGCTCGCGCTTGTCGGCCGGGGTGTAGATCTCCAGCTTGATGCGAGCGCCGAACACTCGCTCGGTGCGCTCGCGCCGCCAGATCAGATTGTCAAAGGGCGAGAGCAGGGCGTTGGCCGGCAGCTTGCGCGGGACCTTGGCGCCGGAGGCCAGGTAGCCCGGTTGCTTCCAGCCCTGGACATCCACTTTTTCCAGCTGTCCGGCCTCAACCAGTTCCGCCAGGCGAGCGCGATTGTCCTCCAGGGTCAGGCGGAAATAGTCGCGCAGGTCGCCCTCGGTGGCCACGCCCATGGCGCGGGCGGCGATCATCACGAGCTGGCGCTGGGCCTCGTCCTCGGGCGGCGTCGGGGTCTGGTTGACGGCGCGGGGCATGACCCGCTCGGTGAGGTCATAGACCCGCTCGAAGCCGCGCCGGGTCTTGGTGGTGATCAGCCCCGACCAGAACAGCCATTCCAGGGCGCGCTTGCCGTTGCTCCATTCCCACCAGCCGCTTTTTCGCGGGCCTTCCTCGGCGAAGTCGCCGCCGGTGACCGGGCCGCCACGCTCGATCCGCTCCAGCACCGCGTCGATATAGTCGCGGCGTTCGCGGGCGAAGGTCGCCAGCCCGGCCCAGGTCTCGCCGGCGCGGGCGCGGTCCATGCGCCAGCGGAACAGGGGCTGCGTGGCCACGGGCAACAGCGACGCCTCATGCCCCCAGTACTCGAACAGGCTGGGCTTCCTGCCCCAGGCCTCGGTCTCCAGCAGTTCGCGCCGATAGGCCCCCAGGCGGGAGAAGGCCGGCATGTAGTGGGTGCGGGTGACCACGTTCACCGAGTCGATCTGGATCGCCCCCAGCCGCTGAACCAGCTTGCGGAACTGGCGCGGGGCGATCTCGCCATCCGGCCGAGGCTCGGCGAGGCCCTGGGCGGCCAGGGCGATGCGCCGGGCGGCGCGGGCGGTGAGGTCGTGGGTCATGGGGGCAGGCTAGTCGCGCGCGGGGGATTGTCCCAGGGGCGGGGCTCGGCATGCTGACAGTGTCTTGCCGGCGGCTGCCTAAGCGTGGTCCAGCACCGGCTTGGACTGATACGGCGCTTCCAGGGCCTTGACCTCATCGGCGGTGAGTTTCAGGGCCAGGCCGCCGAGGGCGTCGTCCAGGTGGTGGGCCTTGGAGGTTCCGATGATCGGGGCGGTTATGGTGGGGTTCTTCAGCACCCAGGCCAGGGCCACCTGCATGTTGGAGACGCCCCGCTGCCTGGCGATGTCGCTCAGCACCTCCACCACCTTGTGGTCGGGCTCGCGGTAGTAGAGGCGGGGGCTGAACTCGTCGGAGCGGGCGCGCTCGGTATTGCCCTCGCCGGGGGCGCCGCGGCCGCCGGCCAGGAAGCCGCGGGCCAGGGGCGACCAGGGGATGACGCCGACGCCCTGGTCCTTGCAGAGCGGCAGCATCTCGCGCTCCTCCTCGCGGTAGACCAGGTTGTACTGCGGCTGCATGGAGACGAAGGGGGTCCAGCCGTTGGCCTTGGAGACGCCGAGCATCTTCATGAACTGCCAGGCGTACATGGAGCTGGCGCCGATGTAGCGGGCCTTGCCGGCGCGGACGACATCGTTGAGGGCCTCGAGCGTCTCCTCGATGGGGGTGTCATAGTCGAAGCGGTGGATCTGGTAGAGATCGACATAGTCGACGCCCAGGCGGGTCAGGCTGCGGTCGATGCCGTCCATGATGTGTTTGCGCGACAGGCCCTTGTTGTTGGGGTCGGCGCCCATGGGACCGTTGACCTTGGTGGCGATCACCACCTCGTGGCGCTTGGCGAACTCTTTCAGGGCCTTGCCGGTGACCCGCTCGCTCTCGCCCTGGGAATAGACGTCGGCGGTGTCGAAGAAATTGATCCCGGCCTCGATGGCCCGCTTGAAGAACGGCAGGGCCGCTTCCTCGTCCAACACCCAGGGGCGCCACTTGGACGAGCCGTAGGTCATGCAGCCCAGGCAGAGCTTGGAGACCTTCAGGCCGGTGTTACCCAGGCGAACATAGTCCATGCGCGTGTCTCCCGTGCGTCGGCGGCACTGCGGGACGTGAGCGCTTTGACGGCGCGGCGGCAAGGCAGATTTTCTTGATCGGCGGACGAGGGCTACAGACCCAGTTCTCGCTGGATCATTTCCGCGGCCTCGTCGGGCAATAGCGAACTCGTGTCCACCGTCAGCTCAGCGGGGGGCATTTGGTAGTCGAGCCATCCGTTTGCGCGCAGGCCGCGCATGAGGTCCAGGTCGCGGAGCTTCGCGAAATCGGCGCGGGAAGGGGCGTCCAGGCGGGTGTCCTGGATGGCGACCGGGCAGGTCAGCTCAACCAGCCTTAGACGGCCGCCGTGGGGCTCGATGGCGGCGCGGACGCGGTCCGGGAAGCCAGAAGCGACGCTGATCTCCGGCATGAAGGTGAAAACCAGGGAGACCCTTTCGGCGGCGGCGGCCTGGAACATCTGCAACCAGAGGCTCTCGCGCAGCCGCACATAGGGCGGTGTGGGATAGTCGAACAGGGCGGTGATTGCGTCCAGCACCAGGTGGTTGTGGAACAGCTTCAGCCCTGTGCGCGCCGCCAGGGCGCGGGCGACGGTGAGTTTGCCCACTGCCGGCGGGCCATGGAGAAAGACCAGATCCATCCGGCCTTCCTAATGCAGGGACCCCTATTTCTCCAGCCGCCCGTCGGTCAGGGCGGCTTCTTCGAAGGAGAACAGCACCTTGGGGCTCGGCATGTCGATGCCGGTGTGGATCTCTTCGGGCGCGAGGGTGTGCAGCAGGTGGCGCATGACGTTGAGGCGGGCCTGTTTCTTGTGGTCGGTGTGGACGCAGATCCAGGGGGCGATGGGGGTGGAGGTGCGCATCAGCATCTCGTCGCGGGCTTTGGAATAGTCCTTCCAGCGGCGCTGGGCTTCGGCGTCCAAGTCGCTGACCTTGAGCAGCTTGAGGGGGTCCTCGCGTCGGGCGTCCAGGCGCTTGGCCTGTTCTTTCTTGGAGATGTCCAGCCAGATCTTCACGACGCGGATGTCGGTCTCCTCCAGCATGCGCTCGAAGGCGGGAACGTCGCGCAGGAAGTCCTCGTGCTCACGCTGGCTGCAGTAGCCCATCACCTGTTCCACCCCGGCACGGTTGTACCAGGAGCGGTTGAAGATGACGAAGTCGCCGGCGGCGGGCAGGTGGCGGGCGTAGCGCTGGAAATACCACTGCGTCTGTTCGCGGTCGGAGGGCTTGGGCAGGGAGATGGCGCGGGTGTTGCGCGGCGCCAGGTGCTCGGTGATCCGCTTGATGGAACCGTCCTTGCCGGCGCCGTCGCGGCCCTCGAAGATCACCAGGGTCTTGGCCCCGGTCTTGAGCATCCACTGCTGGTAGCGGACCAGGCCGATCTGGAGGTCGCGCAGTTCGGCCTTGTAGCCGTCGTCTTTCGAATGGGGCATGGACGAGACAATAGCCTTTGCGGTGGCGGATGACAGGTCCCGTCCCAACGGATGGAGATGCAAAATGATCCGCCTGTTCGTCGCCGATGATCTGGCCGCCGGCGCCGTTCTGGAGCCGCCGCGGGACCAGGGCCATTACCTGACCAACGTCATGCGCCTGGGGGCGGGTTCGCAACTGAGCCTGTTCAACGGCCGCGACGGCGAGTGGCGGGCGACGGTGAGCGAGGTGTCCAAGCGCGGCTGCCGCCTGGCTGTGGAGGCGCGCACCCGGCCCCAGGAAACCGGGCCGGACCTGGAGCTGATCATCGCCCTGGTCAAGCGCCCGCGCCTGGATATCATCGTCGAGAAGGCGGCCGAACTGGGCGCGGCGCGTATTCGCTTGGCGCTCACCGAACGCACCAATGCCGACCGCGCCAAGGTCGAACGCCTGGCCGCCATCGCCACGGAGGCGGCGGAGCAGACCGGGCGGCTGGACGTGCCGGCGGTGGGTGAACCGGAGAAGCTGGAACGTATGTTGACCGATTGGCCGGCGGAGCGGTGGCTGATGTTCTGCGACGAGGCGGGGGACGCCCTGCCAGCCGCCGACGCCCTGGCCGGGCAGGTCGGCGGCGCCTGGTCGATCCTGATCGGGCCGGAGGGCGGGTTCTCGCCGGCGGAGCGCGCGCGCATCCGCCAACTGCCCACGGCGGTCCCTGTTTCCCTCGGACCACGCATCCTGCGGGCTGACACGGCGGCGATCAGCGCGATGACGCTTTGGCAGTCCGCCCTAGGTGATTGGCGCCCTTAGAGGTTTTGTATTGAGAGGAATGCTGACAGCCCCTTGAGGTTAGCCCTCTCGACGCCCACCTCCCCTTAGCCTTAGAGGGATATCGGGCGCCCAGCGCGGCGCCCCGGGAGGGACTGTATGGCCGAAACGCTCTGTGATGATCGCCCGCTGGCGTTCGAGGACCTGGTCGCCTGGTTCGCCGAGGGCTCCAAGCCCCCGTCCGAGTTCAAGGTGGGCGCAGAGCACGAGAAGTTCGTCTTCCACGATGGCACCCATGCGCCGGTGGCCTATGACGGCCCGGACGGCATCAAAGCCCTGCTCGAGGGGATGATGCGGTTTGGCTGGAAGGGAACTTACGAGACCAACGCCGCCGGCGGCGAGACCCTGATCGGTCTGCAGCGCGGCCTGGCCAACATCAGCCTGGAGCCGGGCGGACAGTTCGAGCTGTCGGGCGCCCCGCTAGCGACCATGCACGACATCTGTGAGGAAACCGGACAGCACCTGGAAGAGGCCAAGGTCGTGGCCGGAGAACTGGGCCTGGGGTTCCTGGGGCTGGGTTTCTCGCCGCTGTGGAAGCGCGATGATGTGCCCAGAATGCCCAAGGGTCGCTACAAGATCATGCGCGAGTACATGCCCAAGGTCGGCGGCCAGGGTCTGGACATGATGTTCCGCACCTGCACCGTCCAGGCCAACCTCGACTTCGCCAGCGAGGCGGACATGGTCGACAAGTTCCGCGTCAGCCTGGCGCTGCAACCCATCGTCACCGCCCTGTTCGCCAACTCTCCCTTCACCGAAGGCAAGCCCAACGGCTTCCTCACCGCCCGCGGCAACGTCTGGACCGACACCGACGCCGACCGCACCGGCCTGCTGGACTTCGTGTTCGAAGACGGCTTCGGCTTCGAGCGCTACGCCCGCTACGCCCTGGACGTGCCGATGTACTTCGCCAAGCGCCAGGGTCGCTATGTCGACCTGTCCGGGCGCTCGTTCCGCGATTTCATGGCCGGCAAGCTGGAAGAGGTGAACGGCGAGACGCCGACCCTCAAGGACTGGGCCGATCACACCACCACCATCTTCCCCGAGGTGCGGCTGAAGCAATATCTGGAGATGCGCGGGGCCGACGCCGGGCCCTGGACGCGGCTCTGCGGCCTGCCGGCGCTGTGGGCGGGGATCCTTTATGATCCGGCCTCGCAGGCGGCGGCCTGGGACCTGTGCAAGGACTGGACGGCGGAGGAACGCGCCAAGCTACGCGGCGACGTGACCAGGCTGGGTCTGAAGGCGACCATCGCTGGACGCAGCGTCCAGGACGTAGCCAAGGACATGCTGGCCATCGCCCACCGCGGCCTGAAGACCCGCAACCGCCTGTCCGCCGGCATGGTCGACGAGACCAACTACCTTGGCGAACTGGAAGACATCGCCGACAGCGGCGTCACCGCGGCCGAGCGGCTGCTGGACCTCTACAACGGTCCGTGGGGCGGCAACGTGAACGAGGTGTTCGAGGCGTTCGCTTATTGATCCCTTCTCCTCCCCAGAGCGAAGCGGTGGGGGAGGGGGACCACGAAGTGGTGGAGGGGGGGTTCAGCTTGGCGTGGAAATTGGCTCTCCGCTGGAGCCCCCATCGTCTCGCGCCCCATACCTTTGTAGACGCCGGCCAAAGGCCAGCGAGGCGCGATCCACTTCCCCCAACCACCCGGCCGTGCCGGGTTCGGGGAAGAGAAAGACGCTACCCTGGCCCGGGGCTCTCCACGTTCGGCGCCCAGTGGTCCTTCTGGCTGCGGCCGGAACCAGAGTCGGTGTGCTGCACCACGTCGTCCACCGAGAGGCCGGCCGGCTCGGCCACCTCCTGGAAGGTGACGATGTTGGGATAGAAGGCCACGCGGCCGTCGATCACCGACATGGCGGGATAGGGGTTCTGGTAGGTCCAAACCGCGTTCTCGCGGATATCGCCGTCCATGTTCAGGGTGAAGCAGCCGGCGTGGCCCTTGTAGGGGCAGTGGGTGGAATGGTCGGTGGCGTGCAGGTAGTCCATGGCCACGTCCTCACGCGGAAAATAGAACACCGGCTTGTAGCTGCTTTCCTTGAGCGACAGGACGTTGGCGCTGTCGGCGATGACATGACTCTCGAACATCACCTGGACGCGGCCCGGATGGGCGGTGACGGTGATCGGATGGTCAGGGCCGGGAAGCTTCATATCCGCCATGGGGTGTCTCCTCGTCAGGCTTGAACGCCCGTTGGCTTAAGGTGGGCCTGGCGCGGCCAGATGGGAAGGGGCGCGCAACAGGCTTGCTTGTGAAAGCGAGGGCGGCGTGATTGTTTGCCGCCCATCGCGGCCGGTGGGGCAAGTCAGACCCCGTATCGGCACCGTTTGGGGAGGCCGGTCCGTATGAATAGCATCGTGGTGATCCTGGGGGTGGTCATAACCCTGGCCACGGGCATCCCGGTCCTGCTGCAGCTGCTGCGGGAGCACCCCAAGGGCCTGCTGATCCTGTTCTTCGCCGAGATGTGGGAGCGGTTCTCCTACTACGGCATGCGCGGCATCCTGATTTTCTACCTGACCCAGCACCTGCTGTTCGACCAGGCCACCGCCAGCAGCCAGTTCGGCTCCTATGCGTCCCTGGTCTATCTGCTGCCCCTGGTGGGCGGGGTGTTGGCGGACCGCTATCTGGGCACGCGCAAGGCGGTGGCTTTCGGGGCCCTGCTGCTGGTGGCCGGGCATTTCACCATGGCCTACGAGGGGACGCCCGCGACCCAGAACCTGGTCTATGCCGGTAAGAGCTATGCGGTGGCGACCCAGGGGCGGATCGACACCCGCCAGGCGCGGCTCGTGATCGCCGGCCAGCCCTATGAGTTCGGCCCCGCCGCGTCGGGCGGCCTGCAGATCAAGAACCTGCCCGCCAACGCCGGCCTGCCGGCGGTGCTGCCGGCGGGCAGCTACACGATGGACACCCACCAGGATCCGATCGGCAAGAACGCCTTCTACCTGGCGGTGTCGTTGATCATCATGGGCGTGGGGTTCCTCAAGGCCAATATCTCCACCATCGTCGGACAGCTGTACCCGCAAGGCGACCCGCGCCGGGACTCCGGATTCACGCTCTATTACTACGGGGTCAATCTGGGGGCCTTCTGGGCCTCGATCCTGTGCAGCTTGCTGGGCCAGACGGTGGGCTGGTGGGCGGGCTTCGGCCTGGCCGGGGTGGGGATGGCGGCGGGGTTCGTCGTCTTCGTGCTGGGCAAGCGCCTGCTGCAGGGCAAGGGCGAGCCGCCCGACCCGGCGCTGCTGGCCAAGCCCCTTGTCGGCCCGGTCAACCGCGAAGGGCTGATCTATCTGTTGGCCCTGGTGGGCGTCGGCGCCGTCTGGCTGCTGGTGCCCAACAACAAGCTGGTCGGCTTGCTGCTGTATGCGTCCATCGCCGGCTCCCTGGCGGCCATCGGCTACATCCTGGCCATGGTCTGTAAGACCTGGGTGGAGCGCCAGCGGATGATGCTGGCGGTGGTGCTGATCCTGGGGGCGGTGGTGTTCTTCACCCTGTTCGAGCAGGCGGCCACCTCGCTGAACCTGTTCGCCTCCACCAATGTCGACCTGTCGATGACCAAGGCGGCGGGGCGCTTCCTGGGCATACCGTTCGGCACCGCCGCGCAACTGCAGGCGGCGGGGATTCCCACCACCGGTTTCTGGATCGACACCAAGATGGGGGCCGGTCAGACGCAGTCGTTCAACGCCGGCTTCATCCTGATCTTCGCCCCGGTGTTCGCGGCCCTGTGGGCCTATCTGGGCCGCCGCAAGCTGGACCCCAACCCGGTGCTGAAGTTCGGCCTGGGCCTGATTCAGGTGGGGTTGGGCTTCATGGTCATGGTCTGGGGGGCCGGCCTGGCCGACGCCAGCTTCCGCCTGCCGCTGATGCTACTGGGCCTGCTCTATCTGCTGCACACCACCGGGGAGCTCTGCCTGTCGCCGGTGGGCCTGTCGGAGATCACCAAGCTGGCCATGCCGACCGTGGCTTCGTTCATGATGGCGGTCTGGTTCCTGGCTTCGTCCATCGCCCAGTTCGTCGGCGGCAAGATCGCCGGCCTGACCGGCACCGCCTCGGTGGGCGGCCAGGTGCTGGACCCCAAGCTGGCGCTGACCACATCCCTGCATGTCTTCAGCCTGATCGGCTGGGCCGGGATCGCGTTCGGAGTCGCGTTCATGGCCATCAGCCCGCTCATTAAGGGCTGGGCGCACGCAGTGGGCGTGCCGGCGACAGAACCGCCGCTCGATCCGACGCAGCCGATTTTTGAGAGCGGGGGTTAGGCGCTATTGTCTTCCCTCCGCCGAGAGGGTCAGCCGAACGTCTTCCTCGCCCGGATGTAGAACAGCCGGCCGTAGTGCAGGTCGCGGGTGTCGATCACGGGGTCGCCGTTCAGGTTGCGGGGGCCGGGGAAATATTCGCGGATGTGTTCGAAGCCGCGGCCTGTGGCGTTGTCGAACTCGGCCCTTAAAGTCAGGTCGGGCCGCGGCTTGTACTCGATATGGAAGGCGAGCCAGGTCTTCAATCGGTCGGTGTCGATCTCGTTGAAGCGGTAGGAGGTCTCGCGCCAGGCGCCGAACACGTCGAACCCCCAGGTGGCCTTCCACCGGGGCAGGCCCTGGGTGAAGTGGATCTCGCTGTCATAGTGGTGCAGGCCCGAGATTTCCCGCATCCGGCCGGTGGTCGGGTCGATGACGCTGGAGTGGCGCCAGGTTCCCGTGGCGGTCAGCACCCCGTGCTTGACGCCCAGCCGATCGGTGGGAAGGTTCAGGTTCAGGGCCAGCTCGTCCTTGGTTCCCACGCCGATGTTGCCGGGGGTGTCAAAGGCGCCGGTGGGGTCGGGGACCCGATCCTCCACGTCGCGCAGCCAGTAGTGTCGCCCGGTGATGGTCACCTGGGCGGCGCCCCAGAACCGGTGGTCATAGGCTAGCTCGGCCACCCAGGCCTGCTGCGGATTGAGGTTGGGATTGCCGCCGTGCACCGTGCCGCCGCCCAGGGTGGCGGCCGAGGCGGTGAAGTCGTCGAAGTTCAGCTGACCCACCTCGCGCTCCAGGCGCAGGCGCACCTGGTTGGCGGCGTTCGGCGACCAGCTGATCACCACTCGCGGCTTGGGGTAGAACAGGCTGCGTGTGCTCGCCACATCGCCGCTGGAGGCGATCCTGGACGCCTCGGCGCGGATGCCGGTCTCCAGCGTCAGGGTGGGGCGGGCGCGCCAGGTGGCGGTGGCGAAGAGCTCGCCGCGGGTCTCGGCCACCTGAACATTGGCCGCCGGCAGGGGCACCGCCAAGCCGTCCTGTTCATAGTGGGTGCGGCTGCGCAGGTGGTTATAGGCCCCCTCGCCGCCGGCCTCCAGGTTCAGGGTGTTGGTGGCCTGGAACTTCAGGCTAGTGCGCAGGATGCTTTCGCGGGTGCTCTTGTCGAGGGTGAAGCGCTGGTTCGTGGTGGGGCCGACCAGGACTTCGTCGAAGTTGTTCACCCCGAACTGTTGCAGCAGGAAGGTTTCGCTGGAGAGCCGGGCGGTGAGCGGCCGCTCATACCGGGCGCCGATCTCATAGGTGTTCGTATCCTGGTGGTCGTGCTCGCGCTCCAGGCCGCGCACGCCGAAGAAGCCATCGGCTAGGTAGGCGTCGTAAGGGTTCAGGAACACCGTGCCGTCGAGCTTCAGCGTGCCGCCGGCCAGCGGCGCCTCGACGGCCCCGGTGACCTTTTCATTGATGGCGCGGCCCCAGCCGTATTCCTGGGCGTGGTCGATCAGGCCGTTGGAATCGCGCAGGGTGCGGGGCCCGTCGCCCACCCCATCGTCGATGCCGGTGGCCAGCAGCAGCGAGCCCTCGAACGCCAGGGCGCCCACCCGCTTGGTTCCCTCGATACGCAGGCTGTTGGACCGGTGGCCGTTCTCGGCGAAGGTGCCGCTTATCGCGGTGGTCAGCTTCAGGCCGCTGTCCTGGCGACGGATGACGTTGGCGATCACCGTCTTACCCTGCATGTCGACGCCGGGGGCGCCGCCGCGGATCACGTCGATGCGCAGCACCTGGGACGCGGGGATCCGCTTGAGGATTTCGTCCAGCGGGTCGCCCTTGGTCACCGGCCGGGCGCCGTCGATCAGCACATTGCCCGCCGCCCCACCAAAACCGCGCACGCTGGAGCCGGTGTCTAGGGAGAACCCCGGCAACAGGCCGACCATGTCGAAAGCCGTGGTCGGGGCGCTGGCGGCGAAGCAGGCTGGCGAATAGCCGATGGTGGACTGGCCCTGGCCCTGAGCGGGGTTCCCGGTCGAGGCTCCGGCGGCGCAGGGCGTGTCGGGCGCGGGAGCCGGGGCGGGCGATCCCGAAGGCGCCGCCTGGGCGATGGCCGCCACCAGAACAAGACCGATGGCCATGTTTCCCCCCCTAAAACGCAGCGCATAGCTCGCAAGGGTTGGAAAGGCTCGCCAGTTAAGTCGCGGTAAGGCGGTGGACGGGAGGGCGCGCAGCCCCCCCCGATTTAGACCCCTAGACCGAGGTCCCGCCCACGGTCAGGCCGGTGATCTTCAAGGACGGCTGGCCGACGCCCACCGGGACGCTCTGGCCGGCCTTGCCGCAGACGCCGACTCCGGGGTCGAAGTCGAAGTCGTCGCCGATCATGGTCACCCGGGTCAGGGCCGAGGGGCCGTCGCCGATCAGGGTGGCGCCCTTGACCGGGGCGGTGATCTTGCCGTCCTCGATGAGGTAGGCCTCGGTGCATTGGAACACGAACTTGCCGTTGGTGATGTCCACCTGGCCGCCGCCGAAATTGGCGCAGTAGAGGCCGCGCTTGGTGGAGGCGATCATGTCCGCCTGCTTGTCGGTCCCGGCCATCATCGCGGTGTTGGTCATCCGGGGCATGGGCATGTGGGCGAAGGACTGTCGCCGGGCATTGCCGGTGGGGGTCAGACCCATCAGCCGCGCGCTCTGGCGGTCGTGCATATAGCCCACCAATATGCCGTCCTCGATCAGGACGGTGCGCTCCGTGGGCGTGCCCTCATCGTCAATGCTCAGCGAACCGCGGCGGCCGGGCAGGGTGCCGTCGTCGAAGACGGTGACGCCGGGCGCCGCCACGCGCTGGCCGATGCGGCCGGAGAAGGCGGAGGAGCCCTTGCGGTTGAAGTCGCCTTCCAGACCGTGGCCCACCGCCTCGTGCAGCAGCACCCCGTTCCAGCCGGGGCCCAGCACCACATCCATCTCTCCGGCCGGGCAGGGCACGGCGTCCAGATTGACCAGGGCCTGGCGGATGGCTTCGTCCACCTGTTCCTGCCAGCGATCCGGCGTGATCCAGGCGTCGAAGCCGGCGCGGCCGCCGGCGCCGGCGAAGCCGCTCTCGCGGCGGCCATCCTTTTCCACGGTGACACTGACATTGATACGCACCAGGGGGCGGACGTCACGGATCAGACGGCCGTCGGCGCGCAGGATCTCCACCACCCGCCGCTCGCCTGCAAGGGAGGCCATCACCTGCACGACGCGCGGATCCCGCGCGCGGGCAAAGGCGTCGATCTCCTGCAGCAAGGCGACCTTGTTGGAAAAAGCCGGGGCGGCGAGGGGGTCTTCCTCGCCATAGAGCTTGGTGTTGGTGGCGCGGGGGCTTTCGGCGGAGACGCCGGCATAGCCGCGCTTGGCCAGCTTGGCCGAATCGGCGGCGCGGCGGATGGCGGCCTCGGAGACCTCGCTGGCGTGGGCGTAACCGGCGGTCTCGCCGGCGACCACGCGCAGGCCAAAACCTTCGGCCGAATCATAGGTGGCTGATTTCAGCCGGCCGTCGTCGAACAGGAACGACTCGCTCTCCGAACGCTCCAGAAAAAGCTCGCCGTCATCGGCCCCTTTGAGGGCTTCGTTCAGGATCTCGCCGGCCCGGCCGGCGTCGACGCCGGAGGCTTCCAGAATGGAGGGGGCGAGGGCGGGTGCGTTCATGACGGACTTTCCTGGGCGGGCGCGGGGCTTATGACCATGATGAGCCTAGAGATAGGGCGTCGCGCCTGCTTACGAAACCGCCAATCGCCCATTGGCCCTGGGGCGTCCCCAAGCCGTCCCCAGGGCGTCCCAGGAGAGGGCGGCTTTGGCGCGCGCTAGCGCCTTGGCAAGCCGCAATGATCCGCGTATGCACGCGCCCGGAAGGCTGGAAGGCCGGGGTGCGACAAATAGGCCCGCTGCAAGCGGACCGAAGCGTCCTGCCTTTGCGCTATGGAGTGTCGGAGCACGGCGCGCCCCTTGTGGGCCGTCGGCCGGCGGAACAGGCCGTGAGGGACATGAAGTCGAAGTTTTCGGGGATTGGACGGCTTGCGGCGGGGGTTCCGGCGGCCGTCCTTGGACTGAGTGTAGCGGCCCACGCATGGGCGGCGGACATGGTGGGGCAACCCATCGACGGCGCCATCGGCCTACAGCCGGGGGCTTCGGAGATTCGGCGCCACGTCGCCTTCTTCCACAACTGGATCCTGCTGCCGCTCATCATAGCGATCGCAGTGTTCGTCCTTGTTCTGCTGATCGTGGTCATCGTCCGGTTCAACCGGAGGGCCAATCCGACGCCCGCGCGCTGGAGCCACAACACCCCCATCGAGATCGCCTGGACCATCATCCCAGTGCTGATCCTGATGGTGGTGGCGATCTTCTCGTTCCGCCTGCTCTATGAAGAGCACAACATGCCGCCGCCCTACATGACCGTGAAGGTCACCGGCCGGCAATGGAACTGGGACTACGAGTACCCGGACAAGAATATCCACGCCTTTACCTCCACCAAGATGGAGCAGGCGGAGGCTGACGCCAAACATGTGCCGTACCTGCTGGCCTCCAGCGCCCCGATGGTGGTGCCAGTGAACCAGGTGGTGCGGGTGCAGGTGACGGCTGAAGACGTCATCCACTCCTTTTCCATGCCCGCCTTCGGGGTGAAGATCGACGCCGTGCCCGGCCGCCTGAACCAGACCTGGTTCAAGGCCGACCGGACCGGCACCTTCTACGGCCAGTGCTCGCAGCTCTGCGGCATCGACCACGCCTTCATGCCGATCGAGATCAAGGTGGTTAGCCAGGCCGAGTTTGACACCTGGGTGGCCAGCAAGGCGACCAAGACCGCTCCAGCGGCCGCCACCCCCGCCGCCACCCCGGCGACGGCCGCCGCGGTTGCCCCTCCTGCCGCGGCGCCGGCCGCGACGCCCGCTCCGGCGGCCGCGACGCCCGCCGCGGCGAAGCCCTGAGCCTGTTCGAGGAAGAGTTTAAGACCATGGCCCACGCCGCAGACGCCCACGAACGCACAGCCCACGCCGATGGGCACGACGCCCACGCCGCGCATGATCACAAGCCGGGGTTCTGGACCCGCTGGTTCCTGTCGACGAACCACAAGGACATCGGCACGCTCTACATCATCTTCGCCATCCAGGCGGGGATCATCGGGGCAATCTTCTCCGGCCTGATCCGTCTCGAACTGCTTGAGCCGGGCATCCAGTATTTCAAGCCGGGCAGCTGGCTGGCCCCGCTGCTGGATATCAACACCGCGTCTCAGGGGCACCACGCCTATAACGTGGTGGTCACGGCCCACGCCCTGATCATGATCTTCTTCATGGTCATGCCCGCCATGATCGGCGGCTTTGGCAACTGGTTCGTGCCGCTGATGATCGGCGCGCCGGACATGGCCTTCCCGCGGATGAACAACATCAGCTTCTGGCTGCTGGTGGCGTCCTGGACCCTGCTGCTGACCTCGGCCTTGGTGGACGGCGGCCCTGGGCGCGGTTTCGGCGGGGGCTGGACCCTGTATCCGCCGCTATCGACAATAGGCCACACCGGGCCGTCGATGGATTTCGCCATCCTGTCGGTCCACCTGGCCGGCGCCAGCTCGATCCTGGGCGCCATCAACTTCATCACCACCATCTTCAACATGCGCGCGCCGGGGATGACCATCCACCGCATGCCGCTGTTCGTGTGGTCGATCCTGGTCACCGTCTTCCTGCTGCTGCTGAGCCTGCCCGTCCTGGCCGGCGCCATCACCATGCTGCTGACCGACCGTAACTTCGGCACCCACTTCTTCGACCCGGCCGGCGGCGGCGACCCGATCATGTTCCAGCACCTGTTCTGGTTCTTCGGCCACCCGGAAGTGTACATCCTGATCCTGCCCGGCTTCGGCATGATCAGCCACATCGTCTCCACCTTCTCGCGCAAGCCGGTGTTCGGCTATCTGGCCATGGCCTACGCCATGGTGGCCATCGGCTTCATCGGCTTCGTCGTGTGGGCGCACCACATGTACACGGTCGGCATGAACGTGAATCTGCAGGCCTATTTCGTGGCCGCGACCATGGTCATCGCCGTGCCCACCGGGGTGAAGGTGTTCTCCTGGATCGCCACGATGTGGGGCGGTTCGGTGGACTTCAAGACCCCCATGCTCTGGGCGATGGGCTTCATCTTCCTGTTCACCGTCGGCGGCGTCACCGGGGTCGTCCTGGCCAACGCCGGCCTGGATTACTCCCTGCACGACACCTACTACGTCATCGCCCACTTCCACTATGTGCTGAGCCTGGGCGCGGTGTTCGCGATCTTCGCCGGCTTCTACTACTGGTTCGAGAAGATGTGGGGCGTTCGCTACAACGAGGCCCTGGGCACGGCCCACTTCTGGGTGACGTTCGTGGGCGTGAACCTGATCTTCTTCCCGCAACACTTCCTGGGGCTGCAGGGGATGCCGCGCCGGACCGTCGACTACCCGGCGGCCTTCGCCTACTGGAACCACCTCTCCTCGATCGGCTACGGCATCACTCTGGTGGGCTTGGTGCTGTTCCTGCTGGTGCTGGCCGAGGCAATCGTGCGCCGTCGTCCGGCCCGCGCCAACCCGTGGGGCGAAGGCGCCACGACCCTGGAATGGACCCTGCCCTCGCCGCCGCCGTTCCACCAGTTCAACGAGCTGCCGGTCATTCACGCCGACAGCCACCACTAATCCGGAGCCCCGCCCTCGCGGGGAGTTATGACCGACCACGTTGTCCATGACCTTCCTGCCAGCCGCGTTCCAGCGCGCTGGCAGGACTATGTCCAGCTTCTGAAGCCGCGGGTGATGTCGCTGGTGATCTTCACCGCCTTCACCGGCCTGCTCTGCGCGCGCACGCCGATGAACCCGGTCCTGGCGGCGGTCGCCATCCTGTGCATCGCCGTGGGGGCCGGCGGCTCGGCGGCGCTGAACATGTGGTACGACGCCGACATCGACGCCCGCATGCGCCGCACCCGCGGCCGGCCGGTGCCGGCGGGGCGGGTGCAGGGCGCCGACGCCCTGGCGTTGGGCATCACCCTGTCGCTGTTTTCCGTCGGGCTGATGGGCGTGGCGGTGAACTGGCTGGCGGCGGGCCTGCTGGGTTTCACCATCCTCTTCTATGCCGTGGTCTACACCATGTGGCTGAAGCGCTCGACGGCACAGAACATCGTCATCGGCGGCCTGGCCGGGGCTTTGCCGCCCGCGGTGGGGTGGGCCGCGGCCAGCGCGACCGCGCCGCTGAACGCCTGGCTGCTGGTGGCCATCATTTTCATGTGGACCCCGCCGCACTTCTGGGCCCTGTCGCTCTATACGTCTGAGGACTACGCCAAGGCCGGGGTGCCGATGATGCCGGTGGTCAAGGGCGCGGCCTCCACCCGCCGCCAGATCCTGATCTATAGCCTGTTGTTGATCCCCCTGTGCCTGGTCCCGGCCTTCACGGGCCTGGGCGGGCCGCTCTACCTGACCGTGGCCGCCGCCGGGGGCCTGGTGTTCCTGATCCTGGCCGCCCGCCTAGCCGCCAGCCGGGCGGGGGACGCCGCCGACCCGCGGGAGCGGGACGAGGCGCTGTACGACGTGCGGACCGGCGCCAAGGCGGCGCGCAACATGTTCGCCTTTTCGATCCTGTACCTGTTTGTGATGTTCGCCGCCCTGCTGGCCGAGCGGATGCTGAACCTGGCGCCGCTGCATCTGCTGCAGGGCCAACTGCCCTTGGGGCTGGTCCCATGAGCGATCCCTGGAACGAGGGCGAAGGCGCCGCCAAGGCCCGCCGTGGTCGCAGCCTCGCCATCGCCCTGGGCCTGATCGCCTTCGTGGTCCTGGTCTTCGTGATCACCATCGTCAAGCTCAGCGCCCATGTCCCGGTCGGCGTCTAAGGGCGGGCGCGGCAACGCGCGCATCGCCGTGATCTGCGCCGTGGTCTTCTGCGGCATGGTCGGGGCGGCGTTCGCCTCCGTGCCCCTGTACAAGCGGTTCTGCGCCGCCACCGGCTTCAACGGCGCGGTCAAGCGGGTCGACACGGCCTCGGCCAGCGTCTCGGACCAGACCGTCACCGTGCGCTTCGACACCAATGTGCGGGGCCTGACCTGGAAATTCGACGCGGTCCAGCCCAGCCAGGACCTGAAGCTGGGTCAGAGCAAGTTGGCCTTCTTCCGCGCCACCAACACCGGCAAGGTCGCGATGACCGGCCGGGCGGTCTACAATGTGGTGCCCGAAACAGCAGGGCCGTACTTCTCGAAGCTGGAATGCTTCTGCTTTAAGAACCAGACCATCAATCCTGGTCAGACGGTGGAGTTCCCCGTGGTCTATTTCGTGGACCCGCGCTACGCCGAGGATCCGGACAACAGGACACAACACGAGATCACGCTTTCCTACACCTTCCTTCCCGCCGTCGATCAGAGCGGGGCAAAGGGACAGGCGCCGGCCGCATCGGCCAAGCCGTCCCTCAAGCCCGTTCAGGGCCTTGGCGGATAGGCGCGGGCAAGGTTATAGCACCATCAAATTGTTTGAGGATCGGCGGCGCCTAAGGCGCCACCAAATTGTTCTAGGGATCGGCGGCGCCATAGGCGCCGCTGGGGGATGAAGAGGCTTTAGACGGCACATGGCCCACGACGGCGTCAAACACGACTACCACCTAGTCAATCCCAGCCCCTGGCCGCTGGTCGGTTCGGTTGCGGCCGTGATCCTGGCCTATGGCCTGGTCGGGGGCCTCAAGGGCGTGGCCTACATCCCCAAGGGCAATTGGCTGGTCCTGACCCTGGGTTTCCTGGGCGTGTTCTGGACCATGATCGGCTGGTGGTCGGACGTGGTGAAGGAAGCCAACGCGGGCGACCACACCCCCGTGGTCGCCATCGGCCTGCGCTACGGCATGATCCTGTTCATCGCCTCCGAGGTGATGTTCTTCGTGGCGTGGTTCTGGATCTTCTTCGAGATGGCCCTGTTCCATCACGTGCGCACCGCCTCGCCGCTGGAGGACGTGCAGAGCGCCTGGGCCTCCTGGCCGCCCAAGGGCGTCGAGCTGGTGCCTGCCTTCCACCTGCCGCTGATCAACACCCTGACCCTGCTGCTGTCGGGCACCACGGTCACCTGGTCGCACCACGCCCTGCAACAGGGCGACCGCAAGAGCGCCCAGCTAGGCCTGATCCTGACCATCATTCTGGGTGTGCTGTTCACCTCGATCCAGGCCTATGAGTACCACCACATCCTGACCGAGAAGCTGTTCTACGGCGCCGAAGCCGCCAACGCCGGCCTGTATGGTTCGGCCTTCTTCATGGCCACGGGCTTCCACGGCTTCCACGTCCTGGTGGGCACCATCTTCCTGACCATCTGCCTGATCCGGATGATGAACGGCGGCTTCTCGCCCAAGCAGCACTTCGGCTTCGAGGCGGCCGCCTGGTACTGGCACTTCGTGGACGTGGTGTGGCTGTTCCTGTTCACCTTCGTCTATGTGATCTTCGGCGCAGGCTGGGGTCATTGACGCCAAAGCCGGGGGTAAATCCCTTTCTCGCCGGCTTGGCGGGGCACTGTCCAAACTGCGGGGAAGGCCCTCTGTTCGAGGGCTTTCTTCGTGTTTCTACCCGGTGCGAGGCGTGCGGCTTCGACCTCGCGGCGGCTGACAGCGGCGATGGGCCGGCGGTCTTCGTGATCATCATCGCCGGTTTCCTGGTCGCCTTCTCCGCCCTCTACACCGAGGTCGCCTTTCATCCGCCGATCTGGCTGCACCTGATCATCTGGCTGCCGCTGACGGTGGTGGTCTGCCTGGTGCTGTTGCGGCCGATCAAGGGGCTGATGCTGGCCGCCCAGTTCGCCAACCGGGCCTCGGAAGCCAGGCGGGATGACATCTAGCTCCGACATCACCGCCGCGGGTCGTCCGCGCTTTCCCCTCGGCCTGACGATCGCCGCCGCCATCGGCGTCGCCATCCTGATCGGCCTGGGCGTTTGGCAGCTTCAGCGGCTGACCTGGAAGCAGGGCGTCCTGGCCCATGTGGCGGCCCTGCGGACAGACCCGGCCCAGCCCCTGGCCCCGGTCTTGGCCCGCGCGATCAAGGGGGCGGACGTGGAATTCACCCGCGTCAGCGTCGACTGCCTGCCGTTCAATTTTCGCCAGACCCGCGTCTACCTCTATGGGGTGCGGGGCAGCGATATTCAGTGGCGGCCGATCTCCCCCTGCGCCATCGATGACGCCAATTTCGGCATGATCGCCGTGGACCGGGGCGTGGCGGCGGGGGGCGAGCGGACCGCGCCGCCGGCCGCTGGGGTCACCGATGCCCGTCACCTGGTCGGGGTGCTGCGCAGGGTCGAGCCGCCGGGATTCATGCAGCGCCTGGCCGAGCGCTCCGGCGGCCCCGGCGGCGCGGCCACGGGCTATCAGTCCCGCGACACGGCGCTGGCGGCCCTGGAGACGGCCACCGGCCTGCCGGCGCCGCCCTGGATGGTGGTGGTGGAAAGCGAGACACCGGCCCCGCCCGGCGTCACCCCTCAGGCCCTGCCGCCCGACATCCCCAACCGGCACTTCGAATACGCCCTGACCTGGTTCGGCCTTGCCGCCGCCCTGGCCGGCGTCTATGCCGCCGTGCTCTTTCGGAAGGTCAGGGTGCGATGAAGTACGTTTCCACGCGCGGCGCGTCGCCGGCGGTCGGATTCCTCGAGGCGGTGCTGTCGGGCCTGGCCCCGGACGGCGGCCTCTATGTGCCTGAAACCTGGCCGACCTTCACCCGCGAGGAAATCGCCGCCTTTGCCGGCAAGCCCTACGCTGAGGTGGCGGCCAAGGTGATCGGCGCCTTCGCCGACGGCGAGATCACTGACGAGGTGATCGGCGACCTCTGCGCCGAGGCCTACGCCTCCTTCGCCCATGACGCGGTGACCCCGATCCGCCAACTGGCGCCTGGACGCTTCCTGCTGGAGCTGTTCCACGGCCCGACCCTGGCCTTCAAGGACGTGGCCATGCAACTTCTGGCCCGGCTCTATGACCATGCCCTGGGCGCCGCCGGCCGGACCATGACCATCGTTTGCGCCACCTCCGGCGACACCGGCGGCGCGGCGGTTGAGGCGTTCCGCGGTCGCGGCCATGTGCGCATCGTCGCCATGTTCCCGGAGGGCCGCATCTCCGAAGTGCAGCGCCGGTTCATGACCACGGTCGCCGACGCCAACGTCCGCACCCTGTCGGTGGCCGGTGACTTCGACGACTGCCAAGCGATCCTCAAGGAGATGTTCCGCGACGGCCAGTTCGCCCAGGCCGTAGACCTGTCGGCGGTGAACTCGATCAACTTCGCCCGTATCGCCGCCCAGGCGGTCTATTACTTCACCGCCGCCGTGGCCGTGGGCGCACCGCACCGGCCGGTGTCCTTCGCCATCCCCACCGGCAATTTCGGCGACGCCTTCGCCGGCTATGTGGCCTCGCGCATGGGCCTTCCCATCGAGCGGCTGGTGGTGGCCACCAACGCCAACGACATCGTCGCCCGGGCGGTGGAAGATGGCCGCTACGCCAAGGGCACGGTGACCCCCACCCAGAGCCCGTCCATGGACATCCAGGTGTCATCCAATTTCGAGCGTCTCTATTTCGAGGGCGTCGGCCGCGACGGGGTCGAGACCGGCCGCGCCTTCTCCGCCTTTGCCGCCTCGGGCGCCATCGACCTGCCGCCCAGCGCGCGGCAGGAGATCGCCCGCCTGTTCCGCGGCGTGGCGGTGGACGAGGCGGAGACGTCACGCACCATCCTGTCGACGTTGAACGCCACCGGCGTGCTGGTGGACCCGCATACGGCCGTGGCCCTGGCCGGCGCCCAGCGCGTCGGCCCCGCCAAGCCGACGACGCCGATGATCGTGCTTTCCACCGCCCATCCGGCCAAGTTCCCGGCCGCGGTGAAGGCCGCCGCCGGGGTCGCACCCGAGGCGCCGATGGCCGTGACCGCCCAAGCGGCCCGCCCAGAGCGGTTCGATCGCATCGCGGCCGACGCCGAGGCCGTGAAGGTCTATGTCCGGGCGTTCGTGACGGCGTGACCGGTCCCCGCCTGCATCGGCTGTCCAACGGCGTGACAGTGGTCTGCGACCCCGCGCCCGGCTACGAGACCCTGGCCCTCAGCGTCGTGGCCGGCCGTGGCTCGCGCTGGGAAGACGCGGGGCGATCCGGCTGGTCGCATCTGCTGGAACACATGGTCTTCAAGGGCGCCGGCGGCCGCTCCGCCCGCGACATCGTCGAGGTCATCGAGGCGGCGGGCGGCCAGATCAACGCCGCCACGGGGCATGAGCGCACTAGCTTCCAGATCCGCGCCCTCAGCGGCGGTCTGCCCCTCGCCATGGCGGTTACGGCCGACATCGTCCAGCGCCCGACTCTGGACGCCGGCGACCTGGCCCGCGAGAAGCACGTGGTCGGCCAGGAGATCGCCGAGGCGGCCGACACCCCTGACGACCAGGTGTTCGAACTGGCCCAGGCCGCCGCCTTCGCCGACCAGCCCATCGGCCGCCCGATCCTGGGCACGCCAGAGGCCCTGGCGCCGGCCGGCCCCGGCGACATGGAAGCCTGGCGCGCGGCGATCTACGCCCCCGACCGCCTGGTGATCAGCGCCGCGGGGGCCGTGGACGAGGACGAACTGCTGAAGCTGGCCCAGGCTCATTTCGGCGAAGCCTCCGCCCCCCCCGCCTTCGCCCCCGAGGCCGCCCTGTTCACCGGCGGCGACGTGGCCGAGACCCGCCGTCTGGAACAGGCGCATGTGGTCTTCATGCTGCCGGCGCCGGGCCTGCTGGATCCGGACCACTTCGCCTTGCGGCTGTTCGTGGAGATTCTGGGCGGCGGCATGTCCTCGCGCCTGTTCCAGGAAGCGCGGGAGAAGCTGGGCCTAGCCTACGCCATCGACGCCTTCTTCGACGCCTATGACGACGCCGGAGTGCTGGGGGTCTATGCGGGCTGCGCGGCGCGCGACGCCGGGCGGCTGGCCCAGGTCACCGGCCAACAGATCCGCGCCATGGCCGCCGGCGTCACCGCCGCCGAACTGGCCCGCGCCAAGTCCCAGCTAAAGGGTTTCGTGTTCATGGGCCGCGAGTCCCTGCTGACCCGCGCCGAACAGGCGGCGGCCCAGGCTCTGTCCTACGGCCGCCTGGTCGCCGCGCCGGAGATCGCCGCCCTGATCGATGCGGTCACGGTGGAAGATCTGGCCCGGGTCGGCGCCCGCGTCCTGGCCTCCGGCAAGGTCGCCACCAGCGTCCTGGGAACCCGGGCCGCCACCACTGCGGGCGCTCGCTTCCGCGACGCCCTTTTCGCCTGAGCCCCACGACCGCGGCGCGGCCGCGTTAACCTCTTTGCTTCGACCTCGGAACGGCGCCAAAATCACCCATGGCTCTCCTGGACTGGATCGCCCCGGATCATGACCTGCGCCTGGAAGGGGAGGGGGTCCGGTTGCGTCCGCACCGCAGTGGTGACTTCGCCGAATGGGCGGATTTGCGCGCCCGTTCGCGTGAGTTCCTGCAACCGTGGGAGCCGACTTGGCCTCGGGACGACCTGACCCGCGCCGCCTACAAGCGCCGGCTGTCCGCCTACGCCCACGATCTGGAGCGCGGCCTGGCCTATCCCTTCCTGGTCTTCCGCCAGTCGGACGGGGCTATGGTCGGCGGAATCACCCTTTCCAACGTGCGGCGCGGCGTCGCGCAGATGGGGTCCATCGGCTACTGGGTGGGCCAGCCCTTCACCCGCCGGGGCCACACCATGGCGGCGGTGAACGCCGTCACCAGCTTCTCTTTCATCCGTTTGGGCCTGCACAGGGTGGAGGCGGCCTGTATTCCCACCAACGAACCGTCCCGCGGCGTGCTGCTGAAAGCCGGATTCAAGCACGAGGGTTTAGCGCGGGCTTATCTGAGAATTAACGGTATTTGGCGAGATCATCTCCTGTTCGGGATGATCTCGCCGGCCCCCGCCAGCGAGCAACGGCACGAGGACGTGTTGGTCTGAGTTCGCGGAGTGACGATGGCGTCACCACTAGTCTGGGATGCGACGTCGGTGCTGGAGGCGCTGGGCGCCGCCGACGTGGCTCTTTGGCTCTGGGAGCCAGAGAAGGACCGACTACGCCTGACTGGCGCCTCGCGCGCGCTCGGCATGGGCCCGCTGGCCCCAGAATGCTCCTCCGCCGCCATCCGATCCCTGGTCCTGCCGCAGGACCGCGCCGGGGTCGAAGACCTGCTACGGGTGCGTGAGCCGGGGGTGGAGGTTTCCGCCCGGGTGCGCATGCGCGGCGCCGAGCCCTGCCTGTGGCGCGGCATCTGGCTGGAGGAAGGCCTGCGCGCCGCCGGCGTTGCCGCCCGCGAAACCCGCTTCGTCGGCTCCGAGTCCGACCCCCTCACCGGCCTGCTGGACCGCCGCAGCTTTGTCGCCCGCGCCCGCGAGCGCCTCAATGAACCGGGCGACTACGAACTGATCGTCGCCGACCTCAACCGCCTGCGCCGCCTGAACGAGGCCCTGGGCCACGAGCGAGCCGACCTGGTCCTGGCCGCCCTGGGCTCACGCCTGGCCGCCGCCTTCCCGCGTGAGGCCCTGATGGCCCGCATCGGCGAGGACGAATTCGCCGTAATGATCCCCGTGGGGACCGGCGAGAACACCGAGGTCCTGCGCAAGGCCCTGGAGCAGCCCTTGCGGGTAGCCGGCTTCGACATCCTGCCCACCCTGGCCATCGGCGCCGTGCGGGCCGAGGGCGGCGACGACGCCCAGGAGGCGGCTGAACTGCTGCGCCGGGCCGAACTGGCGGTGGAAGCCGCCAAGACCAATGGCCGCGGCGCTCCGGCCGCCGCCTATGGCCGCGCCCTGGAAGGCGACGGCCTTTCCCGCCTGGCCCTGGAATCCGACCTGCGCGGCGCCATCGGGCGCGGCGAGATCATGCCCTTCTTCCAGCCGATCGTGCGCCTCTCCACCGGTGAGCTTTCAGGCTTCGAGGCCCTGGCCCGTTGGCGCCATCCCCGCCGCGGCTTCCTGGCCCCCGACGACTTCCTCGGCCTGATGGACGAGATGGGCATGATGGTGGAGCTGGGCTCGCACATGATGCGCGCTTCGGCCCGCCAGCTGGGCGCCTGGCGCAAGGCGCACCCGGCCATGGAGCACATGACCTGCAGCGTAAACCTGTCCGTCGGCGAGATCGACCGGCCTGGCCTTACCGAGGACGTCGCCGGCCTAGTGCGCAAATACGACCTGCCCAAGGGCGCCCTGAAGCTGGAGATCACGGAGAGCGACATCATGCGCGATCCCGACCAGGCGGCGGTAACCCTGCGCGCCCTGCGCGACGCCGGCGCCGGCCTGGCGTTGGACGATTTCGGCACCGGCTTCTCGTCGCTGAGCTACCTGACGCGGCTGCCCTTCGACACCTTGAAGATCGACCGCTACTTCGTGCGCACCATGGCCACCAACGAAGGCTCGGCCAAGATCGTGCGCAGCGTGATCAAGCTGGGCCAGGACCTGGCGCTGGAGGTGGTGGCCGAAGGGGTGGAGAACGCCGTCATGGCCCGCGCCCTGCTGGAAATCGGCTGCGACTACGGCCAGGGCTTCGGCTACGCCCCGGCCCTCTCGCCCCAGGAAGCCGAGGTCTACCTCAACGAAAGCTACGCCGACGGCGCGGCGCCGGTGAAGGCGCGCGGGTAGGGGTTAGATACGTACTCCGGCCGGAGCCGTGAACGCGGCGTCCCGCACCTCGCCGGTGTTCACCACCTCCGACGGTTCGAAGATGATGACCTCGGCCTCTTCGTCGGCGGCGGTGCGGTGTTCCTCGCCGCGGGGGACCACGAAGAACTGGCCGGGGTCCAGGATCACCACTCGGTCGCGAAACTCCACGCGAAACCGGCCCTTCCAGACCAGGAACATCTCCTCGGCCTCGGCGTGGCTGTGCCAGGGGAAAACGCCCCGCACCTTCACCAGCCGCACATCCTGGCCGTTGAGCTGGGCGGCGATTTTCGGCCGCCAGTGATCGGAGAAGGCGGCGAACTTCTCGGCCAAGTCGATGGCGCCCCCTTCGCCCGCGCTCACGCCCGTCCCGCCTGGGCCGACAGGTGCTCGGCGCTGACGCCAATCTTGGCCAGGGCGCGGGACCATTTGTGCTCATGGTCGTCGCCGAACAGGATCGCCTCGTCCGGATCACAGGTCAGCCAGACGTTCTCGCGCAGTTCCCGCTCCAGCTGCCCGGCGCCCCAGCCGGCGTAGCCAAGCGCCATCACCGCCTTGCGCGGGTGGTTCTTCTGGCTGGCCATGGCCTCGAGCACGTCGCGGGTGCCGGTGAGCATCAATCCGTCGCCCACGGCCAGGCTGGAGGGTTCGGAGACATAGTCGTCGGTGTGCAGCACGAAGCCGCGCTCCCGCTCCACCGGCCCGCCGAACAGCACCAGCTCGTCCGGGGTGTCGATGTCCGATTCCACCCCCAGGCGCGCCAGCAGGTCCGACAGCGTCAGGCCATCCACCGGCCGGTTCACCGTCAGCCCCATGGCGTGCTCGTCGTTGTGCGCACAAAGGAAAATCACGGCGCGCTCGAAGCGCTCGTCATCGATGCCCGGCATGGCCACCAGCAGGCGGCCAGCCAGGTAGGGGCTGGGGGTCTGGCTCATAGCCACATGATCGGGTCGCAACGGGGCCAATTCAAGCCCTGGCGGCCGATGTCTTGCTGGCAAGTCCGTCTTGGCCCTTGGCGGATGGGGCCGGCGGCTCTATCTCCGTTGCGACCCCTTGGGAGGAGAGACATCATGGCCATCAAAGTTGGCGACAAGGTTCCGCAGGCGACGTTCACAACCTGGGGCGAAAGCGGCCCCACTCCGATCACCACCGAGCAGCTATGCGCGGGCAAGACCGTGGCCCTGTTCGCCGTGCCGGGCGCCTTCACCCCCACCTGCTCGGCCAAGCATGTGCCGGGCTTCAAGGCGCACGCCGCCGAGTTCAAGGCCAAGGGCGTCGACACCATCGCCTGCATCTCCGTGAACGACGTGTTCGTGATGAAGGCCTGGGGCGCGGATCAGGGCGTCGGCGACGACATCCTGATGCTGGCCGACGGCAACGGCGACTTCACCAAGGCCGCCGGCCTGGAAATGGACGGCAGTAAGTTCGGCATGGGCCAGCGCTCGCAGCGCTATTCCTTCATCGCTAAGGACGGCGTCATCACCGAGCTGAACGTCGAGCAGGGCGGGGAATTCAAGGTCTCCTCGGCCGAGTACATGTTGGCCCAGCTCTAGATCACTTCGGCGGACGGACGGGGCCATGAACCTGCGTTAACAGATTCAAGTCCCGTTCAACTTTCCAGGGCAGTCCTGTGCGCCTGGACACCTGGCGCGGCGCGTGGCCGTGCGCACGGTCTATGTCACACGCGTGGTGCGCCTGCCGGTGGCCTATCCGCGGCCGGACTACACCTCGCCGCACCATCGCCACATCGTGGAATAGCGCCAGCATTGGCGCCCGAGCCGTGACCGCCCTGACTATGATGGTTATGAGCGCCATGCGCGCTACGAGCACCACGACGCCCAGTTCGCCTATCCCTAGGACGACTGGCGCGCGGGCGTTTCCCGCGACAAGGCGATTGGGAAAACGCCGCCGCATGGACTAGGTTCGGGCGTCTCTTTACCCTGGAGCACGGTGGCCATGACGGACGCGGTTGAACGCTACACCGGCGGCTGCCTCTGCGGCGCGTTGCGCTATGAGGCGCTGGGCGAGCCACAGTTCATGGGGCATTGCTACTGCGGCGATTGCCGCAAGGCGTCCGGCTCCGGCTTCATCCCCTTCATGTCCTTTGCCAGTAGCGCGTTGAGTTTCACCGGCCAATCCCGGACCTACGCCAGCAGGTCCTTCCGAGGGACCGACGCAGTGCGCAATTCCTGCCCCAACTGCGGCGGGCTGGTATTCGGCGGCGTCGTTGGCCAGGACGAGTCACACACGATCTATGCGGGCTCGCTGGATAACCCCGCCGACTTCCGTCCCACTATCGCCATTTTCAACCGCGGCCGCGCGGACTGGGCCCTGATCCCTTCGGGGCTGACGGTATTCGAGACCATGCCTGGCTGATCAGGCGGGGCCTGGCTGGGAACGTGTCGCGGTTTGGCGTAGACTGGGGCCGTCCTGACCAGGACGATTTTCGCGACCTTCTCGGCTGAAATCCGGAGGCGAAGGCGGTCCCCATGGCTGAAAGCCTGCATCGCGGCGTTGCCCAAGACGATCCCAGGAACCAGGGCCCGATCCACTATTTCCGTCCGCCGGACATCACCTGGGACTACGTGAGGGGCCGGCTTGCCCAGGCATTCCGCCGCGAGACCCCAGCCCAAATCGAGGATCGCGTCGCCCGCTTCATGAACGACATGGCTGAGCGCCCGCCGCGACCGCCGCCGCCGCTCAGCCTGGGTCTGGAATCGGTGGCGGACCCGATGATGGGTCTTGGCGTTCATCCCGACGTCGTCGAACAGCTATGGCGACTTGACCGGGCCCTGCCGCGGTCCAGCCGCTGGGTGTTCTGGGGCCACCCGTCCCTGGTCCATCCCCGCACGGGGATCGTCTTCGGCGTGGCGATCGGCTCGATCGGCATCGTCGCGCGCTTGCCGGCGAGCGTGCGCGACCGCTTGGCGCCCACCCGCGCCACCAGCCTGGGCGAGGCTTGCGACATCTCCGCGGCCGGGCCCGAGTGGCGCTATCTCGAGCCCGTTCCCGCGGCCGCCGACGCCTGCGCTGCTTTCGACTTCGCCGGTGATGACTAGGGAAGAACGCCGCCGGGGGATCGGCGCCGTCCATCAGCATCTGCCCCGGCTGCCGAGACGGGGCCGCCGTAGCTAGGCGCCCAGCGCTTCCGGCGTGGCGCGGAACAGGTCCACTGAGCCCTGGGTCACCGCCTGGGTCAGGCCGGGCGCCTGGGCCAGGACCTGTTCGGAGAACACCCGGGCCAGGCCGATCTTGGTGCGATAGTAGTCCTGGGGTCCCTCGCCGGCGGCGATCTTCACCGAGGCGGCCAGGGCTTCCTTGGCCAGCATCCAGCCGCCAACCACGTCGCCCAGCAGCTTGAGATAGGGGGTGGCGCCGGCCAGGGCGTCGGGCTGGGCGTGGCCGCGGCGCTCGATCAGCCAGCCGGTGGCGGCCTGGACCGCGGCCAGGCCTGTCTCCAGGTGCGAACCGATGGTGTGCAGCCAGGCGTCGTCGGCGCTCTTCAAGGCAGCGGCCGTCGGGAAGATGTCGGCCACCAGCTCACGCACCGCCTGGCCCTTGTTCAGCGCCAGCTTGCGGCCCATCAGGTCGATGGCCTGGATGCCGTTGGTGCCCTCGTAAATCGGCAGGATGCGGGCGTCGCGGTAGTGCTGCGCCGCCCCCGTCTCCTCGATGAAGCCAGCGCCACCATGGATCTGCAGGCCCATGGAGGCCACCTCGACGCCGATGTCCGTGGACCAGGCCTTGGCGATGGGGGTCAGCAGTTCCTGGCGGAAGCGGGCGCTGTCCCGGTCCACCGGGTTGGCGGCGGTGCGGGCCAGGTCGGCGGCGACGGCGGTGGACAGGCAGATGGCGCGCGAGGCGCTGATCTTGGCCTTCATCAGCATCAGCGAGCGACGCACGTCGGGATGGTCGAACAGGCGCGAGGGTGTGGCCCCCGTCCAGGCCGAACGGCCCTGTTTGCGCTCCAGGGAATAGGCCAGGGCCTGCTGATAGGCCCGCTCGGCGATGGCCACGCCCTGGACGCCGACGTGAAGGCGGGCGTCGTTCATCATCACGAACATGGCCGCCAGCCCCTGGTTCGGGGCGCTGACGATCTCGGCCTTGGCGTCCTCGAACAACATCACGCAGGTCGGGGAGGCATGGACCCCCAGCTTGTGCTCGATGGAGGCCGGGCGCACGCCATTGGCCTCGCCCAGACTGCCATCATCGTTCACCAGCCGCTTGGGGGCCAGGAACAGGGTCAGGCCGCGGGTGCCGGGGGGCGCGTCGGGCAGTCGGGCCAGGACCAGGTGGACGATGTTGTCGGCCACATCGTGGTCGCCCCAGGTAATGAAGATCTTGGTCCCAGTCAGGGTGTAGCCGCCCTTGCCGTCCGGTTCGGCGCGGGTGGCGACGGCGCCCAGGTCCGAGCCCGCCGATGGCTCGGTGAGGTTCATGGTCCCGGTCCATTCGCCGGACACCAGCTTGGGCAGGTAGAGCGATTTCTGCCGCGCGGTGCCGTGGGCGGCGATGGCGGCGATGGCGCCCTGGGTCAGCATCGGACACAGGCCGAAGGCCAGGTTGGCCGCCTGGATCATTTCGAAGACAGCGATCTCCAACGCCTTGGGCAGGCCCTGGCCGCCGTGCTGGACCTCAGCCGCCAGGCTGTTCCAGCCGCCGGCGGCGAACTGTTTGTAGGCGTCGGCGAAGCCCGGTGCGCTCCGTACCTGGCCGTTTTCGAACTTGGCGCCGGCCTTGTCGCCGGGGGCGTTCAAGGGCGCCAGGATGTCGGCGGAGAAGGCGCCGGCGGCGTCCAACACCGCCGCCACCGTGTCGGCGTCCGCGCCGGGGAAGGCGCTTTCCAGCCGGCCGAAGTCCGCCGCCTCGTTGAGGGCGAAGATCAGGTCTCGAACCGGCGCTTTGTAGGTCATGGAATAGGGTCCCTTGGATCGTCGTCCTATCTAGAGGAAAATCCGGCCCGGTCGACTGCCTTGGGGCCATCTCGTCGAACGCGGTGCGTTCGCGCCTTTTTGGTCACGGTTTCGTGAGGTCGGGATTGTTTGACGCCCCAAAGCCGTCATCTAGTTCGGGCAACCGTAACAGCGGTGATCACAGATGAGACTCCCCATGCGCCCCAACTTCGCCGTCCTCGCTCTCGCCGCCCTGGTGGGCCTGCCCCTTCGCGCCCTGGCCGCGCCCTCGCACGAGGTGGCCGATCTGGGCGGCGGCAGCTACGCCATCGACAAGCAGCACGCCAGCGTCATCGCCAAGGTCATGCACCTGGGCGTCTCGATCTATACGACGCGGTTCGACAGCTTCGACGGGACCTTCACCTATGACCCGGCCCACCCGGAAAACGCCCGGGTCCAGGCCAGCGTCGACGCCGCCTCCCTGGACGTGGGCGCCGACTACAGCGCCAAGTTCGCCGATGAATTCCTGGCCGCCACCAAGTTCCCGAAGATCACCTTCACCTCCACGTCCATCCAGAAGGGCGCCGGCAACACCGGAACCATGACCGGCGACCTGACCCTCCGCGGCGTGACCAAGCCGGTGATCTTCAACGTCACCTTCAACGGCGCCGGCAGGAGCCCGCTGCCGCCGTTCCGCAGCATCGTCGGCTTCACCGCCACCACCACCATCAAGCGCTCCGACTTCGGCTCGGATTTCCTCAACAACGGCATCGTCGGCGACGACGTCAGCCTGACCATCGAGGCGGAGTTCGACCGTAAGTGACCGCCCAATCCGCCACCTCCGAGCCGGCTAAGTCCGCATTCCGTAGCGGTCGCCGCGGGGACCGCTACGGCGCCGTCGCCATCACCCTGCACTGGCTTATCGCGGCGCTGATCCTCGGCAACATTGCCCTGGCCTGGTACTTCAACACCTTGACCGGCTTGGAGCGGACCGAGCCGACCCAATGGCATAAGTCCATCGGCATTACGGTGCTGCTGCTGAGCTTGCTGCGCCTGGGCTGGCGGATCATCGCCCCGGCGCCGCCGCTGCCCGCGGATGTGAAGGGATGGGAGAAGTTCGTCGCCCAGGCGGTGCATGTCCTGTTTTATGTGTTCATGCTGGGCATGCCGCTCACCGGCTGGGCCTTGGTCTCGTCCAGTCCGCTGATCCACGTCTATCCGATCCGGCTCTACCACCTGATCCCCTGGCCCGCGATCGGGCCGCTCACCACCCTGCCGCACGACCAGATGAAGAGCGCACACAGGCTCGCCGGCGCCGGGCATGAGCTTCTGGCCTACATGGCCTACGTCCTGATCGTCCTGCATGTCGGCGCCGCCCTGATGCATCAGTTCGTCCGCCGCGACGTTATCGTTTCGCGCATGATCCCTTTCCTGAGGCCCCGCCGCGTATGAAACCGCTCGCTCCCCTTTCGATCGCCGCCCTCCTGATCGCCCCCCTCCTAATCGCCGGCGCCCCGGCCCTCGCCGCCCCCGCGCCGGTCTGGACCGTGGACAAGACCGTTTCCAAGCTGGGCTTCAACAGCAGTTTCAGCGGCGACGCCTTCTCCGGCGCCTTCCGCCGCTGGGACGCGGTGATCCGGTTCGATCCCAAGAACCTGGCCGGCTCCAGCGTCACCGCCACCATCGAGGCCGCGTCCGCCGCCACCGGCGACAAGGACCGCGACCAGGCCCTGCCCGGCGCCGAGTTCTTCGCGGCGGCCAGGTTCCCCCGCGCCAGCTTTACGGCGTCGAACTTCAAGGACCTGGGCGGTGGCCACTACCAGGCGGTCGGCCAGCTGACGGTCCGCGGTGTGGCGAAGCCTTTGACTCTGCCCTTCACCCTCGCCATCACCGGCAAACAGGCCAGGATGACCGCGGCGGTCGCCGTCAACCGCCTGGCGTTCGGCGTGGGACAGGGTGAATGGCAGGCGACCTCGGTGATCCCGGCGGCGATCAACGTGACCGTGGACCTCACCGCGCGCCGGACTCCGTAGACGCCGCTGTCGCAGCGCTTGCGGCGGGAGACCTGGTCATCCTGCCCACTGAGACGGTGTACGGCCTGGCCGCCGACGCCGCCAATGCGCGGGCGGTGGCCCGGCTCTATGAAGCCAAAGGCCGGCCCAGCTTCAATCCCCTGATCGCTCATGTAGCCGACGCCGAGGCCGCCCGCCGGTTCGCCGTTCTGGACGACCGCGCCGAGGCTCTGATGGCCGCTTTCTGGCCCGGTCCCCTGACCCTGGTAGCGCCGTATCGGCAGGGCGTCGGCGCCGTTTCCGACCTGGCCCGTGCGGGCCTCGACACCGTCGCCGTCCGTGCGCCGGCCCACCCCCTGGCCCACGCCGTACTGAAGGCGTTCGGCGGCGCTGTCGCGGCGCCGTCCGCCAACCGCTCCGGTCGCCCCAGCCCCACTACCTTCGCCGACGCGGTGGGCGAGACCGGCTTCGCCGCCGCGGCGGCCCTGGACGGCGGTCCCTGCGATGTGGGCCTGGAGTCGACGGTGGTCTCCCTGCTGGACGGCCCGGCCCGCCTACTGCGCCCGGGGGCTGTGACCCGCGCTCAGATCCAGGCCCTTATCGGCCCCCTGGCAGAGGCGGAGGCCGACGCCAGGCGCTCTCCCGGCCGCCTCACCCGCCACTACGCCCCCGCCGCTCCAATGCGGTTGGACGCCGACGCGCCTGGGGACGGCGAAGCCTTCCTGGCCTTTGGCCCGGCGCCAGCCTCGCCCCTCACCTTCAACCTCAGCCCGGGCGGCGACCTGCGCCAGGCGGCGGCCAATCTGTTCGCCATGCTGCGCGCCGCCGACGCCCTGGCCCCCGTCGCCATCGCCGTGGCCGTCATTCCGCGGGAGGGACTGGGCGAAGCGATCAACGACCGCCTGCGCCGCGCGGCCGGTCACGTCGGCTGACGCTGGCCGGGTTTGCGCCTAAGCTGGCCCTATGATCGCGCCCGTTCCCCCAGACGTTATCGACCGCTTCAAAACCCTGCTGGGCGAGGGGGGCTGGAGCCAGGATCCCGACCGCCTGGCCCCCAAGCTTGTGGAATGGCGCGACCGCTGGAGCGGGACCACCCCGATCCTGTTGCTGCCCCGGTCGACGCGGGAGGTCGCTGCCGTCATCGGCCTCTGCGCGGAAGCGGGGGTCGCCGTCACCCCCCAGGGCGGCAACACCGGCCTGGTCGGCGGCCAGATCCCCCAGGGCGAGGTGCTGTTGTCGCTGGAGCGGATGCATACGGTGCGTGACGTGGCGCCGCTGGACGATGTCATGGTCGTGGACGCCGGCGTCACCCTGGCGGCGGCGCACGAGGCGGCCCTGGCGGAGGGCCGGTTCTTTCCCTTGAGCCTGGCCTCGGAGGGCTCGGCCACCATCGGCGGGCTGATCTCCACCAACGCAGGCGGCACGGCGGTCTTGCGCTACGGCACGATGCGTAATCTTGTGCTCGGCCTGGAAGCAGTCCTGCCCAATGGCGAGGTGTGGAACGGCCTCAAGCGGCTGCGCAAGGACAACACCGGCTACGATCTCAAGCAGCTGCTGATCGGCGCCGAGGGCACCCTGGGCGTGGTCACTGCCGCCGCCCTGAAGCTGTTCCCCATACTGGCCAGCCGCGCCGTCGCCTTCGTCGCTCTCGAAGACCCCCACGCCGCGATCCAGCTCCTGGCCCGGGCCAAGGACGAGACCGGTGGTGGCGTCGAGGCCTTTGAACTGATCAGCGCGTTGGGCATGGAGCTGGTCACCCGCAACCTGCCAGGCCACCGCGACCCTCTGGAAAGCCGCCCGCCCTGGTACGCCCTGATCGAGACCGCCAGCGGCGAGCCGGGCGCCGCCGAAGCCTCCATGGAGCGCCTGCTCACCGGCGCCCTGGACCAGGGTCTGATCAGCGACGCCACCGTCGCCCAGAGCCAGGCTCAGGCCAAGGCCTTCTGGGCCCTCCGCGAAAACCAGTCCGCCGCCCAGAAGTCCGAGGGGCCGGCCTGGAAGCATGACGTCTCGGTGCCGGTCTCCCGCATCGCCGATTTCATCGAGGCCGCCAGCCGCACCCTTGCTGAACGCTTCCCCGGCGTGCGCGTCGACGCCTTCGGCCACGTGGGCGACGGCAATATCCACTACGACGTCCTCGGCCCCGCGGGCGGGGACGCCGAGCTGCACAACGATCTGCGCGATGCCGGCTCTCACATCGTCCATGACCTGGTGATGTCTCTTGGCGGCTCGATCAGCGCCGAGCATGGTCTGGGCACGATGAAAACCGCCGAGGCGGAGACCTATAAGAGCGCCGCCGAACTGGCCGCCGTTCGGGCCATCCGCGCCGCCCTGGATCCGGGAAGGATCATGAACCCGCGGGTGTTGTTTTAGGGCGGGTTGAGGAAAAGTGGGAACCGGTTTTCCGCCCGCAACCCGCTCTCAGTGTTTAGAATCGCTCACGTTGATGTTTCTTCTCCTTTGGCGGGAGAAGGATGAGCCGGCCGCCGGGCCGCCTGGTTCTAAGTCTTCTCGCCCGGTGTCTCCGAAGCTGGCGCAGCGTTGCCCCCCGACGCTGCGGGATCCAGCTTCACCTTGAAACCGGCGATGCGCCAGGTCTTCTCGCCCGACGCCTTGCGCAGAACGGTCTCGGTCATCACCGTACGGTCCGGGTAGATATAGGCGTGCACCAGGGTGGCCAACGCCCCGTCGTTGGTGGTGTTGTAGTTCCACGCCCGGTTCTCGATCTTGCTGGGCTCGCCCTGAGGCAGCGCCGCCCTGACCGCCGCCAGCTCGGCCAGCCGGTCCGGCGTCTTCATCGTCTCGTCCAGATTGGGGTCCTGTGACAGGTCCGCCCCACTGTGGATTTCTTGGTAGAGTTGCCGCGCCTCGGCGTCGCTCTCCTTGTCGGCCGTGGGCAGGCCACAGGCGGAAAGGGTCAGGGCGGCGGCGGCGAACAGGGTTGAAAAACGACGCATGACGGTCTCCCCGCGAGCCATTGACGGAGCCTGACAGAGGTCGGGCGCTCCTGTCCATCTTAGCCGGTGGCTCAACCTCTGGCGGGCCGCGCCGGAAGGCCCTAAGGCAGGGCCATGCTGATGGTGATCTCCCCGGCCAAGGCGCTGAACTTCGCGGCGCCAGCCTTCAACGCCCCGATTACCGCGCCGGCCTTCGCCGAGGACACAGCCGAACTGGCCAAGGTCACGCGCCGGCTGCGGGTTGCGGACCTGAAACGGCTGATGGGCATCTCCGACAACCTGGCCACCCTTAACCGCGAGCGGTTCCAGGCCTTCGACCCGGAGTCCGAAGACGGGCTGCAGGCGGTGTTTGCCTTCAACGGCGATGTCTACATCGGCCTGGCGGCTCGGGACCTGGACGCGGCGGCCCTGAAGTGGGCGCAGGGGCGGCTGCGCATCCTGTCGGGCCTCTACGGCCTGCTGCGGCCCCTGGACGTGATCCAGCCCTATCGGCTGGAGATGGGCTCGCAATTGAAGACTAAGCGCGGCAAGAGCCTGTACGACTTCTGGGGCGAACGGCTGTCGACGGCCCTCAACGCCGCCGCCGAGGGCCAGGCCGATCCCACCCTGGTGAACCTGGCCAGCCAGGAATATTTCGGGGCCGTGAAGCTGCGCGCCTTGAGCATTCCCCTGGTCACCTGCCACTTCCGCGAGGAACGGGATGGCGAGATGCGGACCCTGAGCTTCTTCGCCAAACGCGCGCGCGGCGCCATGGCCCGCTACGCCATCGACCAGCGCATCGACCGAGCCGAAGGGCTCAAGGGCTTCGACCGCGACGGCTACGCCTTCCGGCCTGCCCTTTCCAACGACACGGACTGGGTTTTCGCCCGATAGGGGCAAAGCGCGGCGGCCCAGACATAGCCGCGACACGAACCGCGTCCTATGCTGCGCCGCAACAGCAAGGAGCGCTCCCCCAATGGCTTCCCCCTACAACCTGACCGGCCAGGCCGCCATCGTCACCGGATCCACCAGCGGCATCGGCCAGGCCCTGGCCCACGCCCTGGCGGCCGAGGGCGTCAACATCGTCCTGAACGGCTTTGGCGACGCCGCCGCCATCGAGAAGGACCGCGCCGCCCTGGAAGCCTCCTCCGGCGTCAAGGTGCGCTACAGCCCCGCCGACATGACCAAGCCGGACGAAATCGCCGCCATGGTGGCTCTATGCAAGAGCGAATTCGGTCAGGTCGACATCCTGATCAACAACGCCGGCGTCCAGTTCGTCTCGCCCATCGAGGACTTCCCCATCGCTAAGTGGGACCAGATCATCGCCATCAACCTGACCAGCGCCTTCCACGCCATCCGCGCGGCGGTGCCGATCATGAAGGCCCAGGGGCGCGGACGGATCATCAACATTGCCTCGGCCCACGGCCTGGTGGCCTCGCCGTTCAAGAGCGCCTACGGCGCCGCCAAGCACGGCATCGTCGGCCTGACCAAGACGATGGCCCTAGAGGGCGCGGAAGCCGGTATCACCTGCAACGCCATCTGCCCGGGCTATGTGAAGACGCCCTTGGTGGAATCCCAGATCGCGGACACCGCCAAGGCTCGCGGCATGACCCCCGAACAGGTCATGCGCGACGTCATCCTCGACGCCCAGCCCACCAAGAAGTTCGTCGAGTTCGACCAACTGGCCGGCCTGATGCTCTACCTGGCCAGCGACCTGGGCGCCTCGGCCAACGGCGCCGCCCTGGCCATCGACGGGGGCTGGACGGCGGAATAGGGGCGTCCGCGCCGGATCAGGCAGCGTGGTGGGGCGGCGGCGGAAACATCAGCAGGATGTTCACGAACGCCAGGCCCACCATGGTCGCCAGGAACAGCAGCACGATCAGGCCCCCTCGCCAGGACAAGGTCCGCACCCGCACATGGCGTATAAGCGCGGCGTAGAGGACCACCCCGATCGCGCCGGTGAGCAGGTAACGAAGGTCGAGGGCAATACCGTGGAACGGCCACATCAGCATGATGCCGTTCGGGAGCGCGCCGGCGCCGAGCATGCAGAGTTCGCCATCGTCAATGCCCGCCGGCGCGATCCACCGGTCGATCGGCGAAGCTGCGAACACCAGGCCGAACTCCAGGTAGCAGGCCAGCCAGATCAGCCCCAAAAGCGCGCCGACGCGCTCATACCAGGGTGGACGGAGGGCATCAGCGGATACGGAGGTTGCCATTGGCCAAGGCCCTTCTGTAGGCGGTGGTCGCCCTTTGATTGAGTGGGCTATTGGGCAAGCGCGCGATGATCGCGTCAATCGTCGCCTTCTGCTTGGTTGTGATGGTCTGCGGGGCGCCGGCCGCGACGCCCTGCAGCACGCCAATATCCGTGGCGCCGGCGTTGTTCAGAAACTGGTCGGCGATCTGGCCCATCTCCCCGTCCGAGAAACCGGGCCCGACGACGCCGCGCAGGTTGTCGCGGACGTTCCGCTTGGCCTGGGGATCGGCCTGGAAATAGGCTCGGGCGCCCGCGCGCGCGACGGAATCAAAGGGTGAGAACCCGGCCAGTTGAATCCGCGGGGTGAGTTCGGGCGCCGTCGTATCGCCGTCCGGTTGGGCATCCTGGGAAGTCGTTTGATCGCTAGAATCCTGGGAGTCCGGGCTGCCCCACATCCGGCGATAGGCTTGGCCGGGATCAGGGGCGTCGCTCAGGTTGGACGTTGGGCGCGAGATCGTTGGGCGGAAGTTCATGGTTGGACGCTCCCGACAGGGTCGCCGGAAGGGCGACACATCCTATCGAGCGTCTCATCATAGTATTGTTCTTGTTTTGTTCAATCCCGATCTCGGATTCAATATCCGCTGGTTCGGCCTCTTGACCGACCCTGGGGAATGGCGGCCTCTCCTCCCGCAAAATAGTGGGAGAGCGCCATGACCTATCAGCCGTTCAATCTCAAAGGGAAGGTCGCCCTTGTCACCGGGGGCAACCGCGGCATCGGTTTGGGGATGGCCACGGCCCTGGCCCAGTCCGGCGCGGACATCGTCATCTGGGGCTCGAACGCGGAGCGCAACCTGCAGGCCGAGGGCCAACTCACCAGCCTGGGCGTGCGTGTCCTGGCCCAGACCATCGACGTCTCCAGCGAGACCCAGGTGGTCCAGGGCATGGCCGAGGCCGTGACGGCCATGGGCCGGGTCGACACCGTCATCGCCAACGCCGGCATCGGCGGCGGGGCGCCGTCATTCTCCGAGATGGGTATCGACGTCTGGCGCCGGGTCATGGCGGTGAATCTGGAAGGCGCCTTCTTCACCTGCCGCGAGGCCTGCAAGCACATGATCGAGCGGGCCAAGTCCGGCGATCCGGGCGGCTCGATCGTGGTCACCTCGTCCCTGTCGGCCATCTCCGGCGCCGCGCGCAACGAGGCCTACGCCGCCACCAAGGGGGCGGTGATCTCCATGGTCAAGGGCATCGCCGTGGAGCACGCCCGATATGGCGTCCGCGCCAATGTCATCCTGCCCGGCTGGATCGCCACCGACATGACCGCCGGCGCCCAGGACTCCAAGGCCTTCGCCGAGAAGGTCATCCCCCGCGTGCCGTTCCGCCGCTGGGGCCAGCCGGAGGATTTCGGCGGCATCGCCGTCTATCTTGCGTCGGACGCGGCGGCCTACCACTCCGGCGACAGCTTCGTCATCGACGGCGGCTACTCGATTTTCTGATTTCCGGCGGGTTTTGACCTCAGGTCAGCCTTGCGTCACCACTTCCCTTGGTGATCCTGGCGGCAAAACACCCTGGGAGAGACGGCCATGAGCCTGCACACGCCCCTTTGCGACCTGCTCGGCGTCGAGCATCCGATCATGCTGGCGGGCATGGGCGGCGTCTCCTACGCCGAACTGGCGGCGGCGATGTCCAACGCCGGCGGCTATGGTGTGCTGGGCATGGCCGGTCGCAGCCCCGAGTTCATCCGCGACGAGATGCGCAAGCTGCGCACCCTCACCGACAAGCCCTTCGGGGTCGACCTCCTGGCCGCCTCGCCGGAATCCCTGACCGCCGCGGTGGAGATCATCATCGAGGAGGGGGCCTCAGCCTTCATCGCCGGCCTTGGCGTCCCAATGCCGATCATGGAGCGGCTGAAGACCGCGGGCCTGAAGGTGATGGTGGTCTGCGGAGCGGTGAAGCACGCGGTGAAGGCCGAGCAGGCCGGCTGCGACGCGGTGATCTGCCAGGGCGGCGAGGGCGGCGGCCACACCGGTCTGGTCGGCACCCTGCCCCTGGTGGCCCAGGCGGTGGAGCGGGTGAAGATCCCTGTCGTGGCGGCCGGCGGTCTCTATGACGGCCGCGGCCTGGCCGCCTCCCTGGCGCTGGGCGCTCAAGGGGTCTGGATGGGCACCAGGTTCATTGCCTCGGAGGAGGCCCACTCGGCCGGCCTCTATCGCCAGACCATCGTCGAGGCCACCGACGAGGACACCGTCCGCACCCGCTGCTATTCGGGCAAGCCCATGCGGGTGCGTAAGAACCCCTATGTCGACGACTGGGAAAGCCGGCCGGGCGACATCCAGCCCTTCCCCATGCAGGCGGGGATTTCCTCCCGCGCCGGGGTCATGGGCGGCATCGGCGGCCAGATGGAGGGCCTGGATCCCGACAAGTCATGCTTCGCCATCGGCCAGTCGGCCGGCGGCGTGCGCGAGATACTGCCCGTGGCTCAGATCGTCGCCAACATGCTGGCCGAGGCCGACGCGTCGATCACTCGCCTGGCCAGGCTGCAGTCCGCCAGCCCGGTCAAGGCGCCGGCGCCGGTCCGCTAACTATCCTCGTCGGCGGGATGGCGATCTCGCGGCCATAGCCGCGAGGCTACGGTCGCGCTAGTCTGACCCCACCGGTGCGCCGGGGGAGGAAAAACATCGTGGCCATCACAGCCTTGCTGGTTGTTGTCTTATTGGTTGTGCTGTCCCTTTGGATAGCCATGTCGGTCATCAAGATCGTGCCCCAGGGGTGGGAGTACACGGTCCAGAGTTTCGGCCGCTATACCCGCACCCTGAAGCCCGGCATCGTCATCCTCACTCCCTTCGTCGAGACCATCGGCCGGCGGGTGAACATGATGGAGCAGGTGCTGGACGTGCCGCGCCAGGAGGTGATCACCAAGGACAACGTCGGGGTCCAGGTGGACGCCATTGTCTTCATCCAGGTGATCGACGCCGCCGCCGCCGCCTACCGGGTGCAGAACCTGAACAACGCCATCACCCAGCTGGTGATGACCAACCTGCGGACGGTGGTCGGCTCCATGGAGCTGGACGAGGTGCTGTCGCAGCGCGACCACATCAACACCCGCCTGCTGGACGTCATCGACCAGGCCACCAGCCCCTGGGGCGTGAAGCTGGCTCGGATCGAGATCAAGGACCTGCAGCCGCCGCCCGACATCACCAACGCCATGACCCGCCAGATGAAGGCCGAGCGCGAGCGGCGCGCGGTGATCACCGAGGCCGAGGGCGAGCGCCAGGCCGCCATCACCCGCGCCGAGGGCGCCAAGCAATCGGCCATCCTCCAGGCCGAGGGCCGCAAGGAAGCCGCCTTCCGTGACGCCGAAGCCCGCGAGCGCTCCGCCGCCGCCGAGGCCCAGGCCACCAAGGTGGTGTCTGACGCCATCGAGTCCGGAAGCGTCAACGCCCTGAACTACTTCGTCGCCCAGAAATACGTCGAGGCCTTTGGCAAGCTGGCTGAATCGCCGCAGCAGCGCACCCTGATCGTGCCAGCTGACTTCGCCGGCATCGCCGGCTCGATCTCGGGCATCACCGAACTGGTCAAGGCCGCCCAGCAAGGCGGCCCCGCCGCCCCGCCGCAACCGCCGCCTCGCCGGCCGATCGTTCCGCCCACCCCCACGGCCCCGGGGACCTGAGCCGATGGACGCTGTCAGCGCTTTCTATTTCGCCCATCCGTTCTGGGTCTGGTTGGCCATCGGCGCCGTCTTCCTGGTGATCGAGCTGTCCACGGGGTCGGGCTGGCTGCTGTGGCCGGCGGCCTCGGCCGCCCTGGTGGCTGTCACCACCCTGTTCGTCCCCTTGGGATCGGCGCGGGAAGCGGCTCTGTTCGCGGTCTGCACGGTGATCACCACCTATCTTGGTCGCCGCTTCATGCCGCGCGGGCCGGCGCTTGGCCCTGACATCAACGATCAGCTTGGCCGCCTGATCGGCCACCACGGCGAGGCCTGCGGGGCCTTCGCCGACGGGGAGGGCCGGGTGTTCATCGACGGCAAGGAATGGGCAGCCCAGCTCGAGGGCGGCGGGACCCTGGCGTCCGGCGCCAAGGTCGAGGTCGCCGCGGTCCTGGGCGGCGCGCGGCTGCAGGTGCGGGCGGCCTGATCCCTCCCCCATGACGATGGGGGAGGAAACAGTCTCTCAGGTCTTCGACGCCAAGGCCGCCAGTTGCTGCTGCATGGCTTCCATCTGCCGACGCAGCTCAGCCAGGGATTCCGCCTCGCCCTTGGCCGCTTCGGAGGCTTCCGCCGCTTTTGCCGGAGCGGGGGCTGGCGCCGTCTCCGGCGCGGCCGGAGTGTCCTCGGGCCGGAAGGCGAAGGGCGAGAACATCTTCATCGCGCGGTCGAACAGCACCAGGTTCTGGCGCACCTGTTCCTCATAGCCCGGGACGCTGGGCGGGGTGATCACCGTGAACTGGCTGCGCAGCCGCTCCTGCTGGCGGATGAAGCTGTCGAGGGACAGTTCGAGATAGCTAGGCAGGAAGGCCTGCATCTGGTCGCCATAGAACCGGATCAGCTGGCGCAGGAACTGGATCGGCAGCAGGTTCTGGCCGCGGCTCTCCTCCTCGAAGATGATCTGGGTCAGAACCTTGCGGGTGATGTCCTCGCTGGTCTTGGCGTCATAGACCACGAAGTCTACGCCTTCCTTCACCATCGTCGAAAGGTCCTCCAGCGTGATGTAGGTGCTGGTGGCCTTGTTGTAGAGCCGCCGGTTCGCGTACTTCTGGATCACTACGCGGTCGCTCCCGTGGGACGCCCCCGCTTCAGTCTCTTTCGCCATTTCGTTCCCTGGCCCCCCACGTTCGAGGGACATCTTTCGCACTGCAGTATTGCGGATGCAAACCGGCAGCGCCAGTGCCGGCAGCCTGACATCAACGCCTTATGCCGCCGTCCACGCGATCGTCATCAATCCTATGCGTGACGAGCGGCGCGGGAATGTGCTCTTTGCAAGGGCAAACCATTTCTCCGAAGGGAGCCGCACCATGAGCGACATCGTTATCGTTTCCGCAGCCCGCACCCCCGTGGGCTCTTTCAACGGCGCCCTCTCCAGCCTTCCAGCCCACGAACTGGGTAAGATCGCCATCCAGGCGGCGGTGGCGCGGGCCGGCATCCAGCTCTCCGAAGTCCAAGAAGTGATCCTCGGCCAGGTGCTACAGGCCGGCGCCGGCCAGGGCCCGGCCCGCCAGGCGGCGATCAACGCTGGCATCCCCATCGAGACCCCGGCCTGGAGCCTCAACCAGCTTTGCGGTTCGGGCCTGCGCGCGGTGGCCCTGGCCGCCCAGCAGATTTCCCAGGGCGACGCCGACATCGTCGTGGCCGGCGGCCAGGAAAGCATGAGCCAGTCGCCCCATGCCGCCAACCTGCGCAACGGCCAGAAGATGGGCGACCTCGGCCTTGTCGACACCATGATCAAGGACGGCCTGTGGGACGCCTTCCACGGCTATCACATGGGCCAGACCGCCGAGAACATAGCCGCCCGCTGGCAGATCACCCGCGAAGACCAGGACAGATTCGCCGTCGCCTCTCAGAACAAGGCCGAGGCGGCCCAGAAAAGCGGCAGGTTCGCGAGCGAGATCGCCCCGGTGACCATCAAGGGTCGCAAGGGCGACACCATCGTCGACCAGGACGAGTTCATCCGCCATGGCGTGACCCTGGACGCCATCTCCGGCCTGCGCCCCGCCTTCACCAAGGACGGCACGGTGACGGCGGCCAACGCCTCGGGCCTTAACGACGGCGCTGCCGCCCTGGTGCTGATGACGGCCGACGAGGCCAAGCGGCGGGGCCTCAAGCCCCTGGCGCGGATTGCTTCCTGGGCTCACGCCGGTGTCGATCCGGAAATCATGGGCACCGGCCCGATCCCCGCCTCGAAGAAGGCCCTGGAAAAGGCCGGTTGGAAGATCTCTGACCTGGACCTGATCGAGTCCAACGAGGCCTTCGCCGCTCAATCCCTCAGCGTCGTGCGCGAGCTGGGCCTGGACCCGGCCAAGGTCAACGTCAACGGCGGAGCCATCGCCATCGGCCACCCCATCGGCGCCTCCGGCGCGCGCATCCTCACCACCCTGCTGCACGAGATGGCGCGCACGGAGGCTAAAAAGGGCCTGGCGACCCTGTGCGTGGGTGGCGGCATGGGCGTGGCCATGTGCGTGGAAAAGCTCTGAAGTCCATCGTCTGCACAGATCAAAATCAGCGGCGCCGAAGCAATCGGGGTCAGGGAGAACGGAACGCATGTCTAGGGTCGCATTCGTAACCGGGGGAACCCGGGGCATCGGCAAGGCTATCGTCGCGCGGCTATCAGCCGGCGGCTACAAGGTGGCCGCAGGCTACGCCGGCAACGAGGTGGCGGCCAAGGCCTGCGCCAAGGAGCTGGGGGCCATGATCGTCAAGGGCAATGTCTCCAGTTTCGCCGACTGCGCTCAGGCGGTGAAGGACGTGGAGGCCGAGCTTGGTCCCATCGACACCCTGGTCAACAATGCCGGCATCACCCGCGACGCCATGCTGCACAAGATGACCGAGGAGCAGTGGGTGGAGGTGATCAGCGTCAATATGGCCTCGATCTTCAACATGACGCGAAATGTGATCGAGGGCATGCGCGAGCGCGGCTTTGGCCGCATCGTCAACATCTCCTCGATCAACGGCCAGAAGGGCCAGATGGGCCAGGCCAACTATGCTGCGGCCAAGGCTGGGATGATCGGCTTCACCAAGTCCATCGCCCAGGAAAATGCCAAGAAAGGCATTACGGTCAACGCCATATGCCCCGGCTACATCGATACCGAGATGGTCTCGGCGGTGCCCAAGAACGTGTTGGACACCATCATCGCCGCGATCCCGGTGGGGCGCCTGGGCCGCGCCGAGGAGATCGCCCGCTGCGTCGCCTTCCTGTCGTCGGAGGACGCCGGATTCATCACTGGGGCGACCCTGACGGTGAACGGCGGTCAATACATCACCGGCTAAGGTTAGTTGTCGTCCAAAAACCGCCCTGATCGCGGGGCATGCACCTGATGATGGCGCCGGCGAGTTTGGGCCTCCGTGGCAAGTCTGCCATCGCCGCGGCCATCGCCGCGGCGATCGTCTTTGGATTCGGGGCGCCCTGCGCCGCCGCGCCGTTTCTGCGCAATGCACTCGGCATTGAGCACATGGACGAAGGGCGCGCCGGGGCTTCGCCGCCGGTGGGCCGCTATCTTATCGATGAAGGGGGGGGCTTCGTGCTGGACCGCAGCGCCGGCCACCCCTTACTCAAGTTCGATGACAGCCCGGAAATTTGGGTGCTGTCTCAGGCGCGGGGACCTCGGGGCGACATCATCTACAAGAACGACCTGGGCGAGACGATGCTGCGGGCCACGCGGCTGGGCGGCATGACCGTGTTCACCGCCAAGCGTCCGGCCGGATCGGCCGCGGCCTTGTCGGGCGCCACTTCGCCCTTGCGTATGCCCACCCTAGGCCCGGTGGTGCTTTATCAGCGACTGTTCCAGGCCAGCGTGCGGGCCACGCGCGCCGCCCAGCATCTGGTGGAGTTCGAGGCCCCGGACGCCGACGCCTATTCCGACGCCCTGATCGCCGACGCCGCCGTCATCACCGTGGAGGCTTTCGTCAACATCGCCGCCCAGGGCGATGGCCGCCAACTTCTGTCCCGTGTCGGCAAGATCGCTTTTATCGAGGGCGCCAAACCCTCCGCCGTGCTGCAGGGCGGGGTCCTGACCATCACCGTGGCCCCAAAGGAAGGCATCGCCGGCCGGCCGTCGTCGCGCCGCATCTTGAAGTGCGTCAGCCCGCGTTAGACCGCCCCATAACCGACACCGTCTAAGCCGGATCGCCCTCACGCACCGCCGTCGCCCGTTGCCGCGGCGGGACCGGTTCCGGCGCGCCTGGCAGTCGGATCTCGAACGTCGTGCCCGTGTCGCGGGTTTCGACCAGGATCAGGTCGCCGCCATGCCCCTGGCTCAATTCCCTGGCGATGGCCAGGCCCAGCCCCGCCCCGCCGCGCCGGGTGGACCCGGCGAACGGCTGGAACAGGTTCGCCAGGGCGCGATCGGGCAGGCCCGGCCCATCGTCGGCCAGGCGGATGAAGCTCTGGCCCTCGGCCTGGGTCAGGCTGGCGCGGATCACCCCCACGCCGCCCCGCGCCTCCACCCCGTCAATGGCCTCACGGGCGTTGCGGAACAGGTTCACCAGGATGCGATGGAGTTGTTCGGCGTCGGCCTCGACCTGCGCCCCGGCGGGCGCCTCGATCACCAGCCGCACCCCCCGCCGCGACAGCCGCGCATCCTCACTGGCCGCCTCCAGGGCGGGGCGCAGGGCGATGGGTCGCTTGTCGGGCGCCGGCTCCTCGCTCTTGCCGAAGGTCAGCACATTGGAGGCCAGGGTGATGGCGCGGTCCAAGGCCCGCTCCAGGCGGGGCATGGCCTGGGCGACCTTGGGATCGCCGGACTGGGCCATTCGCTCCGAGGCGATCTGGGCGCTGGTCAGCATGTTGCGTAGGTCGTGATTGATCTTGGCCACCGCCTCGCCCAGGGCCGCCAGCCGGGCGCGGGAGGCGAGGGCGGCCCGAAGGTCGGTCTGCATCCGGTCCAGCTCAGCCTCCGCCACGCCGATCTCGTCGCGCCGCCCAGACGGCTTGATGCGCGCCTCGGGGTCCTCCGGATTGGCGCGGAACCGCTCCATGGACCGGGTGATCCTCTGCATGGGCGCCACCAGCAGGAAGTTCAGCGAGAAGAACACCACCGCCCCGGCCACCAGGGAGGTGAAGGCGGCGATTGCCAGCAGCCGACCCAGCTGCGCCAGCAGTTCCTTTCGCAAAGGCCCGTCGGGGGCGACGATCTCGACGAATTCGCCGGGCACATAGCGTGGCCGCGCCACCACCCGGACCATCCTCTGGCCGTCGCCCAACAGGGTCTGGATCGGGCCGGTCAAGGAGGACACCGGGCTGCTTTCCCGTAGGTCGATCAGATAGGGCGTGCGCGCCAACCGGGGCGCCTGCAGCACCAGGCGGCGGTTGCCGTCCGCCTGGATAGCCACCGACACCACCTCGGCCTGCTCCAAGAGCTGCTGAGACAGCCGTTCGGTGACCTGGCCGTTGGGAGCGGCGTCGGCCACGCGGGAGGCCAGTTCCGCCGCCCGCAGCCGGTCCAGCAGCCACTGTTCCTGGAAGGCGGCGAGGTTCGGCGGCAGGATCAGGATGTTGGCCACCGCCACGATCAACACCGTGAGCAGCAGCAGACGCGCCGACAACCCGCCGAGTCGCAGGAATCGGCGCTCGCGGGGCGATGGGGGTTCGGGCAGGGACGCGGCGTCCGCCATGGATTCCCGTTACTTCACAAGCCGCGCCGTAGCAATGAAGCGCACCGTCGCGGTGAGTCGATCATGCCTGCCGTCGCCGCCGCCAAAGCCGCCACGCGATCGGGCCGCTGGCCAGCAGCGCCAGCGCCACCAACGGCACGATGATCCGGGGCTGTTCCAGCAGCGACATGCCAATCTTGTCGCCGCGGTCGAACACCCCCCCCAGCCCCGCCCCCAGGCCAGCGAAGACGAAACAGACCGGCGAGCTGCCGATCAGGGTCGCCCCGATCAGGGTCGACAGCCGCACCCGCGCCAGGCCCGCCGCCACATTGGTGGCGAAGAACGGCACCATGGGAATCAACCTCAGGGTCAGCAGATAGGAAAAGGCGTCCTTGGCGAACCCGTCCTCGATCCTGCGCACCGCCGGCCCGGCTTTCTGCTGCGCCCAGTCGCCAAAGGCGGTGCGGCAGGCCAGGAAGACGATGGCCGAGCCGATTGTGCAGGCGGTCAGGGCCGCGAACCCGCCGATCACCGTGCCGAACAGGAAGCCGCCGGCGGTGGTCATGGCTCCGGGGCCTGGAATGCAGGCGACCACGATCACCGTATAGACGGCGACATAGATCAGGACGCTCAGCACCGGGTGGGCGGCGACGTAGTGGGTCAAGACCAGGCGATGAGCGGCCAGCTCCGTCAGGGTCAGGTGGCGCCAGACGCCCGAGGCCACGGCGATGGTCAGTAGCCCCAGCACCAGGGCGATGGGGCCATAGCGGCGAAAGGCCCTGCCCAGGCTCATGGCGCGCCCACGGCCTCGGCCAGGGTCGCGAAACCGTCAGCCTTCAGGCGCGCCGCCAGCTCGCGCCGGATGCGCCCCACCAAGCCCGGACCCTCGAACACCAGGGCGGAGTAAAGCTGGACCGCCGACGCCCCGGCCCGGATCTTGTCATAGGCGTCCGCCCCGCTGGCGATCCCGCCCACCCCGATCAGGGCCAGGCGTCCCGCCGCCGCAGCATGGAAGGTCCGCAGCACCTGGGTCGACGGCGCCAGCAGGGGCGCGCCGGACAGGCCGCCGCCCTCGCCCCGGTCGGCGCCGCGCAGGGAGGGCGGCCGCGCCAGGGTGGTGTTGGAGACGATGATCCCGTTCAGGCCGTGCGCCACGGCCGCCTCGGTGATCGCCTCCACCTCGCCGTCTTCCAGATCGGGCGCCACCTTCAGCAGCACCGGCGTATCGCCGCCGCCCTTGGCCAGCTCCGCCCGCGCCTCGCCTATCCGGCCCAGCAGCTCATCCAGGGCCTCTCTCGTCTGCAGGGCGCGCAGGCCAGGCGTATTGGGCGAGGAGACATTAAGGGTGAAATAGTCGCACAGGCCCCACAGCCGCCGAAGGCCGGTGACATAGTCGGCGATGCGGTCGGGCGAGTCCTTGTTGGCGCCGATGTTGGCGCCCAGCACACCAGCCTCGCGACGCCGCCCGGCGAGCCGCCCGGCGAAGGCTTCCAGGCCCTGGTTGTTGAACCCCATGCGATTGATCACCGCCCGGTCCTCGCTCAGCCGGAACAGCCGCGGCCGGGGATTGCCGGCCTGGGGCAGGGGGGTGACGGTGCCGCACTCCACGAAGCCGAAGCCGGCCGCCAGCATGGCGTCGGCGACCTGCGCATTCTTGTCGAACCCCGGCGCCAGACCCACGGCATTGGGCAGGGCCAGCCCGGCGATGGTGGTGGCCAGGAGCGGGTCGCCCGCCGCCAGCCTGGGTCCCAGACCCAGCCGCAACCCCGTCACGGCCAAGCCGTGGGCGTCCTCCGGGTCGGCCAGGCGCATCAGGCGCGTGGCGAGGCCATGCAAGTCTGTCACGGGACCAGGTCGCCCAGGTCGCCCAAGTCGGGCAGGCCGTTCGCGTTCAACGGCGCCGGCCTCGCCTCCACCACCAGGGCGCAGGGCAGGTGGGCGAACAGGTGCGGGAACAAGGCCCCGCCGCGGGACGGCTCCCACTTCAGCGCCTCGCCCAGAGCCTGCGCCTCCACCGCCAGCACCACCAGGTCAGCCTGGCCGGTGAAATAGCGTTGCGCCGTCTCCACCGCCTGGTCAGCGGCTGAGAAATGGATGAAGCCGTCGGCCAGGTCCACGGCCGAGCCCTCGAACCGGCCGGCGGCCTGGGCGGCCTCCCATTCGGTGCGCGGCAGGATTTTGTAGATCAGCGTCATGGCCAGGTTCCGCGATGCAAGACTATTCGCCCTCGCCGCCGAGCTCCGAGGCCAGGAACAGGCCGTCGAAACTGGCGCGGCCGGTGGGGTCGATCAGGAAGGCGGCGGCCGTGGAGGTTGGGAACCGGGTGTCCATCTTGTCCACCTGCCAGGCCGGCGCCCCGCCGTCGGCCAGCAGGTTCACCGCCAACTCGTGCAGGCCGGGATTGTGGCCGATGACCAATATGGTGTCCGCCGTGTCGGCCCGGGCCTCGGCTTCGGCAAGCACCTCCTCCGCGGTGGCGTTGTAGAGGGCGTCCACCGGTTCCAGCCGCGCCTTGGGGAACAAGGGTTGGACACAGGCCCAGGTCTCCATGGTCCGCCTGGCGCTGGACACCAGCGCCAGGTCGGGAACCAGCTTTTCCTTGGCCAGGACCTTGGCGATCAGGGCCGCGTCCTCCCGCCCGCGTGGGGCCAGGGCGCGGTCGACGTCATCCTGGCCGGCGGCGCGCGGCAGGGCCTTGGCGTGACGGAACAGAATCAAACGACGCATGGACGAACCTCTCCCCCGCCTCGTCATAGCTTGTCCCCGCACAGGCTTAAACCGCTCGCGACAGTTGACATGGGGGAAGCTTTGACGGTCCAAGGCGGCCATGAGCGATGGCGATCTGAAGCTGGACGCCGCCGACACGGGCGCGCAGGAGGGCGGCGGGACCATGCGGTTCCCGGCCGAAGCCGTCCTGCGCCTGGATTCTGGCGGCCGGATCGAGGGCCTGGAGATCGGCTACAAGACCTATGGCGTCCTAAACGCCGACCGCTCCAACGCCGTGCTGATCTGCCACGCCCTCACCGGCGACCAGCACGTGGCCTCGCTCCACCCCGGCACCGGCAAGCCCGGCTGGTGGGATAAGATGGTCGGCCCCGGCCTGCCGCTGGACCCGGCGCGCCACTTCATCATCTGCACCAATGTCGTGGGTGGCTGCATGGGCAGCACCGGGCCGGCTTCCGACAATCCCGCCACCGGCAAGCCCTACGGCCTGGCCTTCCCGATGATCACCATCGCCGACATGGTCCGCGCCCAGGCCATGCTGGTGGAGGCCCTGGGGATCCAGAGTCTGTTCGCCGTGGTTGGCGGCTCCATGGGCGGCATGCAGGTGTTGCAGTGGGCGGCGGACTATCCCGAGCGGCTGTTCGCGGCGGTGTGCATCGCCGCGGCGCCCCGACACTCGGCCCAGAACATCGCCTTCCACGAGGTTGGCCGCCAGGCGATCATGGCCGATCCCGACTGGCGCGGCGGCGAGTACGCCAGCCTGGCCGTGCGGCCGGAAAAGGGCCTGGCCGTGGCGCGCATGGCCGCCCACATCACCTACCTGTCCGAGCCGGCCCTACAGCGCAAGTTCGGCCGCGAGCTGCAGCGCGACGGCCTTTCGTGGGGCTTCGACGCCGACTTCCAGGTGGAAAGCTACCTGCGTTATCAGGGGACGAGCTTCGTCGACCGCTTCGACGCCAACTCCTACCTCTACATCACCCGGGCCTTGGACTATTTCGACCTGGCGGCGGCCCACGGCGGGGTGCTGGCCCAGGCGTTCCAGCGCGCCCGCGACGTGCGCTTCTGCGTCTTCTCCTTCACCTCCGACTGGCTCTATCCCACCGACGAGAGCCGGGCGATCGTCCGCGCCCTGAACGCGGCGGGGGCCCGGACCAGCTTCGTGGAGATCGAGACCGACAAAGGCCATGACGCCTTTTTCCTGGAAGAGCCGGTGCTGCGCGAAGCCCTGCGCGGCTTCCTGGATTCCGCGGCCCAAGCCCGTGGCCTGACATGACCGGCACGCCGGTCCGCGAGGACTTCAAGGAAATCCTGCGCCTGGTCCGCCCCGGCGCGCGGGTGCTGGACGTCGGCTGCGGCGAGGGCGCCCTGCTAGAGCTGCTGGCGCGGGAAAAGGGTGTCGACGGGCGCGGCATCGAGATCAGCGCCCAGGGGGTCTCCGCCTGCCTCGCCCGCGGCCTGGCCGTGGTCCAGGGCGACGCCGACCGCGATCTCGACTCCTTCCCGGCCCAGGCTTTCGACTACGCGATCCTGTCCCAGACCCTGCAGGCGGTGCTGAACCCCCGCCATGTGCTCAGCGAACTGATGCGCATCGGCCAGCAGGCCATCGTCTCCCTGCCGAACTTCGGCCACTGGCGGGTTCGCTTCGATCTGCTGGCGCACGGCCGCATGCCCATGACCGGGTCCTTGCCCGAGCCTTGGTGGTCAACGCCGAACATCCACCTCTGCACCCTGCGCGACTTCACCGCCCTCTGCGACGACCTGGGTCTGCGCATCGACGCCGCCGCCCGCCTGTCGGAAGGCCGCCCCGCCCGTCCCATCGACCCCGCCCGCGCCATAGAGAACTGGCGGGCGGAGGCGGGGCTGTTTTTGCTCAGCCGACAGGATGGGACGCCGAGGGTTGCGGCGGCGTCACCCAGGTCGGACCTGTTCAGCTAGCTTCACCCGCTGATTGCCGCTGCGTCCAGTTCGCCCGTTCGGATGCGGATGGCGTTTTCCAGGTGCATGACGAAGATCTTGCCGTCGCCGATCTTGCCGGTGTTGGCCGAGGCCGAGATCGCCTCCACCACGGCGGTGACGATGTCGTCCGGCGCCGCGATCTCCAGCTTCACCTTGGGCAGCAGCTTCACCTCATACTCCGCCCCGCGATAGACCTCGGTCTTGCCCTTCTGGCGGCCATAGCCCCGCACCTCGGTGACGGTCAGCCCCGAGGCCCCCGCTTCGGTGACCGCTTCGAGCACGGCGTCCAGGCGGCTGGGCTTGATGATGGCGGTGATCATTTTCATGGGGCGATCCTCTACTCAGGTCCGGCGATCTTGAGGTTGGACCAAAACCCGTTCCGCTCCAAGCGCAAGCGGCGTGGACGAAACACTGGCGCCTGAAGAAACGGCGCCACGGTGCGCGGGTTGCAGGGCGCCGCCGACAGGGGCGCGAGCGCGCACCTTCAGCCCTCGGGGGCGCACGGCGAAAGTCTGCTTGACCACCTCCAGCAGGATCAGCCCGGCGAACGGCGGCCACAGCAGGGCGCCGGCCTGTTCGAACCCCTCGGCCCATCCGGCCGCCCAGCCGAAGGGTGGAGCATAGAGGGCCCGGGTCCAGCCGATCGGCTCCAGGTCGGCCTCCCGCACCAACGCCTCCAGCTGCCGCCGGCTGTAGGGCCGCCCTTGGCCGAACGGGGTGGCCTCGGCGTCCGCCCACAGGCCGTGTCGCGCGGTGACCACCAGGATGGCCCGCCCCGACGGCGCCAGCACCCGGAACACTTCGCGCATCAGCGCCAGGGGGTTGTCGGCCTCCTCCAGCGCATGCACAGCCAGCACCCGGTCGAACAGGGCCGGCTGGAAGGGCAGGGTGGTTTCCTCGACCAGGCAGGCCAGGTTGCGGTCGCCGATGGGCCAGGCTTCCACCCCCTGGGCCGCCGGCATGGCCGCCACCGCCCGCCGCGCCCCGCGGCTGACGCTGTCCAGGAAGGGGGTGGCGTAGCCCAGGGCCAGGACGTCCAGCCCGTTGGCGCTCTCCCAGGCCTCATTGACCTTGCGCGAGACCATGGTCCGCGCCGCCCGGCCGAGGGGCGAGGCGTAGAATTCTCGCAACTGAAGCACGCCCTGGCGCATTGGCGCTCTCGTTTCGATTCGCCTTCAATGTAAGGTCGCCACCGCCGCCTGTCCCGCACCGTCGTTTCGCCCCAGAAAACTCCGAGAAAACCCCGAGAAATCCCATGCCCCTGACCGTCCACCAATTCCCCTGCCTGTCGGACAACTACGGTTTCATCATCCGCGATGACGCCAGCGGCAAAACCGCCACCATCGACACCCCGGACGCCGCCGCCATCCTGGCCGAGCTGAAAAAGCTGGGCTGGGGCCTGGATCTGATCATGAACACCCACTGGCACCCCGACCACGCCGGCGGCAACGCCGAGATCCAGGCCGCCACGGGCGCCAGCATCGTCGGCCCAGGCGAAGTCACCCGCATCGCCCCTCTGGATCGTCAGGTCACCGACGGCGATACCGTCGACCTGGGCGAAACCCAGTTCGCGGTGCTGGACACCGGCGGCCACACCCTGGGCCACATCTCCTATTTCGACGCCGCCGATCACATCGCCTTCGTCGGCGACACCCTGTTCACCCTCGGCTGCGGGCGCCTGTTCGAGGGCACGGCGCAGCAGATGTGGACCAGCCTGCAGAAACTGGCCGCACTGCCGGACGACACCCGCGTCTACTGCGCCCACGAATATACCGCTTCCAACGCTCGTTTCGCCTTGTCGGTGGACGATGGCCCGGCGCTGAAGGCCCGGGCAGCGGACATCTTCGCCGCCCGGGAGCGGGGCGAGCCCACGGTCCCCACCACCGTCGCCCTGGAAAAGGCCACCAACCCCTTCCTCCGCGCCCCGGTCCTGGCCGGCCGCGTCGGCAAGGCGGGCGCCCCGGACTACGAGGCGTTCGGCGCCGTGCGCGCCGCGAAGGACGGGTTCAAGGGCTGACGCCGAGGCCTCAGCCACAACTTCACTAACCAGAAGGCCATCAGCGCCAGCGGCGCGATCACCGGCAAGGCGGCCATGAAGCTGTCGCGGATCGCCGCCGGCACGAACCGGGGCTGGCCCAGGAAGAAGGAGGCGGTGGCGATGGTCAGGGCCACGCTCATCCGCCACAGGTGGCGCGCCAGCCGCGCGGGCCCGGTCAGCCCCCGCCGCAGGATGAGGTGAAGGTCCGAGACCGCCGCGATCGCGCAGATCAGCCCGAACACATAGAGGCCCATCTCGGTGGGGCCGTGTGCGCGCTGGGCGGCGTGGTCGTTCAGCCAGACACCCATGACGGCGGCGACCACGCCGCCAACGGCCACTGGGAAGGCGGCGATCTCGAACCGGACCATCTGGCCCTCCCGTCGCCGCCCCGCCATCCAGCCGGTGGCCACCAGATAGAAGGTCATCACCCCGGCCAGGGTGTTGGTCCATTGCTCGGTGGGCAGGAACGGCGCCACCGCGGCGCCGATGCCGGCCATGGTCAGCATGGCGGCGAAGAACACATTGCCGGCCACCCGGTGCGGGACGCCGCCCTTGCGAAAGACCATGGCGCCGGCGCCCGACACCATCCCCACGACCCCGCCGCCGACATGCAGGATCAGCAGCGCGGCCGCGGCGGCGTGGAGGATCGGCGGGGCGTCCGCACTGACCTGGAGGTTCATGGTCGGCCCCTCCTCAAAGCTTGGCGAGAACGGGCGCGAAGAAGCCCATCCAGGCCCCGGCGATGCCCACCCCCATCAGCACGGTGAGGCTCGCCAGCCCCCCGGCCATGGCCAGTTGGCCCCCCGGCCCGCCGCTCGCCTTGGCGCGGAAATAGAGCTCCAGCACCGCCAGCGGCAGCAGATAGGCGCCGAAGTTCCAGACCAGGAAGAACGGGTCGATCAGGTCCGCGCGGCCGATGGCCGTGGCCACCAGGGCGAAGGGGGCGACGCCCACCCGCAGGAACCACACGCCGTTGGCCACAAGCAGGGCGCGCATGGCCCAGCGGCGGTGGCTGGCGAAGTCCCGATCCAGGGCCTTCCGCCAGGCCAGGGAGGAGAAGGCCAGGATCAGCACGGCGTCCAGGGAAATGGCGGTGGATCCGATCGGCCCGCCGGTGTGCCGCGCCCAGGTCATGTACAGCCCCAGCACGCTGGCCCCCATGGCGGTGGTCAGGAACGCCCTGCCGACCCATCGGTGCACCGCCGGCGCCCTGTCGCGGATATGGGGAATGAGCTGCACCGTCCCGCCGAAGGTGATTACCGCGGCCATCAGCACATGGCCGGCGAAGGCCAGGTTGCCGACGGCGTCGCCCGGGACATAGCCCCGGATCAGCATCTTGTTCAGCCGCCAGACCTGGAAGTTCCCCGTCAGGGTCGAGGGGCCGTAGAAGCGCAGGATGTAGAACAGGAACATCGTCTGGCCGATGACGGCGACCGTGAACCAGAACGTGGCGGCGGCGTTCAGGGCGCGGCCGGCCATGGCCTTGGCCGTCGGGGCATTCCCTGGCGGGGCGGGCGTCAAGACAGCGGTGGTCATGGGCGTGTCTCCTCCCAAGGGTTGGAACGGGGGGTCGGAACGGGCGGGTGTTGGATGTCAGAAGGGATCGCGGGATCGGCGCAGCCACACCGCGGCGGCCAGGAAGGCGGCGGCGAGGACCAGGCCGATCCACAGGTGCGGACTGCCCAGGTCGGCGGGATTGACGCCCTGGGCCGGATGGCCCGGCGTCTTGCTCCGGCCCTCGGCGTAGGCGGCCATGAAAGGCCCCGCCAGCCGCAGTCGCAGCCAGGACCCGACGACCGTCGTGCCCAGGGCCAGGCGCTCGATCAGGGCCAGGGCCAGGGGCGGTCCCAAGACCCACAGATAGGGCGTCCGGCGCGCCCAGGCCGAGACCATGATGAACCAGGCGTAGAGCGGCGCATACCAGAGCGACAGGATGGGGAGGCCCTGGGCCAGCGTCACCCAGATCCCAGGCACCGGGACGTGCGCCCACAACAGGCGGGGGTCGAAGCCGCCCGCGAGCACGACTGCGGTCCCGAGCGCCAGCATGATCAAATGGGCGGCGATGACGGTGGCGAACATCACCGCCGGCAGGACCAGCATCGGCACGGCCGCCTTGGCCAGGACGGTGACCAGGTCCGAAACCGGCAGGGACTTCCAGAACAGGACGCTGCGGTCGCGCCGTTCGCCGTGCAGGGCGCCCAGGCAATAGAACAGCCCCACCAGCAAGCCGGTCAGGACCACGGCGAAGGCGAGGAACTCGTAAGGCGTGGCCAGGCCCGCCGCCGACTTGGCCCCGGTCAGGGTGGCGGCGGCGCGCATGGCGCGGGGCAGGCCGAGCAGGCCGAACAGAAAGCCGATCAAGGTCACCACGGCGGCGGCCAGCGGCGCCACATGGATCGAGCGGTGCTCCCACAGTTCGCGCCGCACGGACCAATAGAACGGGCGCAGCGGAGACAGGAGGCTAGCCGCCGCGATCGGCGCCCTGGCGGCGGTGTCGGACGGGGCGCTCATGCCGCGGTTCCCTCGGAACCCAAGGTGGCGATGAATAGATCGGCCAGGCCCGGGGTCCGCACCTCGCCCAGCGCGGTCAGCCGCTCCCGCTCCACGCCGTCGAAGATCAGCAGGGAGCGGCCGAACAGCCGCCGCTCATGGATGGGTTTCAGCGCCCGCGCCGCATCCAGTTGCTCCGGACCGACGGAAACCTCCGTGTAGCGGCCCTCGAAGGCTTCCAGGCTGCAGTCCAACACCACCCGGCCGCGATCCAGGAAGACCACGTCGGTGAGGATATGTTCGATCTCCTCCACCTGATGGGTGGAGACCACGATGGTGCGGCTGTGGTCGAAATAGTCGTTCAGCAGGGTGTCGTAGAACGCCTTGCGATAGATCAGGTCCAGCCCCAGCGTGGGTTCGTCCAGCACCAGCAACCGCGCATCCACGGCCATCACCAGGGCCAGGTGCAGCTGGGTGACCATGCCCTTGGACAGCTCGCGGACCCGGGACGTGCGCTTGATGGTGGTCTTGGCCAGGAAGCGTTCGGCCGCCTGGCGATCAAACCGGGGGTGGACGCCGGCCATGTAGTCCAGCGCCTGCGACACCCGCAGCCAGCGGGGCAGCACCGCGACATCGGCGATGAAACAGACCTCGGCCATCAGCCGGTCGCGCTGGGTCCAGGGATCCAGGCCCAGCACCTTCAGCTCGCCCTGAAAGGCGGTCAGGCCCAGGATCGCCTGCAGGGCGGTGCTCTTGCCCGCCCCGTTGGGCCCGATCAGCCCCAGGATGCGGCCCTCGCCCACCTTCAGGTCGATGTGGTCCAGCGCCACCGTGGCGCCGTAGGCCTTGGCCAGGCCGCGGGCTTCTATCGAGGCCATGCGCTTAGTCCTCCTCAGGTTCGGCCGGCGGGTGGGCCCCGCCGCCGCCCAGCAGTTCGCGCGTCAGCCCCAGCCGCTCGATGGTGGCGTGGATCTGCGGCCAGGCTTCCGACAGGAACTTGCGACGCTCGTCCCGCAGCAGCAGCGCGCGGGCGCCGCTGTTGATGAACATCCCCAGGCCGCGCCGCTTCTCCACCAACTGCTCGTCGGCGAGCATCTGATAGGCCTTCAGCACCGTCAGGGGATTGACCCGGGTGTCGGTGGCGACGGTCCGCACCGATGGCAGCGGATCGCCCTCCGCCAGCAGCCCGTCGAGGATCATGGCGACGATCTGGTCGCGGATCTGGCGGTAGATCGGCTGACTGTCGTTCCACTCTGGATCCATGGTCCGTTCCGGATGGCCCTCGCGGGAGGTTCTCCCGCGGCCGCGCGTGACTGCCTCGATGACGGCGCCAGCTTGGCTTCGTTATGGTGATATACATAACTATAGCACTATGCAAGCGGCGACCTTGATACCGCCGATCAGGGCGGCGCCTCCAATAAATCCGTCCTCGCCCCTGACGCGATCTATCGCCCGCCCATGCCCAAGCTTATCTATAGTATTGGTTGCGCTTCAACGCGGGGCCGCGGGTGCGGTCCCGAGCGCGCCTGGAGGCTACAATGCCCGAACTCATAGGTGTCGCGCCCTGGTTGGGCGCGCTTTTGCTCGTCATCGTCCTGCTGGTGATTTTGGCCAGCTCCGGCATGATCCGCTACATCGGCAACAACCGCGTGGCCGTGGTGGAGAAGTTGTGGAGCGGCGCCGGCTCAATCCAGTCCGGCATCATCGCCATGCGGGGCGAAGCCGGCTACCAGCCCAGTGTCCTGCGCGGCGGCCTGCACTTCTTCGTGCCGTTCCAGTTCCGCCTGCACGTCCATTCCCTGGTGACCATTCCCCAGGGCCGGATCGGCTATGTCTTCGCCCGCGGCGGTGAGCCGTTGAGCGCCGACCAGACCCTGGCCGGCAATCCCAACGACACCGACTTCCAGGACACCCGCCGCTTTCTCGAAGCCGGCGGCCAGAAGGGCCCACAACGCAAGATCCTGAGTGAGGGCTCCTACGCCATCAACCTGGCGCAGTTCGTGGTGGTGACCAAGGACCAGACCTTCGCCCTGCGCATGGACGGGGCCGACTCGGCCCTGCTTGACCAGATGGCCGAGGTGATCGAGGCGCGCGGCGGCTTCGAGCCGGTGGTGATCAAGGACGCCGACGACCAGATCGGCGTGGTCACGGTGCATGATGGCCCTGGGCTGGCGTCGGGCGACATCATCGCCCCCACCGTCGGGACCGACACGACCGATCGCGCCACCTTCCACAACAGCTTCCAGGACCCCGAGAAGTTCCTGGCCGCCGGCGGGTGCAAGGGTCGCCAGCTGCAGGTGCTGGTGGAGGGCACCTATTACATCAACCGGCTGTTCGCCACGGTGGAGCGGATCGCCAAGACCGTGATCGAGGTCGGCCAGGTGGGGGTAGTGGTGTCCTACACCGGCGCCGCCGGCATCGACACCTCCGGCGAGGGCTATCGCCACGGCGAGTTGGTGGCCAACGGCTCGCGCGGGGTGTGGAGCGACCCCTTGCTGCCCGGCAAATACGCCTTCAACACCTACGCCGGCCGCGTGACCATGGTGCCGACCACCAACTTCATCCTGAAGTGGGAAAGCAACGCAATCGGCTCGCACAAGTTCGATGAGAACCTGGCCGAGGTGTCGCTGATCACCAAGGACGCCTTCGAGCCCACCCTGCCGGTGTCGGTGGTGGTGCACATCGACTACCGCAAGGCGCCGCTGGTGATTCAACGCTTCGGCGACATCAAGAAGCTGGTGGAACAGACCCTGGACCCCATGGTCAGCGCCTACTTCAAGAACATCGGCCAGACGCGGACCCTGATCGAGTTGCTGCAGGACCGCAGCGAGATCCAGTCGCAGTCGTCGCAGGAGATGAAGACCAAGTTCGGGGTCTACAATCTTGAGCTGCAGGAGGTGTTGATCGGCACGCCACGCCCCGACGCCGGCGGCGACGACCAGATCGAGCGCATCCTCACCCAGCTTCGCCAGCGCCAGATCGCCGACGAACAGGTGGGCACCTATGAGCGGCAGAAGCTGGCCGCCCAGAAGGAACGCGAGCTGCGCGAAGCCGAGGCCCAGGCCAAGCAGCAGACCTCGATCACCGAGAGCCAGCTGTCGATCCAGGTGCAGCAGAACGCCGGCCGCGCCAACCTGGCCCGCTCGGAACAGGAAGCCGAACAGACCCGCACCCTGGCCAAGGCCGAGGGCGACCGCATCCGGTTCCTGGGCGAAGGCGAGGCCAAGAAAATCATCGCCCTGGCCGCCGCCGAGGCCGAGCGTGTGACCAAGGTCGGTCTGGCCCAGGCCGAGGCCATCGAAAGCCAGGTCGCCGCTTCCGGCGGCCCTCGCTTCCAGCTGGCTCGCCAGGTCGCCGAACGCTTCGCCGAGGCGCTGGAAACCAGTGGCGTTGACGTGGTGCCCAAGGTGCAGATCGCCGGCGGCGCCAATGGCGGCGCGGGCGGCGTGCTGCAGGCGCTGATGACCCTGATCATGGCCGAAAAGCTGGACTTGCCTATCAGCCTCGGCGGCGGGGAGCCCAAGACGCCGGAAACCACCGACGCCTAAGGCTGCGGCCGACTGAGAGACTGAGCGCCGGCGTGGACCCCCGCGCCGGCACTTTTCTTGTGGCCAGCGGCGTGCGCAACTGCGGCCCAATCAGAACAGGGGAGACGTTCATGCCCATCGCCGCGGTCAACGGTCAACGGATCAACTACGAAGACACCGGCGGCGACGGGCCGGTGGTGATCTTCTCCCACGGCCTGTTCATGGACCACGAGATGTTCGCCCCCCAGGTGGAGGCGCTGAAAGGCCGCTATCGCTGCATCACCTGGGACGAGCGGGGCCACGCCGGCACGGCGGGTGAGACCCTCGCGCCCTTCACCTACTACGACTCCGCCGACGACCTGGCCGCCCTGCTGGCCCACCTGGGCGTGAAGCGCGCAGTGCTGGCCGGCATGAGCCAGGGCGGCTTCCTGTCCCTGCGCTGCGCCCTGACCCATCCGGAGATCGTCCGCGCCCTGATCCTTCTCGACACCCAGGCCGGCCAGGAGGATCCCGCCGCCCTGGAGGGCCACATGGCGCTGGCCAACGCCTGGGCCGAAAATGGCCTCAGCGACGACATGGCCTCGGTGATCGAAGGTATCATCCTGGGCGACGGCTGGTCCGGCGCCGCGGCCTGGAAAGCCAAGTGGAAGACCATCACGCCGGTGAACATGCTGGGCTGCATGCAGACCCTGGCTGGCCGCGACGACGTCACGCCGCGCCTGGGCGAGATCAAGGTCCCGGCCCTGGTGGTGCACGGCGACAAGGACGCCGCCATCGCCCTGGACCTGGCGCGCGAATTGACCGCGGGCCTGCCGGACGCCGAACTGGTGGTGGTCCCCGGAGGCGGCCACGCGGCTAACCTGACCCACCCGGCCCTGGCCAATGCGGCAATCGTGAAGTTCTTGGACGGGCTGGGGGACTGATGCAAGGAGGGCGCCCGGGGGGACCCGGACGCCTTCTGTTTGCTAGGAGATCGCTAAATCTCCCGCGCGCGACCCGCCCAATAGGGCTTTCGCACCTTGCCACGCTGGATCTTGCCGGCCGGGCTGCGGGGCAGTTCGTCGACGAAGTCGATCGTCTTGGGCATCTTGTAGCCGGCCAGATGGCCACGGGCGAAGGTAAGGATCTCCTTGGCCAGTTCCGCGGAGGGCTCGAAGCCGGGGTTCAAGGTGATTACCGCCTTCACCTCCTCGCCCCACTCGTCGTTGGGCGCGCCGATGCAGCAGCTATCTTCCACCGCGGGATGCTTGATGATCTCGTTATCGATCTCCTGCGGATAGATGTTCACCCCGCCTGAGATGATGGTCTCGGCATTGCGGCCGGTGAGGAACAGGTAGTTGTCCTCGTCCAGGTAGCCGACGTCGCCAAGGGTGAAGTAGCCGTCGCGGTGGGCGGCGGCGGTCTTGGTGGGGTCCTTGTAGTATTCGAACGGGGCGATCGGCGAGACCTTGAAATAGAGGGTGCCGGAGGTGCCCTTGGCGACGGGATTGCCCTCGTCGTCGAGGATTTTCAGGGCGTCTTCCATAGGCAGCTTGCCGACGGTGCCTGGCTTGTCGAGCCACTCCTGAGAACTGACCACGAAGCCCGCCCCGCCCTCAGAGCCGGCGTAGTATTCGTTCAGGATCGGCCCCAGCCAGTCAATCATCGCCTTCTTGACCTCCGGCGGGCAGGGGGCGGCGCCGTGGACAATGTAGTTGAGCGAGGAGATGTCGTACTTGGACTTGACCTCATCGGGCAGGGCCAGCAGGCGCTGGAACATGATCGGCACCAGGTGCGCGCGGGTCACCTTGTGTTCGGCAATCATCCGCAGGACGTTTTCGGAATCCCAGCGATCCAGGAAAACCAGGGGGGTGCCCTGGACCATGGACGATCGCACGTCGAACGCCAGGGGCGCGGCATGATAGGCGGGGCCAGCGCACAGTTGCACGTCATCGGGCGCGCCGGGGGCGGGCGGTACGAGCACGGCGTTGGCCCGGCGATAGACGCCCTTGGGCCGCCCCGTTGTGCCGGAGGTGTAGAGCATCTGGCTGCCCAGGACGGGGTCCGGAATATCGGAGCCGTCGAAGGCGGCGATGGTCTTGTCGTAGGGCAGGAAGTCCGCGGTGTTCTCGCCGATGCAGACCTTCAGGGTCACCTGCGGCGTCTTCGCCTCGGTGGCGGAGGGGTAGCGCGTCTCGGCGATCAGGGCCTTGGCGTCGCAGTCGTTGATGATGTACTCGACCTCGTCGGTGTTGAGGTGCCAGTTCACCGGTGTGAAGCGGTAGCCGCCGCGCAGACAGGCGGCCAGAACCTCGACGAACTCGCTGCGGTTGCTGCACAGCAGGGCGACGGCGTCGCCTTCCTTGATGTCGTGCGAGCGCAGCAGGCGGACGATGCGGTTGGCGTTGGCGTTGATTTCGCCAAAAGTCTTGGTTCCGATCGGGTCGTGGATGGCGATGGCGTTGGGTTTTTCCTGGGCCCACACGCTGGTGGTCATGCCCTTGGAAGCGGATTCAATAAGACGATCAAGAAGTTCAGGCATCAATGTTCCTCCCGGCGCTCTAAAAACCCAAGGGGACCTTCTGGCGGGTCCCGTCCGGGCGCGGCGCCACGCTTTGTGTGACGAATGAATAACCCCATTGATTGCGCGGACGGCCCGGCGTCAAGGGTCACTTGCGCGGGGCGGGTCCGAAGCTCGGCTGGGCCTGCTGGCCGCCGCTCCGTCATAGTAAATCGAAAGTAAATCAGGGTGGAAGCGCGCAGTAAATAACGCGGTTATGCTTATTCGCTTCGCATAAAACGGGCGATGACTTACGGTAAACGACTATTTACGACGTCGCTTAACGACAACGCAATGGGGGGAGTCGCAAGTTACGCCTGAAATCGCGGCACTTTTGGCGCGAGGGGGCGACATGCGTACTGGAACCATTATCAGCCTGGGAGCATCCGCCGTCCTGGGTGTTGGCGCGCTCTTCGTGGCCAAGATCTGGCTGCCGCATGCCCAGCAACAGTCCGCCGCCAGGGCCGGACCGCCCGCTGAGGCCACCGTGTCGGTGGTGGTGGCCAACGCCGCCATACCCTACGGCGGCAAGCTGGACGCCTCGCATCTGGTCCTGACCCGCCTGCCCGCCAGCGCCGCCCCCCAGGGCGCGTTCTCCACTATCGAGCAGGTGACCGACCAGAACGGCGGCGCTCCGATCGCCCTGGTGCAGATCTCGGCCCGCGAGCCGATCCTGCCCACCAAGATCAGCGGCGGCGGCGCCCGTCCCACCGTGGCGGCGGTGATTTCCGAGGGCATGCGCGCCTACACCATCGCCGTCTCCGACGTCGCCGGCGGCGGCGGCCATATCCTGCCAGCGGACCGCGTCGACGTGGTCCTGACCCGCGAAATCCCCCTGTCGCAACAGGTCCGCGCCGAGTGCGGCGAGTGCAAGCGCTATGTCTCCAACGTCGTGCTCCAGAACGTCCGCGTGCTGGGCATGGACCTGAACGCCGATCCCAGCTCCACCACCGCGGCGATAGCCCATACCTCCACCCTCGAGGTCTCGGTGGAGGACGCCCAGCGCCTGGCGCTGGCCGCCCAGGCCGGCAACCTGTCACTGGCCCTGCGCCGCACCGGCCAGGCGGAAGTCGCCCCCGTGCGCCCCGTTGGCGTCCGCGACCTTGGTCCGCTGGACAGCGGGGTCATGCCGCGCACCGCCGGCCTCCGCGCCGTCAGCCTGCGTGGCCATCCCAGGCCGGCGGCCGCCGCCGCCCGTCATTCCGTCATCGTCGTCCATGGGGACGCGCGGTCCAGCGTCGAGGTCCCGTCAGAACGCGGGTCCGGCGTTTGACCACGAGCCATTGGAGACGTAACCCATGAACCGCTTCATCGCCCTTATGGCCTCCGCCCTGATCGGCGCCGCCACCCTGGCCGCTACCCCCGCCGCCGCCCAGCTGGCCGCCGAACAGCAGGGGACCAGCACCATCATCGTCGCCAAGGACAAGTCCGCCGCCTTCCGGCTGGACTACCCCGCCAGCGAGATCGTCGTGGCCGCGCCGGAGACCCTGGCCCTGGTGGCCACCACCGACCGCAGCTTCTATGTCCGCGGCAAGGCGATCGGGGTGACCAACATCCTGATCTATGACGCCCAGCATCGCCTGGCCCAGGTGGTGGATGTGCGCGTCGGCTATGATACCGACAGCATCCAGGCCGACCTGGCCTCGGCCCTGCCCGGCGAGACGATCAAGGTCAGCAACTTCGCCGGCGGCATCCTGCTCACCGGCGAGGCGTCCACCTCCAGCGTCGCCCTGCGCGCCGCCGACATCGCCGAGCGCTACGCGCCCAAGTCGGTGCAGTCGGCCGTGACCATCAAGGCCGCCCAGCAGATCATGGTCGAGGTGCGGATCATCGAAGCGTCGCGCTCGGCGCTGAAGGACCTGGGCGTCAGCCTGGACGTGCACAACATGTCGGGCTTCAGCCTGGCCACCGGAGCGCCTCTGCCCAGCAACAATACCCCGGCCGGGGCGATGACCGTCGGCGGCCACTTTGGCCCCTGGAGCGTCGACGCCACATTGAAGGCCCTCGAGCAGCGCGGCTCGATCCACACCCTGGCGCGCCCGAACCTGACCGCGATGTCGGGCCAGGAAGCCAGCTTCCTGGCGGGCGGCGAGTTCCCCTTTCCCGTGCCCAACGGCAACAATGGCGTCACCATCGAGTTCCGCCCCTTCGGCGTGAAGCTGGTGGTCACCCCCACGGTGGAGGACTCCGGCCAGATCCGCCTGAAGGTCGCCCCGGAGGTCAGCGCGCTTGACCCCAACCACGGCGTCCAGATCCAGGGCTTCTCGGTGCCCGCGCTGAGCACCCGCCGCGCCTCGACCCAGGTTGAGCTGCGCGACGGCCAAAGCTTCGCCATCGCCGGCCTGTTCGAGAAGGACCAGACCCGGGCCGTGAGTCAGGTGCCCTGGGCCGCCGACGTGCCGGTGTTGGGCGCCCTGTTCAAATCTTCCGACTGGCAGCGCAACGAGACCGAGCTGGTGATCATCGTCACCCCACGCCTGACCACGCCGACCGACCGCATGGAGACCCTGCCCAATCCCCTGCGCAACGACACGGACCCCAGCGCTATCGATCTCATCCTGTCCGGCAAGGGGCTGGAGTTTCCCAAGTCCGCCCCGGTCCCGGTCGCCGTCGCCACCCCGCCCATCGCCACCACAACGCCCTGAACCCGACCCCCCGTAGCTCTGCCCCCCTGTCGAGAGTCGCCATGAGTCATCCGGTCCTGAACGAACGTCACGTCCTCGTCATCGGCCAAAGGCTCGGGCCGGTGGCCCAGGAAGCGATGCCGGCCGCACGGCTGGAGATCGCCGGGCCCGAGCGGCTGGACCTGCCCGAAACCCTGCACGGCGCGCTTGAACTGATCCTGATCGACGTCGAGGCCATCGATCCGGTGATCCTGACCGGGGTGATCAACGCGGTGGCGATGCGGCCGGACGCGCCGGGCATCCTGCTGGCGGGCGGCAACCTGCCCACCGCCCTGGTCAAGGCGGTGATGCGCCTGCCCAAGGCCGACTTTCTGGAAGCGCCCTTTACCTCGGTGGACCTGGGCCGCGCGGCGGCCGTCATGCTGGCGGAAGCGCCGCCGGTGGCTGGCGCGCCGCATCAGGCCCGTTGCTGGGCGGTGATGGGTTCGGTGGGCGGCTGCGGCGCCACCACCATCACCGTCGAGGTGGCCACCGAACTGGCCCGCCGCGCCGGCCGGGACCGCCGCGTGGCGCTGGTGGACCTGAACCTCTGCGATGGCTCGGCCAGCGCCTACCTGGGCTCCACGGCCAACATGCTGCTGGCCGAAGCCTCCGGCACGCCGGAACGTATCGACGCGGCCCTGCTGGACGCCTTCGCCATGCGCGTGGGCGGCGGGCTGGACCTGCTGGCCTGTCCCCGGGATCCAAAGGCCTTCACCAGGGTCTCGGCCATGGCGGTCTGCCGCATCCTGGAGGTCGCCTGCCAGGTCTATGATCATGTGGTGGTGGACATTCCACGCCATCATCAGGCCTGGACCCTGGACGTCCTGGCTGGCTGCGATGAGATCCTGGTGGTCTCCGAACTGACCGTGCCAGCTCTGTTGGCGGCGCGATCCCTGGCCACGGAAATCGAGGCGGAACTGCCGGACGGCGCCGTGCCGAGGATCATCCTCAACCGCCTGGCAAGCCGCGTGTTCGGCCCGGCCCCGTCGTTGGCGGAGGCCGAAAAGGCCTTGCAGCGCCGCGCCGATGGCGGCGTCACCTCCGACTGGGAGGCGGCCGCCGCGTCGGCCAATCTCGGCGGCGCCATTAGCCAGCACCGCCCCCGCTCCAAGATCGTTCGCGACATCAGCGTGTTGGTGGATCGCCTGCTGGCGCCTGTCGCGGCGCAACGCGGGCGGGCCGCCTGATGAGCCGCTTCGCCTTTCGCCGCGCCTCGGTCGTCGAGACCGCCCCGGTCCCGCCGCCCGAACCGGCCGCCATGGCCCCTGATCCCGTCCCCACGGCGGCTGGGCCGACTCCTGGGCCCGATGTGACGCCAGAGCCCCCGCGGCCGGTGTTCACGCCGCCGGTCAAGGCGTCGGACATGACCCAGGCGCCGATAGACAACAGCATGCTGGATATCCGGCTGAAGCTGCACTCCCGCCTGATCGACGAGATCGACCTGTCCAAGCTGGACAAGCTGGACGAGGGCGAGATGCGCCGCCAGGTGCGCAAGCTGGTCGGAGACTTCGCCCGCACCGAACGCCTGGCGCTGAACGCCGGCGAGCTGGACAAGATGGGCGCCGAGGTGTTCGACGAGATGGTCGGCCTTGGCCCCATTGAGCCGCTGCTGGGCGACGACTCCATCGCCGACATCCTGATCAACGGCCCGTTCCAGGTCTATGTGGAGCGGCGCGGCGAATTGGAGCTGACCCCGGTCCGCTTCCGCGACAACGACCACCTGCTGCGCATCGTCAACCGCATCGTCGCCACCGTCGGCCGGCGGATCGACGAAAGCTCGCCGATGGTGGACGCCCGCCTGCCCGATGGCAGCCGGGTCAATGCAGCCATCGCCCCGGTGGCCATCGACGGCGCCTCGGTCTCGATCCGGAAGTTCTCCAAGAAACCCTACAGCCTTGAACGCCTGGTGGGCGTGGGCGCGATGCCCGCCTGCGTGGCGGAGTTCCTGTTCGGGGCCGTGCGCTCGCGGGTGTCCACCGTGATCTCCGGCGGCACCGGCTCGGGCAAGACCACCTTGCTCAACGCCTTGTCGGCGGGGATCAACGAGAAGGAACGCCTGATCACCATTGAGGACGCGGCGGAACTCCAACTGCAGCAGCCGCACGTGGTGCGCATGGAGACCCGACCGCCGAACATCGAGGGCAAGGGCGAGATCCGCCAGCGCGAACTGGTCAAGAACGCCCTGCGCATGCGCCCCGACCGGGTGATCCTGGGGGAAGTTCGCTCCGAAGAAGCCTTCGACATGCTGCAGGCCATGAACACCGGCCACGAAGGCTCCATGGCCACCATCCACGCCAACACCCCCCGTGACGCCATCACCCGCCTGGAACAGATGGTGGCGATGTCCGGGATGCGCCTGGAGCCCAGTGCCATCCGCGGCCAGATCGCCTCGGCGGTGGGCATGATCGTCCAGGTCATGCGCCTGTCCGACGGCTCGCGCCGGGTCATGGCGGTGACCGAGATCACCGGCATGGAGGGCAATGTGGTGCAGATGCAGGACATCTTCGTCTTCAACCGCATCTCCACCGACCTCGAAGGCAAGGTGATCGGCGAGTTCCGCGCCACCGGCCTGCGCCCCAAGTGCATGGACGAGATGATCCGGCGGGGCATCCACTACGACACCGCCAATTTCGATCCTGGCCACGCGCTGAAATGATGGGTGGCGTCTGATCCATGAAACTGAACCTCGATCCCAACCTGGCCTTCTATGTGCTGATCTTCGCGGCGGTGTTCACCGCCGGCCAGGCCGCCTATGGCCTGTTCAGCGTCGGCGCCGCCAAGCGCACAGTGAACCAGCGCCTGAAGGTGGCCGCGCGCACCGGCGGCATCGGCGATCTGGTGCTGGAGCTGCGCAAACAGCGCGGCATCGGCGCCGACGGCGGCTCGGTCTTCTCCTGGACCTGGTTCTCTGACCTGGTGATGCGTTCGGGCGTGCCCTATGACCCGCGCCGCTGGGCCACCGTCGCCGTGGGTGTCGCCCTTACCGTCGGCATCGCCGTCCTGATCCTGCTGAAGAACCTGCCGCTGGCCATCGTCGCCGGCATCGCCGTCGCGGTGATCGGGCCGGTGGTCTATCTGAACTTCAAGGCCGGGGCCCGGGCCAAGGCCCTGGGGATGCAGCTGCCCAACGCCCTGGAGGTGATCGTCCGCAGCCTGGAGGCCGGCCACCCGGTGCCCACGGCCATCGCCCTGGTGGGCCGGGAAATGCCCGACCCGATCGGCTCGGAGTTCGGCATGGCCGCCGACGAGATCGCCTATGGCGCCACCCTGGAGCAGGCCATCGGCCGCATCGCCGACCGCTGCCGGCAGATGGACATTGATCTGTTCGCCGCCACCATCCGCCTTCAGGAGCGGGCTGGGGGCAACCTTACCGGCCTGTTGAAGATGCTCGCCCACACGGTGCGCGAACGCCAGAAGATGCGGCTGAAGATCAAGGCGGCCTCGGCCGAAGGCCGCGCCTCGGCGATCATCCTGACCTCGGCGCCGATCTGCGTGCTGATCCTGCTCACCGTGGCCAGCCCGCACTTCTATGGCGACGTGATCGGCGAGCGTTTCGTCCAGATCGGCCTGACCGGACTGGGCAGCTGGATGTTCCTGGGCAACCTGGTCATGCGCAAGATGATCGACATGCGGATCTGACCGATGGACACGATTCAACTGCAAACCATCCTGACCTTCGCCGCCTTCGCCCTGATCGGCACCGGCGTCGGTGGCGCCAGCTTCATCGCGGTGCGCAACACCTTCAGCGGCGCGCGGCGGCGGGCCCGCCTGGCGGGTGACGTTGCGGTCGGCGCGGCGGCCGGCAATCCCTTCTCCGGCGTGATGTCCGGGGTGCGGCGACTGGGCGACCGGATGGCGATCCAGGACCCGTCACAGGTCTCGGCCCTGCGCGCGCGGTTGATCCAGGCCGGTTTCTTCAGCCGCGAGGCGGTGACCCTGTACCTGGGGGGCCGCGCGGTGGCCCTGGGCGCGGCGGTAGTGGGCACGGTGCTGCTGCTGCCCTGGGCTTTCACCGGCGGCGGCGGCATGGGCGCCCTGGCAGTGGCGGCGGGGCTGTCAGTGGCCGCCTTGCTGGGCCCTGACCAGATCATCAAGGCCAGGCGGACCAAGCTGGAGCTGGAATACCGCGAAGGCTTCCCCGACCTGCTCGACCTGCTGGTGGCGTCGGTGGAGGCTGGCCTGTCCCTGGATGCGGCGGTGAGCCGGGTGAACGAGGAACTGGTGCGCCGCTATCCGCACCTGGCCGAGCATCTGAAGGCCCTGACCCTGGAACTGCGCGCCGGCCGCGCCCGCAAGGATTGCTGGAGCGCCTTCGCCGAGCGCCTCGGCATCGACGAGGCCCGCTCCATGGCCACCATGCTGCGCCAGGCCGAGGAGATGGGCACCAGCCTGGGCGAGACCCTGGCGGTGTTCTCCGATGACATGCGCTCGCGGCGGATGCTGCGGGCCGAGGAAAAGGCCATGGCTCTGCCGGCCAAGCTGATGATTCCGTTGATTTTGTTCATCTTCCCCTGCCTGCTAGGGGTGCTGATCCTGCCGGCGGCGTTCCGAATCTCGCAGAGCATGATCGGCGGCGGGCATCACTGAGGTTTGAGGGGCGCCGCCGTCGCGTCGTCTTCGCTTGCGTCAGGCTAGCTAGGGCGCCCGAACCATTCGCAGGAATTCATCGCGGGTGCGCGCGTCGTCGCGGATAACCCCGGCCAGGCGGCTGGTGGAAAGCGTCGACCCGGGGGTGTTGACGCCGCGCAGGGTCACGCAGCTGTGCTCTGCCTCGATGACAACGCCAACACCCAGCGGATTGAGGGCGTGCTGGATGGCCTCCGCGATGTCCGTGGTCAGTTTTTCCTGGATCTGCAGACGCCCGGCGTAGCCCTGCACGACCCGAGCCAGCTTGGAGATGCCGACCACCCGGTCGCGGGGCAGGTAGCCGACGTGCGCCACGCCGATCACCGGCAGCATGTGATGCTCACAGAAGCTGACGACGCGGATATTGCGCAGCAGAATCAACTCGTCGTATCCGCCCACCTCGGCGAAAGTCCGCTCCAGATAGGTTCGCGGGTCCTCGTCGTAACCCGAGAAGAGCTCGCGATAAGAGCGGGCGACGCGGGCCGGGGTTTCGAGCAGGCCCTCGCGGTCAGGATCTTCGCCGGCCCACTCGATCAGGGTCCGGACGGCGGCCTCGGCGTCGGCCTGGGATGGCCGGTGACGGGTCGCGGGCTCGGCAATGTCATGGCGACCGCCGCAGGCGCATTGTTCGATCATATCCATGACTACCCCCGGGCCACCGCAAAACGTGCCGCTTGTACGGCGGGCGACAGTGTTCGGATCTCCCCGGCCGCCGCGCTCGGGCGTCGGTATGCCCGCGGCCTGCCGCTTCTCCCGGAGCCTGATCGGTCTCGCCTACCGTAAATCACCGTATTTAACGGTGGAATGGGGCCTTGGCCTTCACCCATGAGGTCTCTGGGGGGCGGTTGGGTGAGGGTGCGGCGCGTCGATCATGTCGACACCGCATTCACACCAGATTCGCAGCTTGGCCAAGCCGGCTATGTCTCGACACCCCCCAAGGACAAAGCCGGCCGTGGCGTGGATCAGATTTCCAGGGGTCGGTTGGAGATCACGTTCTGGGTGGGGCCGTCGGCGGGATAGTGTTCGCGCAGCGCGGCGCCGCAGAGCTCCACTGCCTTGACGATCCCGGCGGTGGGATCGCCGCCGGATTTCATCGCCTGGCCGACGGCCGCGGTGGCCGCGCGCCAGACGATGTCGCCGACCTTCTGGTGGATGCCGGCGTCGGCGACCAGCTCGACCACACGGTCCTCGGTGGCCACGAAGATCAGGATGCCGGTCTGGCTGCCCACGGCGCGGGAACTGATGGCGGCGAACTGCTGGCGCGCCGCCTTGGCGACACGGTGGCGCTTGAGGAAGCCGGGGGTCAGGGCGCGGCGGACGGCCGGGATCGAGGCCAGGAGGGCCACAGCGCCGAACAGCACCGCCTGCGCCACCGCATAGGCGCCCAGGGCCACCGCCAGCTGGCTCTCCAAGGCCGCCGCCTGTTCCACCGTCCAGCCGCCGCCCACCGAGGCCAGGGCCAGGGGATGCATGCCCAGCGCCATGGCGATGGGCGGGACCACCAGGGCGACCAGGATGCCGGCGACCAGGGGTGTCTCGCGGTAGGTGGAAACCTCGCCGGAGACCACACAGACGATCTCGCCGCTGGAGCCTTCCTCGGCCTTGGCCACGGCCGCTTCGATGCGGTCGCTATCGATGGCGCTGAGCAAGGTCATCACCAGCTTCCCGAAGAGCCGCCGCCCCCGAAGGAGCCGCCGCCGCCACTGAACCCGCCGCCACCGCCGCCACCGCCCCCCCATCCGCCGCCACCGCCCCAGTCGCCGCCGCGGCGCGAGCCGTTGGACAGGATCAGCATCGGCAGCAGCCAGCCAAGGCCCCCGCCCCGGCCGCCCCGGAACAGCATGGCGATCACGATGATCAGGATGATGGGGGCGATCAGGCCGCCGATGCCGCCGCGGCTGTGATGCGCCTGCTGCACCGCGGCCGCCACCTTGGCCTGGGCCGCTGGCGCGTCGAGACTGAGCTGCTGGATGATCGCCTCGGTCCCGTCCCTGACGCCGCCATCGACGTCGCCAGTGCGGAACTTGGGGATCACCGCCTGTTGCAGGATGATGCTGGAGAGGGCGTCGGTGAGGATCGGCTCCAGGCCATAGCCGACCTCGACGCGCACCTTGTGTTCATTGGGGGCGACGATGAGCAGGGCGCCGTCGTTCTTGCCGGCCCGGCCGATGCCCCAGGCCCGGCCCAGCTGATAGCCATAGTCCGCGATGTCGTCGCCCTGCAGCGAGGGCAGGGTGACCACCACCAGCTGGCGATGGGTGCGGTCTTCCAGGGTCTGCAGTTCAGCAGTGAGGTCAGCCTGGGTCTTGGGGGTCAGTACATGGGCGTCGTCCACCACCCGGCCGGTGAGGGCCGGGAAGGTCAGGGCCGCCCAGGCCGGCGCCGCGGAGGCCAGGAGCAACAGGGCCAGCAGCGCCGCGATCAGGCCGCCGCCGTGGCGCGCCTTGAGGGTCACGGCTTGGCGGCGGGGGAGGCCGCCGGCGTCGGGGATGGCGGGGGCGAACCTGGCGCGGCGTCGAAGTTCACGCTCGGCGCCGACTGCGCCGCTTCGCTGGCCGAGAAGGGCAGCATGGGCTTTTCGTTGCGATACAGGGTGCCGGCCCACAGCGCGCCGGGGAAGGTGCGCAGCTCGGTGTTGTAGTCGCGGACCGCCTCGTTGTAGTCGCGGCGCGCCACGGTGATGCGGTTCTCGGTGCCCTCAAGCTGGGACTGCAGGGCCAGGAAGTTGGCGTTGGACTTCAGGTCCGGGTAGTTTTCGGTGATCGCCATCAACCGGCCCAGCACGCCCGACAGCTTGTCCTGGGCCTGGGCGTATTGCTGGAAGGCGGCCGGGCTGCTCAGGGTCGAGGCGTCGACCTTGACCTGGGTGGCGCTGGCGCGGGCCTGGGTGACTTCCACCAGCACGCCCTTTTCCTGGGCCGCGTAGCCCTTCACGGTGGCCACCAGGTTGGGGATCAGGTCGGCGCGGCGCTGGTAGTCACTCTGGACGTCGGCCCAGGCGGCCTTGGCCTTCTCTTCCTTGGTGGGGATGTTGTTGACGCCGCAGCCCGCCAGGGCGAGCGGCAAGGTCAGCGCCAGACCAATGGCGGCCAGGCGGCGTGAAATGGGGTTCAAGGAAGGGCCCTTCCGAAGGTCGCCGCCGAAGCTTTGGCGGCCAGCGGAATCTAGTGCCGCCGGGCAGGCGGCGCCAGGGTTGACGCGAAATCAGCCGAACAAGTCGGAATGGCGGGGGCCAGAACGCCAAGTCTAGAAGACGTAGGTGGCCGCCAGCTTGAAGGCGACATCGCCCTGGCCCTTCACGTTCTGGGCGTCGGAGCGCAGGTCCACCTCGCCGCCCAGGCGCAAGGCCCTTCCGAACCGGGCGCCGTAGGCCAGGTCCAGGTCGGTCTCATTGCCATCCGGGGTCAGGCCGACCGGGGTGAAGGCGGTGGTGGCGTAGCCTTGCGAGTCCACCGTGGTCACCGCCAGGTTGGCGACGCCGGAGGTGACGCGCAGAGGCTTCCTCACCGAGACGGTCAACTGATCGCCGTCGCGCAGGGCGCCGGTCTGGACGAAGGACACGCCATAGGCCCTGGCGGTGATGGCGCTGACATCGCGGATCAGGCCGCCGCCGTTCAGGGTGGCGCCGCTGGTGGTGACCCAGGCCGCCTCGGCCAGCAGGCCGCGCCCCCCGCCCAGGTCATAGGCGGTGGTCACCGAGACCGAGCGGCTGTTGTGATGACCGCCGAAGGACAGCAGGCCGGCGCCGTCGTAGGTCGAGCCCAGCAGGCCGTTGGTTTCCTTGAGGCTGGAGAGCGAGACGCCGGCGCTCCAGCGCTTGGTCACCTGGGCGTTGACGCCGATCACCGCGGCGGAGGCGGAGGAACGGGTGTGGTTGCTCTCCAAGCCGCTGGAGGTGCTCTGGTCGGTGGCCGACCAGCCGGCCGCCAGGCGCACGCGGCCGCCCAGATTGGCGCCGATGGCCGAGGCGTTGCCGCCCTGGGCCAGGCCCAGCAGGGCGGTGGTGGCGCCGATACGGCTGATCTGATCCGCCGCCGGCGCATCCGGTCCCCAGTAGGCCTGGGCGAAGGCGGCCGTGGAATTGGCGCCGCGGGAAACGGAGGCGACGTTGCCGGCGCCGTCCACCAGCATCACCGCGGTGATGCCCCGGTCGCGGGCGCCGAACATGCGGTCGGCGATGTCGTTGGCGCCGCTGTCGCCGAACACGCCCTGGGCGAAGGAGGCGGGCTGAACCCCCGTGGCCACCACATAGCCGCCGCCCGCCAGCTTCTTGCCCGAGGTGGTGGGCGTGCTGGTGGGAACCACCACGGGCGAGGCCACGGTGGCGGTAGAGGCGCTGGAAACCAGGCCCGACAGGTTGCTGATGAAGTTACGCTGGAAGGTGTCGAAGGTGGTGTAGGTCGCCAGTTGGCTACGGATCTGGCTGAGGGGGCCCAGGGCGCCGCTGGTGACCAGGGCGCTGGTCAGGTTGCTGACTGGAACCGATTGGCCATTGGCTTCGGTGACACTGAGGGCGCCGATCGGCTGGAACGCCTTGCTGAGGTCGAGCAGGCCATTGCCGTAGACGCTGTCGACGCCCGTGGCGCCCAGATCGGTGGTGGTCTTGAACAGCACCGCGGTGGCCGTGCCGTTGCGGATCAGGACCGGCCAGGTGGCCTCAAGCAGGGCCACGGCGCCGGCCACTTCGGGCGCGGCCATGGAGGTGCCGGTCCAGTAGGCGTAGGCGTTCGAGCCGTACTGGATGCCTGGCGCGATGATGTGCTCGCCATTGGCCATCAGCCACAGGGAAGCATAGCTCGTCGTGCCCGCCGCACCGGTCCCGGGGGTGTTGCTGAATGACGACAGCTGGTTCGTGGCGCCCACCGAACCAACGAACACAATCCGCGACAGGGCCGCGGCGCTGAGGCCCGTGGTCCTGGAGCCGCCGTTGAGGGCGGCGGAGGAATTGCCACCCGCCCAGACGATGACCACGTTCTTGGACGCCGCATAGTTCACCGCATTGAGCACGGCGGGGGTGGGCAGGTAGGTGAGGCTGAGGTTGATCACCGAGGCGCCGCCGTTGACTGCCTTGGTGATGCCGTTGGCGACGTCGGAATCATAGCCGCTGCCCGATGCGTTCAGCACCTTCTCCGACAGGATGGTGGCCGCCGGCGCGACGCCGGACATGCTGATCGGCGCGGTGGCGGAGTACCGGCCGGCGGCGATGGAGGCGACCGAGGTGCCGTGGCCGTTGTCGTCGTTGAAGCCGTTGGAACAGACGAAAGTCACCGCCGCGCAGGACGACAGGCTGGAGACGCGGCCGGCGATCTCGGCGTTGCTGGCCACCGCCCCGGTGTCGACGATGCCGATGATGATGCCGGCGCCGCCGTTGGAGGCGGCCTGCACGGCGGCGGTGTCGCCGATCTGGGCGTGCCAGGTGGCGGAGCGATCGGGCCCGGCGACGGCCTGGCCGGCGAACGCCATCGCCGCTATCGACACACCCATCAGCAACTTGTTCATCTCGTCCGTCCCCGCAGAGTCGTGTTCTCTCAGGGCGAACTTTGCATCAGAGCTGTGAAGTATAACTTAGCTTAGAGAGTCTACGGCGCGTTAACCATTTATGTAGCGACGATTGACTTTTCTGCACGTTGCTCTTCCTCATCAGGGAAATCGTCAAACGATCCGTGGCTCGATGAGTACAGCTTGGCGTAGAGGCCGTTGTTGGCGATCAGGGCGTCGTGCGGACCCTGTTCAACGATGCGGCCTTGTTGAAGGACGATAATCTGGTCGGCGTCGCGCACGGTGGCCAGGCGGTGGGCGATGACCAGGCAGGTGCGGCCGGCGAAAAGCACCTTCAGCGCCCGCTGGATCTCCAGCTCGGTGAAGCTGTCGATATTGGCCGTGGCCTCGTCCAGGATCAGGATCTGGGGATCGGCCACCAGGGCGCGGGCGAACGATAGAAGCTGACGCTGGCCCAGGGAGATATTGCGCCCGCGCTGGCCAAGCTGGGTCTGGTAACCCTCCGGCAGGCGCATGATGAAGGCGTGGGCCGACACCGCCTTGGCCGCCGCCACCACGTCCTCGAAGCTCGCGCCGGCGGTGTTGTAGCGGATGTTCTGTTCGATGGTGCCGCTGAACAGGAAGGGCTCCTGCAGCACCATGCCGATCACCCGGCCCAGGCTCTCCAGGGTGACGTCGCGCACGTCGTGACCGCCCACCAGCACCCGCCCCTGGTCCACATCGTAGAACCGGCGCACCAGGGACATGATCGAGGTCTTGCCCGACCCAGTGGGGCCGACCAGGGCCACCACCTGGCGCGGCGCGACCTTCAGGCTGACGTCGTGCAGCACCACCCGGTCCGGGGAATAGCCGAACGTGACGTGATCAAATTCGACGGTGGGCTCGACGGACGAGACGGTTTCGGCGCCCGGCTTGTTGGCGATGGTCACCGGCACGTCCAGCACCTCGAAGATGCGGTGGCCGGCGGCCATGGCCCGCTGCATGACTGTGTACTGCATCGACAACATCCGCACCGGGTCGAAGAACCGCTGCACATAGAAGACATAGGCCACCATGGCGCCGACCTGTAGCTGCTGGTCCAGCACTTCGCCGCCGCCCACCACGATGATCACCGCCATGGCGAAGCCGGTGAGGATGTCCACCGTCGGGGTCATCACCTGGGTCAGCAGGGATGACTCGATCTGGGCGGTCATGTTGTCCCGCGCCTTCTCCTCATAGAGCTGGAAGTTCATCGCCTCGCGGCGGCTTTCCTGCACCGTGCGGATGCCGTTGATGTTCTCCGCCAAGGCCCCGTTGGCGATGGAGGAGGCGTCGCGGGCCTTGCGGAAGGTCAGCTTGGAATAGGGCAGCCAGATCGCCCGGATGCCCACCAGGGCCGGCAGGACCAGCATGGTCAGCAGGCCCAGCTTCCAGTTCATGATCAGCATGAAGATGACGGTGCCGATCAGCACGGCGAAATCGCCCAAGGCCCCGGTGGAGCTTTCCAGGAATTCCTGCAGGGCGTTCACGTCGCCCTGCAACCGGCTCATCACCCGGCCGACGTGGGTCTTGTCCATGAACGACAGGGAGACGCCTTGGAAGTGTTCGAACATCTTGCGGCGCACGTCGAAGATGACGCTCTGGGCCAGGCGCGAACTCATCCACTGGTCGACGAAGAAGGCAAAGGCGTAGACCACCGCGACGCAAGCGAAGGCGATGACGATCCTGTCCAACCGCGCCGGGTCGTGCGCCTGGGCGGCAGTGACGGCCTGGCCGATCAGGAACGGGATCAGCAGCTGGGTGCCGGCGGAGAACAGCACCGCGGCCTGGGCTCCGAACAGGAACATCTTGTGCGGGGCGAGGAAGGCGCCGAAGCGCCGCAGGATCTTGGTGTCGAAGGACATGAAGATCTCTTCGGCGTCGTTCGTGCCCAGATTGGCCCTGGGGCGCCGTGGCGCGGAGGGGGGCGGGGCGTCGTCGGCGGGCGGCGGCGCGTCCGGGTCTAGGGTGTCCGGGTCTAGGGTGTCGGGGTCGAGGGTGAAGTCGCTCATCCCACGGCCTCCTCGACCTTGCGCCGCAGCTTGGCGTCGGCGATCGACAGGCCTTGCTCGGTGCGCGTCTGCAGGGCGTAGAGGTCGGCGTATTCGCCGCCCTGGGCCACCAGCTCCGTATGGGTTCCGCGCTCGACCACCCGGCCTTCTTCCAGCACCAGGATCTCGTCAGCGTGCATCAGCGACGACAGGCGGTGGGCGATGATGATGGTGGCCTTGGCCTTGGTGGCCTCGGCCAGGGAGTCACGGACCTTCTTTTCCGTCACCGCGTCGATGGCGGCGGTGGAGTCGTCGAAGATCATTACGCCTGGGCCCGGCACCACGCCGCGGGCGATGGACATCCTCTGCCTCTGGCCGCCGGACAGGGCCACGCCGCGCTCGCCCACCCGGGTCTCGTAGCCGCCGGTGAGGCTGTCGACATAGTCATGGATTTGGGCGGTCTTGGCCGCGCCGGTGATCCGCTCCAGGTCGGCCCAGGGGTCGGCATAGGCGACGTTGTTGGTCACGGTGGAATCGAACAGGAAGGCCTCCTGCTGCACCAGGCCGATATATTCGCGCAGGGTGGGCAGGGTGACGTCGCGGATGTCCTGGCCGTCAATGCTGATCCGCCCGCCGGTAATGTCGTAGAAGCGCGGGATCAGGTTGGCGATGGTGGACTTGCCGCTGCCCGGCGGGCCGACGATGCCCAGGGTCTTGCCCAGCCCCACCTCGAAGCTGATGTCGTGCAGGATCGGCTTGCCCGGGTCGTAGCTGAAATCCACATGCTCGAAGCGCAGCACACCCTTGGTGGGGGCCAGGGCCGGGGCGCCGGGCTTGTCGGCGATGGTCGGGGTCTGGTCGAGGATCTCGAACAGCCGCCCGCCGCAGGTGGTGGCGCGGGCGGCGGCCATGACGATAATGGCGATCTGCCGGATCGGGGCCTGCAACAGGGTCATGTAGGTGAGGAACTCGGTGAGGCGGCCGGCGGTCATCGTCCCCGCGGCCACCTTGTGCCCGCCATACCAGAGCAGGGCGGCCATGGAGGCGTTGAAGCTGAACGTCATGGCCGAGACCGAGCGGAAGCGCAGCACGATGCGCTTGTAGGACTGGGCCAGGGCCTCGCTGGCGGCCTTGTCGAACTTGGCCATCTCGAAGTCGGTGGCGGCGAAGGCGCGCACCACGCGGATGCCCTGCAGGTTCTCTTCCATGGTCAGGGTCAGGATGCTCATCAGTTCCTGCACCCGCATCCAGGTGACGCGCAGCAGAAAGCCCATCCGCGCCAGGATCCAGGCGGCGAAGGGCACGAAGGCCAGGCCCAGCAGGGCCATGGTGGCGTCGGTCTGGATCATCTGGAAGGTGGCCACGACCAGCAGCAGCACCAGGGTCAGGGACTGCATCATGCCGTTCTGGATGAACATCCGCGTGCCCTCCAGATCGAGCATGCCGCGGGTGACCAGGTCGCCGGAGTGGATCTTGTCGTGGAAACCGAAGCTGAGGCGCTGCAGTTGCTGGAAGAAGTCCAGGCGCAGGCGGTAGGCCACCGTCTGGCTGACGTATTCGCCCATGTAGCCGCCATAGCCTGTGGCCAGGCCGCGCACCGAACTGGCGGCGACGACCAGGATCGCCGAGATCCAGAGGGCGTGCTGCGAGGCGTGCGCCAACTGCGCGGCCTGGGCGACGCTGGCGTGGATCAGCTGGGCGTGCTGGGCCGCCTTGAGCAGAAGTTGCGCCTGGTCGACGGCGTGGCCGAACAGCTTGGGCAGCGTCAGGCCGGCGATGGCCGCGCCCAGGGAGCAGGCGACGGCGAGGGTGACGCGAAGGGGGTCCTGGCGAATGGCCATGGCCGTGATCCGCCGCAGCACGCGCGGCATGGCCTTCACGTCGATTGGGCGTGAGGTATCACGCTGCGACGCGCCTCCCCGCGCGTCCGTCGAATCAGACATTTGAAAATCCGTATGCGGTAATGGCGCCATGTTGCGCGCAAGGCGGGTGATCCGCCAGCCCCGCGCACCGCCCCTCCTGCCACAATATGGCCGGACATGATTTAGATATATCTGATGTTAGATATATCTTCTGCCGGACGGCATCAAGACCTTTCCACCACCGCCTTGCGCCGTGCGCGCCTCTGTCCTTACGTCAGGCTCGACAGCCCCCGCCGGCTTTGGGCAGGGTGCCGCAAAGGGTGGAGTGTTGTGATGGTGCGCGATCTAAGGCCGGTGATCATCGGGGTTGGCGAGGCGTCGGAGCGGATCGACGCCGCTGATTACCAGGCCCTGTCGCCCGTCGCCTTGGCGTCTCTGGCGGCCCAGGCGGCCCTGGAAGACGTCGGCGCGGCCCAGCCGCTTGGCCCCCACATCGACGTCATCGCCGCCATCCGCCAGTTCGAGGTTTCCGGCCCGGGCGCCAAGCCGCCCTTCGGCGCCGCCGACAATTTCCCCCGCGCCGTGGCCGCCCAGATCGGGGCCGACCCGGCCCGCGCCATCCTCGAGCCGGTGGGGGGGCAAGGGCCTCAGCACCTGGTCAACGAGTTCGCCCAGGCCATCGGCAGGGGCGAGATGCAGATGGCCCTGCTGGTGGGCTCAGAGGCCATCTCCACCGTCCGGCACCTGGCGACGAAGGGCGAAACCCGCGACTGGTCGCAGAGCATCGGCGGCCAGTTGGAAGACCGCGGCTATGGGGTCGACGGCCTGCTCACCGCCGACCTGGCCCGCCATGGCGCGCGCACGCCGATCAGCGTCTATGCGCTGAGCGAAAACGCACGGCGCGGGCGACGCGCCTTGGGACGCAGGGCCTACGCCCTGGAGATGGGCCGCCTGTTGGCCCCCTTCACGCGCGTGGCGGCGGGCAATCCCCATGCCATGGCGCGGGAGAAGCACAGCGCCGAAGACCTGGCGACCGTTACCGGCCCCAACCGCCTGACCTCCGACCCCTTCCCCCGCCGGATGGTGGCCCGCGACCAGGCCAACCAAGGGGCGGCCGTCTTGATCACCTCGGCGGAGCGCGCCCGGGAACTGGGCGTGCCGGAGGATCGGCTGGTCTATCTGCATGGCGGCGCCGACGTGAAAGAGCGCACGGTGATGGAGCGCCACGACCTTGGCGCCAGTCCCGCCGCCGTGACGGCGGCCAAGCAGGCGCTGCAACTCGCCGCGGTGACGGTGGCCGATATCGACCTGTTCGATCTCTATAGCTGCTTCCCGATCGCGGTGTTCAACGTGCGCGACGGGCTGGGCATCCCCGCCAATGACCTTCGCCCCCTGACCGTCACCGGTGGCCTGCCGTTCTTCGGCGGGGCGGGGAACAACTATTCGATGCACGCTATCGCCAGCATGGTCCGCGCCCTGCGCCACCATCCGGGGGACTACGGCCTGGTCGGCGCCAATGGCGGCTTCCTGTCGAAATATTCCGTCGGCGTCTATTCCACCAATCCCTCGACGTGGACCGGCTTCGACAGCCAGGCGCTGCAGGCCGAGGTGGACGGTTGGACGGCGCCGGCCCTGGCCGCCCCGCCGGCGCTGGGAACCACCGCGCGCGGCGTCGTCGACACCTACACCATCGACTACAGCGTTGACCCGCCGCGCGGGATCGTCGTCGGCCGGCGGGCTGACGGCGACGCCCGCTTCGTGGCCACGTCGGACGACCCGGAAATTGTTCAGGCCATGATCGAGCGCGAACCTCTGTGGGCCGAGGTCAGCATGACGGCGGACGAAAAGGGCCGCTGCATCCTGAAGTCATTTACGCCCGCCGCCTGAGGGGCTCATTCTGCGGCCCAACAACAAGACGTTTGGGAGGACGGGCATGAAGTGGCATTTCGCGGCCATCTGGGAAACCGTCGCCGACACGGTTCCGGACGCTCCAGCCCTGATCAATGGCCATGTCCGCCGCACTTGGCGCGAGTATGACAATCGCGCCGCCCGCCTGGCCTCGGCGCTGGAGGCGGCGGGGCTGGGGCCGGACTGCAAGGTCGGCCTCTATGCCTACAATTCCAACGAATACCTCGAGGCCCAGTACGGCGTGTTCAAGGTGCGCGGCGTGCCGGTGAACGTGAACTATCGCTACACCGAGCACGAGTTGGTCTATCTGCTGAACAACGCCGACGCCCAGGCCCTGGTGTTCGACGCCCAGTTCGCGCAGCGCGTGGCGGCGATCCTGGACCATCTCCCGAAGCTGAAGCTGCTGATCGAGATCGACGATGGCTCGGGACAGCACCTGGAGGGCGCCCAGCGCCTGGAAGACCTGATCGGCGCCAACGGCCCCAAGCCGCGGATCGCCTACGACGAAGACGACATCTACATGCTCTACACCGGCGGCACGACAGGCATGCCCAAGGGGGTGATGTACCGCCAGGGCGACTTTTCCCAGGGCCTGATGAGCGGCCTGGACATGCGCGGCATCCCCCGCCCGACCAGCCGCGAAGAGCTGGCCGCGGCCATCCGACGGATCGCCGAAGAAGGTTCCGCCCCGACCAGCCTGGCGGCCTGCCCGCTGATGCATGGCACCGGCCTGTGGCTGGGGATCTTCGTCGCCCACAATCTGGGCGGCTGCGGCGTCACTTTCCGCAACGAGCATTTCGACGCCGACGAACTGTGGAAACTGGTGGCGCGCGAAAAGGTCTCCGACATCGCCATCGTCGGCGACGCCTTCGCCAAACCCATGCTGGTGGCGCTGGAGCGGGCGCGGGACGCCGGCGCGCCCCATGACATCACCTCCCTGCGCCGGATCATCTCATCCGGGGTGATGTTCTCGCGCGAGGTGAAGCAGGGCCTGCTGGACTTTGCCGACATAATCATCATCGACGCCATGGGCTCCACCGAGGGTTCCATGGGCTCGTCCGTGGTGGCCCGCGGTGCGCCGCTGGGCGAGACGGCCAAGTTCGAGAGGAACCCGACCACCAAGGTCTTCAATGAGCGCGATGAGGAGGTGACGCCGGGCTCCGAGGAGATCGGCATGATCGCCAACGGCGGCTTCACCCCGATCGGCTATTTCAAAGACCCGGATAAGTCCGCCCGCACCTTCCGGGTGCTGAACGGCCAGCGCTATTCCTTCCCCGGCGACTTCGCCAAGGTCGCCGCCGACGGGACCCTGATCCTGCTGGGGCGCGGCTCGGTCTGTATCAACACCGGCGGCGAAAAGGTCTTCCCCGAAGAGGTCGAGGAAGCGTTGAAGGCTCACCCCGACGTCTACGACTGCCTGGTGGTCGGCGTGCCCGATCCGCGCTTTGGCGAGCGGGTGACGGCGGTGCTGTCACGCCACCCTGGCCACGAGGTCGATGAGGCGGTCCTGATGGATTTCGTCCGCACCCGCATCGCCGGCTTCAAGGCCCCCCGGCAGTTGATCCTGGTCGACCTGGTCCGCCGCGCGCCCAACGGCAAGGCGGACTATAAATGGGCCAAGGACGTGGCGCTGGAGCAGGCGCTCCAGGTCGCCCCCACGACCTAGTGGTCCGATCCAGACAGATGGCGCCCAGGTGTGGGTCGCCCAACGTGCGGTCTCCGGCTTGAAGGTGGGGGCAGTGTTCGACCCAAAGCCGACGTTTGATCGGTTTGCAAACCGATCTGGAGCTAGACGTTCAAGCTCGGACTAGACCTGGGTCACCTGACGATGCCCCGCCGCAGACGTTGTTCACCGTCAGAGACGATGGCTGAGGCTCGGCGGCTGGGAGGACCGAACACCCAACGGAATCCGCCCGTCTCGCGTCACCAGCCTCCAAAGCAACCGCCACGCTCGGCCCGCGTTAAGGTCAAGCTCGCCCCCGGCCTTCGCTGGGTGGGGCCTGAGGATATTCTTCAATGGCTGTTCGTCGCGTCGGTCTGCCCCTCACCGCTCCCTCCGTACCCCTGTTCGCCATCGCGGTGGTGCTGGCTGTTCTGGCCATGCTGGTCCAGTACGGCGGCATCGACATCCCGTTCATCAGCAAGCACGTTTTCAACACCCTCGCCGTGGCCTTCGCGATCCTGACTGCCGGCGTCCTGCTGCGCGGAGCCTGATGTAGCGAGGCTGCTGAAAGCCCGTCCTACTGCAACTCGACCGGGGGCTCTGTCAGCGCAACCTGATACCCGCCGGGAAATCGCCGCCAGCCAAGCCGGACAAGGTCGTCTCGTCCGAGAACCATCAATTGGCGGACGGCAGGCCGTCAAAATTGCGGACGACTGGTGTCGCCTTGACCTGCCAGGCCAGGAGGGCGATAGGTTCTTCGCCTACGAACGGGCGGCTAGTGAGAGGAGGGTTCAAAATGACTGTTGTCCCTTCTCATAGGCCGGCCCGGTAGGCGCGCAGATCCTCCCGTCCGGCCTTTAGCCAAGCCGTCGCTCCCGAGAATGAGCGCGCCGGACGGAACCTGAACCATGAACTACGTTAACCTTGGCCGCTCCGGCCTTAAGGTGAGCCGCGCCTGTCTTGGCACGATGAATTTCGCAGTCGCCGAGTCGCCGCCCTGGTGCGACGAAGCCGAGGCGCGCCGGATCATCGACGCCTTCCTCGATGCGGGCGGCAACTTCATCGATACCGCCAACAACTATGCGCTGGGCCAGACTGAGGAGGTCGTCGGCCGCGCCGTAAAGGACCGTCGCGACAAGGTGGTGATTGCTACCAAGGCCCGCAGTGTCCAGGGGCCAGGCCCGAACGACTCCGGTCTCTCCCGCCTGCATCTGACCCGCGCCCTCGACGCCAGTCTGAGGCGATTGGGCGTCGACTATGTCGATCTCTATCAGATGCATGGCTTCGATCCGTCGACCCCACTTGAGGAGACCATGGACACGCTGGCCGGCTTCGTCCGGGCCGGTAAGGTACGCTACATCGGCTGCTCCAACTTCACCGGCAGTCAGATCGTCGAGGCGCAGTGGGCGGCCGAGCGAGCGCACGGGGTGCCGCTCACCAGCCTACAGCCGCGCTATTCGCTGATCTCGCGGGAGATCGAGGCCGATGTGTTGCCGGCAGCCGAGCGGCATGGGCTCGGAACCCTGACCTATGGCCCGCTCGCCGGGGGCGTCCTGAGTGGCCAATACAAACGCGGCCAGACTCCGGCCGTCGACACGCGATATGGCGGTCGGATGGGGTTAGCGGGCACTCCGGGGTTCGCTGCCCAGGCTGCCCACGCCCTCTCTCGCCGTAACCTTGAGATCGCCGGAGCGGTCGAACAGACGGCCGCCGAACTCGGCGTGGCATCAAGCGCCGTGGCCGTCTCATGGCTCCTCACTCGGCGCGGCGTGACATCGGTTATCATTGGCCCTCGGACCGCCGACCAGCTCGAAGCCTACCTCGCAGGCTTCACGCTCGATCTGCCCGAGGTAGCGCGCAAGCAGCTCTCTGAAGTCTCGAGTGCCGAAGGTGCCAGCGCCGGGCCGCCCCGCCCCTCGCCCTAACTATGGTGGGCTGGATAGTCCATCTGCAGACCGCTTCGTGGAAAGGCATCAACTTCCACTTTCCACCCCGAACCGTCGTTGGGAAGGTCCGCTTGCCGGCGGTGCGGCTGAACGTCAGCTATCCGGCCGGGAGCCAGAGACCGGGTCGACCCATGGCGGACGTTCCGACGCCGAGCTAGCTTGACGCAGGCGCTCCAGAGGGAGGCGGCATGTTAGAGTTCGGCGGCCACAAGTTTGAAGCGGTGGTGGGAAGCGACGTGGATCGCGACGGGATGTACCTTCAGCTCACCAACGCCGCTGGGGAACCGGTGGCAGAGGTGTTCTACTCGGACGTGGACGGCGCGATGACCTTCACCACCTATCAGCCCGCACTTCCTTTGGAGGCGGCCGAGTGGCTCATCGCTCATGCGAGAGTTCGTTTGCCGCCCCCGCGGTGAAGCTGTCCATGGGCTCAAAACGAAAGTTGAGCTGAAGTCCGCAGCCCACCCTCAGCCGTGGTTGGGAACGTCCGCTCCTAGGCGGGCGCGATCTGTCTGGATCGCACCACTAGTTGTCGAACATCTTCAGGTCGATGGCGTCCGACATCGCCTGGTAGCCGGCGTCGTTGGGGTTGAGGTGGTCGCCGCTGTCGTAGAGCGGGTTCATCTGCGCCGGGTTCTTGGGATCGCGCAGCACCGCGTCGAAGTCGATCACCGCGTCAAAGCCGCGGCCGGTGCGGATCCAGCTGTTCACCGCCCCCCGCTTGGCCGCCGCCGCTTCAGAATAGAAGCCCGGGCGCGAGGGGATGGGCCCGAAGGGCGGCAGGGTGGCGCCGATGACCTTTATGCCATGGGCGTGGGCGCGGATGATGATCTGGCGATAGGCGGCGATGACGTCGTCGGCGCTGACATCCTCGTCGGCCAGCTTACGCGCGCCGGGGAAGCCGAAGTCGTTGACCCCCTCCAGCACGATCAGGTGGCTGACTCCCGACTGGGCCAGCACGTCCCGGTCCAGGCGCGACAGGGCGTTGGGACCGATGAAGTCGTGCAGCAGGCGGTTGCCGCTGATCGCCGCATTGACCACCGAGAAATAGGCCGGTCCCTTGCGGACCACCAGCCGCTCGGCCAGGTGGTCGGGCCAGCGGTGATTGGCGCCCATCTGCGAGCCGAAGCCGTCGGTGATGGAGTCGCCCAGGGCCACAACCACCTTGGTCTTCTTGGCCACGCCCACCTCGATGGCGGAGACGAACGGACGCTCCGTCAGGGTGCTGGCGCCGGGAAGGTCCCGCGCGCCAGTCTGGGCGCCGGGCGACACATAGGAGGTCTGCAGGCCGAAGAAGTGGCTGGTGGCTTCACCGCTGGCGGTGGGGAAGTACAGGCTTACCGCCATGGTGCTGAGGTTCGGCACCGGCATGTCGGTGGCGTCGCTGAGCACGCTGGAAAAAGCCGGGATGGTCACCGTCGCCTTGCCGGCGAAGGTCAGCTGCCGGTCGCTCTGCGGCTGGATCGAGGCGCCAGGCCCGGCGATGGCGATATGGGCCGAGCCGATGGTGATGGGCTTGGAGCCGTATTCATTGGTCAAACGCACGCGGAAGCGGCCGCCGCCCAGGCTGATGCGCGCCACTTCCCGGATGGTCTGGTTGTTCAGAACCGTGGGCGGGCTGCGCGGCGGCTCGGGGCTGGCCGTCCAGGTGGCCGCCCAGTTGGCGTCGGCGATAGTGTCCGTCGCCGCCGCCGCGACCACAGGCCAGGCGGCCAGGATCACGGCCGAAGCCGCGGCAAGCGCCGAGATGAGGACTGGGCCCAGGACTGGGCTTGGGGCTACGGCGGACCGCCGCGCGCTACCCGTTGCGGTTCGCGCTCCGTGCATCTGTTCGACCCCCTCGACTCCCCCGGCGCCCGCTGGACTGACCGCTGGGCGCGTGGGTTCGGCTCACAACATGGACAAATGGCGTTCGTTCACGCCCGTCGCGGACGATCGCCGTTACGCCAATAGGCACAATGAACGGGCTTCGCCAATCGACAAATGCCCTCAAAACCAATTCTCGCTTGCCACAGGCGCGCGCCTCTAGCTTAACTGCCGCCGTTTTCGGGATCGGGCGAGCGTCTAACCTTCCATGAGCGCCAACATCTTTATCAGCTTCGCGGCGCAGGACCGGAAGGTGGCCATCACCCTCTGCCAGGCTTTGGAGAGCCGTGGCTTCAAATGCTGGATATCCGGCCGTGACATTCTGCCGGGTGAGAACTTCCAGATCGCCATCGTTCGGGCGATCCGTAAGGCCAAGCTCATGCTGCTGGTCTTCACGGCGAACTCGAACAATTCCGAGGAAATGAACAAGGAGCTGGCGCTGGCCAGTCAGCAGAAGCTGACGGTGGTGCCGCTGCGCATTGAGGACGTGGCGCCTAACGATGCGTTCGCCTACGAGTTCGCCACCCGCCAGTGGATCGATTTTTTCGCCGACTGGGAACTGGCCATGGGCGCCCTGGCCTCGCAGATCGCCAATGTGCTAGGCCCCGACGCCCCGCCGCTGACGGCGACGGGTGGAGCGGTCACCGCCGCCGTGGCCAGTCCTGTGGACAGTCCCGTGGCCAGGGTGGCGCCGCCCGCGGTCGTCGAACCCGCGCCGGCGCCCGCCGCGCCGCCGATCGCCGAGCCAGAGGCCGAGCTGCTGGCCCCCCCGGCCGTTCCGCAATCTGTGGAGGCTCCCGCGCCGGAGCCCGAAGCGATTGCCGCGCCGGTCGCCGAGGCGCCGGTCGTGCTATCCGCCGAACCGGTGGCGGCCGAGCTTCCGCCCGTTGAAAGCGCCGCTGACGAGGCCTCGACGGCGGAACCAGAACGGCCGCCCTCCGCTAAGGCTCAACCGGCCAACCCGCCGGCGTCCGACGCCAAGGTTGCCAAGAAGGGCTCCCCCCTGCCGTTGATCATCGGCGCCATTGTGGTGCTGGCCGCCGCCGCGGCGGCCGGGGTCGTGTTCCTGGGCAAGAAACCGACCGCCACGCCGGCGGTCGCCGCCTCCACGGCCGCAGCCCCCGTGGGACCCACGGTGACCCTGGCGACGCCCGTGGCGCCCGCCGCTGCCGCCGCATCGACCGCTCCGGCGGCTGTGGTCGCGCGATCCATCGCGGATACGGCCGCTGCCGCCGACTCGGCCACCACCGTCGCGGCGGAGGCTGCCGCCGGCCCGAAGATCGCTCGTCACCGGCCCAAGGCCGACGCCAACGGGCCTGCCCCATTGCGCGCCAGCCGGTCCGATATTCCTTATTGAACGCCCCCGCCGATGGGGTTCAACTGATGGAACCTTCCTGATGGAACCTTCCTGATGGGGCGCGGCGAAGGCCAGCGAATGGTTCGATGAGCGTCGACAAGCCCGAGGCCGGCAAGGCGGGCGCCGGCCCTCACGCCCGGCGGTCGCTGCTGTCGTTCTGGGCGGTCTGGGTGATCCCCGTCCTGGTGATCATCACCCTGACGCTGGGCCTGCGGGCTTGGCTTTCCAGCGGCTCCTCGCTGGGGGACGCGCTCTACCGCTCGGCGGCCCTGTTCGCCTACAACGACATCTACGGCGGCGGCGCGCCGACGCGGGACTGGCATATCCTGGTCGCCCGCTGGACCGGCCTGGCCGCGGTGTTCGGCGCGGCCGGCACCGCCCTGGGCGCCGTGCTGCAGGAGCGGCTGGCCCTGACTACCGCCCGCTTCCTCAAGCAGGAGGTGGTGGTGGTCGGCGGCGAGGAGATCGCCACCAAGGCCTTCGAACTGGCGCGCCGGAGCGGCCGGAGCGTTCTCTGGCTGGGCGCCCCCAGTCTGGGTCTCGCCAACATGAGCACCATCGCCCTGCCGTGGTTGCCCGAAGACCCGGCCAAGACCGTGCTCGAGCATTGCGGCGAGGCGGACCACATCCTGTTGGTGCAGTCGGACGACGCCAGGGCCCTGGCCCTGGTGCGGGCGGCCCGGGCCGCCTCGTCCACCGCTTTCATCACCGTGCTGATGCGCGACGCGCGCCTGGCCGAGGATTCCGCCGCCACCCTGAACGAGTCCAGGACACGGGTGTTGTCCCGCGCCTCGATCTCGGCCCGCGCCCTGCACCAGGCCCATCCACCGTTTTTGCTGGCCAAGGCGCTGGGTCACAACCGCATCCACGCCGTCATCGTCGGCTTTGGCCAGACCGGCCAGGCCATTGCGCGCGACCTGATCGTCAACTGCCGCACGACCTATCTCGACAAGCCGCACATCACCATCATCGATCCCAACGCCATGGCCCTGGAAGGGGTGATGCGGTTGCGCGCGCCGGAGATCGACGACTGCGCGGAATTCACCTTCATGACGGGGCGCATCGCCCGCGAGGCCATCTCGCCCGACGCCGACGCCCTGACCGCCGTTGTCCAGGCCTCTGGGCCGATGACGGCGGCCTATGTCTGTCTGAGCGAGGACGCCGAGGTGCTGTCCACCGCGGGGATGGTCCAATCGATGTTGCGGGCCGTCGGCATAGCCAGGGCGCCGATCTTCGTGCGGTTGCGCGACGCCCATGCCCTGGGTGGGCACGGGCGCGAGCAGCGCGGCCTGGACGCCCTGACGCCGTTTGGCGACCTGGACACCATCCTGGCGGCCAGCGAGTTCCTGTCCCGCGCGCCCGACGCCGCCGCTCGCAGCTTCTGCGAGGCCTATCGCGCGGCCCTGCCAGCGGAAATCCGTGACGACCCGGCCAACACCTCCGCCAAGCCCTGGGATGAGCTGGACGAGACCTTCCGCCAGGCCAACCGCGACGCCGTCGCCCATATCCCGGCCAAGCTGGCCAGCGCCGGCATCGAACCGGCCCTCTGGCAGGGGGTGATCGGCATGCCGCGTCTGGGCGCCGAGCATTGTCTGTTTGCGGACGAGGACGCCTGCGAGGCCCTGGCCCGCCTCGAGCATCACCGCTGGAACGCCCAACGCCGCATGGATGGCTGGCGCTGGACCGACGCGCCGCGCAAGGACGAGACCCTGCGTCGGCATCCTTCGCTGGTGGAGTACGACGCCCTGGCCGACGACGTGAAGGAGTTTGACCGGGTCTATGTCCGCGAGACCCAGAGGGCGTTGCTGGCGGCGCGCTGAGGCGGTTGCGCCCTGTGCTAGATTTTCTGCGGGCGGTGATCGATCGCCCCGTGGCTAAGGTGCGCTGGAAACACGCCTCCGGAGAATCCCATGCCCGCCATCCAACGCCGCGCCCTGCTCGCCGCCGGTCTCGCCCTGCCAGGCTTGAGCCTAGCTTCCCGCGCCTTGGCCGCGGCGGTCGATCCCAGGCTGGCCGAGGCGATCGCCAGCCCGCGCCGATCCGCGCCAGACCGCGCCCGCGACGTCTATCGCCACCCGGCCCAGTCCCTGACCTTCTGGGGATTGAAGGCCGGCGATACTGTGATCGACGTCAGCCCCGGCGCGGGCTGGTGGACCGACATCATGGCCCCTTATCTGGCCGCCACCCACGGCCACTACGTCGCCGCCGGCGCCGACCTCAACAATCCCAAGCTCTCCGACGGCGCCCGCAAGGGCCGCGCCGCCTTTGAGGCCAAGTATGCCGACCATGCCATCTATGGCGATGTCACGGTGGTGGGTTTCGGCCAGGTGTCCGGCCCCTTGTCGCCGCCTGGAACGGTGGATCTGGTGCTGGTTTCCCGCGAGCTGCATAACTGGGCTCAGGTGGACGGTTTCGCCCAGAAAGCCCTCGGTGACATTCGCGCGGCCTTGAAGTCCGGCGGCGTCCTGGCCGTGGAGGACCACCGCGCGCCCAACGGCGCCGATCCGAAAAAGGGCGACGGCTATCTCTCCGAGGTCTGGGTCATCGACCAGGCCGTCAAGGCCGGTTTCAAGCTGGACGGGCGCTCGGACATCAACGCCAATCCCAAGGACACCAAGGACCATCCCTTCGGCGTCTGGACCCTGCCCCCCACACGCCAATCAGCCCCCACCGGCCAGCCCGCGAACCCCGCCTTCGACCATGCCAAGTACGACGCCATCGGCGAGAGCGACCGCATGACCCTGCGGTTCGTGAAGGTCTAGACGGGCCAAAAAGCTAGACTATGGGACGCCCAACGGGTCTGCCTTCAGGGGCGAGAAGATGTCGCCGTGGATCGCCCGGGACGCGGGGGCAAGGGTGTCGCGCCTGGCGAAGGCGAAGCGTTCGATGAAGGCCCAGAACGCACCGATCTCGGCCGCCGCCGACCCGTCGTTCATCTCCTCCGCCGAGCGCCCGCTTTCCAGCGCCGACTGGTAGATCGCCCGGGACCGGATGATGGTCGGAACCACCGGCAGGCGCATGACCCGCAGCGCCTGGAGCGCGCGCTTCACGGCCGGCGACTCGGCGCCCTCGCGGGTGTGGGGCGCCTGGTTGACGACGATCATGGCCGGCTTGCGTAGCTGCCGGATCACATCGACGGTGTGCACGGCGGCGGCCAGGTCCAGGAAGGTGGGCCGCAGCACCAGCAGGGACAGGTCGGCCAGGACAATGGCGCTGGCCAGGTCCTCCTCGGCGCCCGCCGCCGTGTCGATGACCATGGCCTCGGTCCCGGCCCGCACCGCCGCGACCTGGAGGGCGAACAGCTTGGGGCCAGTGGTGTCGGCGCGCTGAGGGCCAGGCCCGCGCCGGGCCTTCAGGACCTCGATCGAGGATCGTTGCGGATCGGTATCGGCCAGCAGGGTTTTGAAGCCGCGCAGATGCGCCGCGAGGGCCAGGTGCGTGGCCACGGTCGTTTTGCCCGAACCGCCCTTCCGGGCGATTACCGCGATGGTGCGCATCTTGGGTTAGTTCCCTCGACCCCCAAACTGGAGATCGGCCCTCTTCTGCCCTTGCAAAGAAGATTCGTGTGACAAGAGTTGGCGCGCGCGCCGCAATCCACGGCATGGTCACGGTTGTTTGATTCAAAACGGGGCAAGGCGCCCGTGATCAGTGCGGCGACCGCGCGGTGACGATCCAGGTGGCCGAGGGCAGCAGCACCCCACGGGGCGTGGCGTAGGCCGTAAGAGCCTCACGCACGCTGACCATGGCCGCCTCCCGTTTGTCCGGAAACGCGGCCAGCGCCCGGCCCAGCGGGCCGACCTTCAGGGCCGTCTGCATGGCGTCATCCACCGTGCGGGCCCCAATCATCTCCTGGTGCGCCCGCAGGCCGATGTCGACGAAGCCGGCGCCCTGAAGGATCCCGCGCAGGCGCTCGCCATCGGCGAAGGCGAAGGGCCCGGGGGCGAAGGGATCCGGCGCGGGGCCTGGCGGGGCGTCGAAATGGCTGGCCGCCGCCTGCATCGGCAGGGTCATCAGTGGGTTGTCGGCCATTGCCCGCCAGCAGACGAAGGCCATCCGTCCACCGGGGCGCAGGGCCTTGCGGATATTGATGAAGGCGGTGGCCGGATCCTCGAAGAACATCACCCCGAACCGCGAGAAAACACAATCGAAGGCGCCGGCCTCGAAGGGATGGGTCTGGGCGTCGGCCAGGACGAACCGCAACTGGGGATAGCCGGCCTTGTCCGCCCGCCGGCGCGCCACCTCGAGCATGGGCGCCGAGATGTCCACGCCCAGGACCGACCCCTCCGGGTCGATGGCCCAGGCCAATTCCAGGCTGCTGGCGCCGCAGCCGCAGCCGATATCCAGTATGTGTTCGCCTTCTCGCGGCCCCAGGGCCTCGACGGCCGCGCGGCTGAGCGGGGCGAGCTGCCAGTCCAGAATGTCCTGCAGGGCGACCCAGGCCGGCCCGCCGGCTTCGTTCCAATAGGTGGTCTGGTCGGCGTTGGCGGGGGCCTGGGTGTCGGTCATGTCTCGCCTTAAGCTTGGATGACTTCCCCGGCCGGGCCGGCCGGGGAAGCGACGGGACCTTAGTCGACGATCGAGGAATAGATGATGCTCTTCAGCTGGCCGCGGAAGTTGAACGCGCCCGAGGGCATCAGCTGGGTCATGAACACCACCGCCAAGTCTTCCTTCTGATCGACCCAGAAGATGGTCGAGGCGGCGCCGCCCCAGTAGAAGTCGCCGGCCCCGAGGCCGCCGTTGGCCACCTCGTCCAAGGTAGAGGCGAAGCCCAGGCCAAAGCCGACGCCCTCGTTGGCGGTCTCGGAGAAGCCGCCAATGGCCATTTGGGTCAGATCCTTGCCGTCTTTCAGATGGTTGCGGTGCATCAGTTCGACGGTTCGGGGACCCAGCACCCGGGCGCCTTCGAATTCGCCGCCCCGGCGCAGCATCTCGCAGAAGCGCAGATAGTCCTCCGTGGTGCCGGTGAGGCCGCCGCCGCCGGAGTGGAACGTGGGTTCCTTGCGGTATTCGCTGGTCGCCGGATCGTCGATGAGCTGCAGCGTCTTGTCGGCGCCGCGGCGGTAGTTGGCGCAGAAGCGGTCCAGCTTGTCGTCGCTGACGGTGAAGGAGGTGTCCTTCATGCCCAGGGGGTCAAAGATCGTCTCCTGCAGATACTTGTCGAAGCGCTTGCCGCTGATCTTCTCCACCAGGGCGCCGCAGATATCGGTGGAAAGCGAATAGAGCCAGCGCTCGCCGGGCTGGTAGCGCAGGGGCACCTGGCCCAGCTTGTCCATGAACTCCATCAGCGTCTCGCCGCGCCCGCGGCGCACGCCGACCTCGGCATAGACCTTGTCCACCGGATGGCCTTCGTCCGCAGCGCCCAGGGCGACCAGGGCTGAGCCATAGGTGATGCCGCCGGTGTGGCACAGCATGTCGCGCATGGTCACCGGCCGCTGGGGCGGCTCGGTCTTCATGTCGGCGCCCGAGCCGGACACCCAGACCTGATGGTTCTTCCACGACGGGAAGAAGCGGCTGACCGGGTCGTTGAGCTGGAAGTGACCGCGCTCGTACAGGCTCATCAGGGCCACCGAGGTGATCGGCTTGCTCATGGAGTAGATGCGGAAGATGGCGTCATCGGTCATCGGCTTGGCCCGCTCGCGGTCCATCTGGCCGAAGGAGCGGAAGTAGGCCAGGTGACCATGCCGGGCCACGGCGACCTGGGCGCCGGCGATCTTGCCGGGGCCGATGTAGTTGCGTTCCAAATGGTCGGTGATGCGTTCCAGCCGTGCGGTGGACAGGCCGGTGTTCTTGGGCGCCAGTTCCATGAATTGCGTTCCTTCCAAACAGGCCCCCTCAGTGTGTCCTGGGGCGGGGCCGTTGATCTTGAAATCGTCGGTGGGCGGCGGCGTGGGCAGCCGCCTCAAAAGCAAAGGGACCGGCCGAGAATGCGGCCGGTCCCCCAGTCTATGCCCGCGCAAAGGGCCTCGTCACGCTCAGTTTGAGCAGACGGCTAGAGCCTTTCCGATTCAACTGGAATCACTTGGACCGGACAAAAGGCTCTACCTTCATACATTTAGAGCATGACCGGCGCTTCAACCGGCATCCACTTGAAGCTGTCATGCTCTAGGGCTCTTCGCTGGCGATGTCCTGCACCGCTTTCCAGGAACCGTCGGCGGCCTTGCGATAGACGGTGATGTAGACGCCGTGGATCGTCGCCGGCTTGTGGGTCTTCGGATCGGTGGCGGTCTGGGTGAACTTGCCGCGGCTGAAGGCCAGGTCGCCGGACGGGGCCACCATCACTGTATCGCTGGAGAACTCGATCTTCAGCGCCGGATCCTTGACCACCTCGCCCAGGGCCGCGGCGATAGCCGCCGCGCCCGTGGCGGCGGGGCTTTGCGGCAGCATGACACTGGCGGCGGGATCATAGTGGGCGGCCAGCTTGCCGGCGTCCTTGGCGTTCCAGTCGGCCTGCCAGGCGGTTTCCTGGGCCTTGATCGCGGCGGCGTCGCCGGCGGTGTCCACCGGACCCTTGGGCGGCGCGTCGGCGACGGATTCGGGCTTGGGGGGCGCGACGGCCCCGGGCGAAGTGGCGATGATGTCCGCCACGGCCCGCCAGGAGCCGTTGGCCACTTTCTTGTAGACGGTGACATAGGAGCCGCTGCCGGTCTGGGCCGCGTGCGTCTTCGGGTCCGTCCCGGTGGCGGTGTAGGTGCCCTGCGAGTAGGCGAAGTCGTTGGACGCGGAGACCTCGATCCGGTGGGCCTTGAAATCCAGAGCATAGGCCGGATCGGCCATGGTGATGCGCCAGACGTAGCGGAGCTGGTCGGCGCCCTTGGTCGGGGTCTGGCCGGGAACCAGGAACTCGCCAGAGGCCGTGTAGTGGGCGACGACCTTCTCGACGTCCTTGGCCTTGATGTCCGCGACCCACTGGACTTCGTTGGCCGCCAGATCGTCCAGGGCCTTTTTTGTGTCCGGGGACAGGGCGGTGGAATCCCCCGATTTGCTGCACCCGCTAAGAAAAGCCAGCGCCACGACGCCGGCGGTGGCTGTCAATACTGCGAATCTCTTCATGGCCGCTCCCCCTGTGTTGGATTTTAACGGACTGTCCGCCTGAACTTACTGCGTCGTCAAGCGAGTAAAGGCCCGGCTGGTCAACCCAGCAGCCCAGGTTGGCGGCGGTGCGCAAATGCGCCCCGTCGCGCGGCCGAACGGTGTCGGGCTCCGCCTGAAATTTCCGCGACTTAGGCGAACAGCGGTACGGTGAATCCGGTCGATTCCGCGTCATCACGGGCCCAGAAACGCGACTTTGATCGCCGCCCAGTCGACAGGCCCGGACCTTCCCCTGTAAATGCCGCGCGAATGACCATTCCAACAGGGGCGGTCCAGGACGGGTCTGAGGGGTAGAATTTGTCGGATTATCCGCCACGGCAGGGGCTTTATGACCCGCGTCATGAACATGATGCGTGCGGCGTGGGTTTCGTGGCCAATATCAAGGGTAAAAAATCTCATGAGGTCGTCGCCTGCGGCCTCGAGATTCTGGTCAATCTGGATCATCGCGGCGCCGTGGGCGCCGATCCTCTGGTGGGCGACGGCGCCGGGATTCTGATTCAGATTCCGGATGCGCTGATGCGCGATTGGGCCTTGGGCGCCGGCGTCGATCTGCCCGCGCCTGGCGACTACGGCGTGGCCATGTGCTTCCTGCCCCGCGACGAGGATACTCGGGCCCTGGCGGTCAGCCAGTTCGAGCACTTCATCCGCGTCGAAGGTCAGACCCTGATCGGCTGGCGCGACGTGCCGGTGAACACCGAGGGCCTGGGCAAGGCGGTGCTCGCCGACATGCCGGTGATCCGTCAGGCCATCGTCGGCCGCGGCGAGACCACCCGCGACCAGGACGCCTTCGAGCGCAAGCTGCTGGTGATCCGCAAGCAGACGCAAAATCCGCTGGCGGAGCTGGCCAAGAAGTATGGCCTGCCGGGCATCACCCAACTCTACATGCCCTCGTTCTCGTCACGCACGGTGGTCTACAAGGGCCTGCTGCTGGCGACCCAGGTCGGCGGCTTCTACAGGGACCTTTCGGACCAGCGGACCGAGTCCGCCCTGGCCCTGGTCCACCAGCGGTTCTCCACCAACACCTTCCCATCCTGGAAGCTGGCCCACCCCTACCGGTTCATCGCCCACAATGGCGAGATCAACACGGTGCGCGGCAACGTCAACTGGATGAACGCCCGCCGCCGCACCCTGGAGTCCGACCTGCTGGGGCCGGACCTGGACAAGATGTGGCCGCTGATCCCGCACGGCCAGTCCGACACCGCCTGCCTGGACAACGCCCTTGAGGTGCTGATCGCCGGGGGCATCCCCATGGCCCAGGCGGTGATGATGCTGATCCCGGAGGCCTGGGCCGGCAACCCGCTGATGGACGCCAAGCGCCGGGCTTTCTACGAGTACCACGCCGCGCTGATGGAACCCTGGGACGGCCCCGCCGCGATCGCCTTCACCGACGGCCGCCAGATCGGCGCCACCCTGGATCGCAATGGCCTGCGTCCGGCCCGCTTCGTGATCACCGACCAGGACCATGTGATCATGGCCTCGGAGGTCGGGGTGCTGCCGGTTCCCGAGGAACGCATCGTCCGCAAGTGGCGACTGCAGCCGGGCAAGATGCTGCTCATCGACATGGAGCAGGGCCGGATCATCGACGACGACGAGATCAAGGCCACCCTGGCCGACGCCGAGCCCTATGAGGAATGGCTGCGCCAGACCCAGTTCAAGCTGGAGGATCTGCCGGAACCCGCCGCCTGGGAGCCGGCCCTGGCCAACGACACCTCCGACCTGCTCGATCGGCAGCAGGCGTTCGGCTACACCCAGGAGGATCTCAGCTTCTTCCTGCAGCCCATGGCCGAGGCGGGCGACGATCCGTTGGGCTCGATGGGCTCTGACACCCCTATCGCGGTGCTCTCCAGGCGGCCCAAGCTGCTGTACGAGTATTTCAAACAGAACTTCGCCCAGGTCACCAACCCGCCGATCGACCCGATCCGCGAGGAATTGGTGATGAGCCTGGTGTCGATGATTGGCCCGCGCCCCAACCTGCTGGGTCGCCAGGCTGGCACGCACAAGCGCCTGGAAGTCACCCAGCCGGTGCTGACCAACGCCGATCTGGAGAAGATCCGCGCCATCTCCGAACTGCTGGACGGCGCCTTCCGCACCAAGACCCTGGACGCGACCTGGTCGGCCAAGGAGGGCTCCGGGGGGCTGGAGCGGGCGCTTGAGCGGCTGTGCTACGCCGCCACCGAGGCGGTACTGGCCGACAGCAACATCCTGATCCTGTCCGATCGGGCGCTCTCGCCGGACCGCATCGCCATCCCGGCCGCCCTGGCCACGGCGGCCGTGCACCACCACCTGATCCGCCAGGGCCTGCGCATGCAGACCGGCCTGGTGATCGAGACCGGCGAAGCGCGCGAGGTGCATCACTTCTGTGTCCTGGCCGGCTATGGCGCCGAAGCGGTGAACCCCTACCTGGCCTTCGAGACCATCGAACAGCTGCGGGTCCGCAACGGCCTGACCCAGACCGCCTATGAGGCGGCCAAGAACTACACCAAGGCCATCGGCAAAGGCGTGCTGAAGGTGATGTCGAAGATGGGCATCTCCACCTACCAGTCCTATTGCGGCGCCCAGATCTTCGACGCCGTGGGCCTCAGCACCGACTTCGTGGAGCGCTACTTCACCGGCACCACCACCAGCATCGAGGGTGTCGGCCTGGAACAGATCGCGCAGGAGAGCGTCCGGCGCCACCGCGACGCTTATGGCGACGCGCCGATCTATCGCGACATGCTGGACGTGGGCGGCGCCTATGCCTGGCGACTGCGCGGGGAAGAGCACGCCTGGACACCGGATTCGGTCTCCAAGCTGCAGCATGCCGTGCGGGGCAATATCAGCGCCGACTACAAGGCCTTCGCCGAGACCATCAATGAGCAAAGCGCGCGCCTGCTGACCCTGCGCGGCCTGATGGTGTTCAAATATGCCGACACGCCCGTGCCGGTGGACGAGGTCGAGCCGGCGGTGGAGATCGTCAAGCGCTTCGCCACCGGGGCGATGAGCTTCGGCTCCATCAGTCGCGAGGCCCACACCACCCTGGCCATCGCCATGAACCGCATCGGCGGCCGTTCGAACACCGGCGAGGGCGGCGAGGAAGCCGATCGCTTCGTGCCCTTGCCCAACGGCGATTCCATGCGCTCGGCCATCAAGCAGGTGGCCTCCGGGCGGTTTGGCGTCACCACCGAATACCTGGTCAACGCCGACGACATCCAGATCAAGATGGCCCAGGGCGCCAAGCCCGGCGAGGGCGGCCAGCTGCCCGGCCACAAGGTCGACAAGAACATCGCCCGGGTGCGCCACTCGACGCCCGGCGTGGGCCTGATCAGCCCGCCGCCGCACCACGACATCTATTCGATCGAGGATCTGGCCCAGCTGATCCACGACCTGAAGAACGTCAATCCGGGCGCCCGCATCTCGGTGAAGCTGGTCTCCGAAGTGGGCGTCGGCACCGTGGCCGCCGGGGTCTCCAAGGCCCGCGCCGATCACGTGACCATCTCCGGTTTCGAGGGCGGCACCGGGGCCTCGCCCCTCACCAGCCTGACCCACGCCGGCTCGCCCTGGGAGATCGGCCTGGCCGAGACCCAGCAGACCCTGATCCTCAATGGCCTGCGCGGGCGGATCGCGGTGCAGGTGGACGGCGGGCTGCGCACCGGACGGGACGTGGCCATCGGCGCCCTGCTGGGGGCCGACGAGTTCGGCTTCGCCACCGCCCCCCTGATCGCCGCCGGCTGCATCATGATGCGCAAGTGCCACTTGAATACCTGCCCGGTGGGGGTGGCGACCCAGGACCCGGTGCTGCGCGCGCGCTTCACCGGGGCGCCCGAGCACGTGATCAACTACTTCTTCTTCGTCGCCGAAGAGCTGCGCGAGATCATGGCCCAGCTGGGTTTCCGCACCGTCGATGAGATGATCGGCCGGGTGGACCGCCTGGACATGCGCCCGGCCCTGGAACACTGGAAAGCCCAGGGCGTCGACCTGACTAAGCTGCTCTACCAGGCGCCGGCTGGCGAGGGCGTGGCGGTGCGTAACACCGAGCGCCAGGACCACGGCCTGGACAAGGCGCTGGACAACGAACTGATCGCGGCGGCGGAGCCGGCCCTGGCCCGCGGCGAGCTGGTGCGGATCGACAAGCAGATCCGCAACGTCAACCGCACCGCCGGCGCCATGCTGGCGGGTGAAGTGGCCCGCAAGTACGGCCACGCCGGCCTGCCGGAAGACACCATCGCGGTGCACTTCACCGGCACCGGCGGCCAGAGCTTCGGCGCCTTCGCGGCCCGGGGCATGTCCCTGGAACTGGTGGGTGACAGCAACGACTACGTCGGCAAGGGCCTTTCCGGCGGCCGGGTGGTGGTGCGCCAGCCGCCCCAGTCCACCCGCGAGCCCACCGAAAACATCATCGTCGGCAATACGGTCCTCTACGGCGCCATCGCCGGCGAGGCCTATTTCGAGGGGGTGGCGGGCGAGCGCTTCGCCGTGCGCAACTCCGGCGCCGTGACGGTGGTGGAAGGCCTGGGCGACCATGGCTGCGAGTACATGACCGGCGGGGTGGTCTGCGTGCTGGGCGACACCGGCCGCAACTTCGCGGCGGGGATGAGCGGCGGCATCGCCTACGTCTATGACCCCCGGGGTCGGTTCAAGGCCCTGTGCAACATGGCCATGGTGGACCTCGAGCCGATCGGCCCGAGCCTGCCCGTGGACCGCGAGGACGAGGTGCTGAAGCCCAGCCAGAAGTCGCTCAGCGTGGAGAACAGCGGCATGGGCGATCCCCTGCGGTTCGACGCCGAGCGGCTGCGGATTCTCATAGAACGCCATCTGCTCTACACCGGCAGCGCCCGGGCCAAGATGCTGCTGGAGGACTGGGACGCCGCTCTTGCCGCCTTCGTGAAGGTCACGCCGAAAGACTATCGGCGCGCCCTGACGGACCTCGCCGCCGAACGCGCCGCCGCTAAGGCGGTGGCGGCCGAATAGCAATCAAAGTTCTGGAGTCTGCCTGATGGGAAAGCCCACCGGCTTCCTCGAGATCGACCGGCGCGACCGCGGCTACGAGAAGCCCGTTGACCGTCTGAAGACCTACAAGGAATTTGTCCGTCCGCTCACTGACGATGCGCTCAAGGCGCAGGCGTCGCGCTGTATGAATTGCGGGATTCCGTTCTGCCACCAGGGCTGTCCGGTGAACAACCAGATCCCCGACTGGAACGATCTGGTTTATCGCGACCAGTGGAAGACGGCGCTGGGCAACCTGCATTCCACCAACAACTTCCCGGAGTTCACCGGCCGCATCTGCCCCGCGCCGTGCGAAGCGTCCTGCACCCTGAACATCGACGACAACCCGGTGACCATCAAATCCATCGAGTGCCAGATCGTTGACCGCGGGTGGCAGGAAGGCTGGATCACGCCGGAACCCGCCGCCCAGCCCACCGGCCGCCGCGTGGCCGTGGTTGGCTCGGGTCCGGCGGGCATGGCCGCCGCCCAGCAGTTGGCCCGCGCCGGCCATTCGGTGACGGTGTTCGAGAAGAACGACCGCATCGGCGGCCTGCTCCGTTATGGCATCCCCGACTTCAAGATGGAGAAGCATCACATCGACCGCCGCGTCGAGCAGATGCAGGCCGAGGGCGTGACCTTCCGGCCGGGGGTCGAGGTGGGCAATCAGGTGTCGGTGGAATGGCTGTTGGGCGGCTATGACGCCCTGGTCTTGTCGGGCGGCGCCGAGCTACCCCGAGACCTGGTGATCCCTGAGCGGGAACTGCACGGCATTCACTACGCCATGGATTTCCTGACTCAGCAGAACAAGCGCAACGCCGGCGACGCCGAAGACATCGCCGCACCCCAGGGCGGCATCAGCGCCGCGGGCAAGCACGTGGTGGTGATCGGCGGCGGCGACACCGGCTCCGACTGCATCGGCACCTCCAATCGCCAGGGGGCTCTGTCCGTGGTCCAGCTTGAGATCATGCCCGAGCCGCCGGTGCGGGAGAACAAGTCCCTGACCTGGCCCGACTGGCCGCTGAAGCTGCGCACCTCCTCTTCGCAGGAAGAAGGGGTCGAGCGGGACTTCGCCGTGCACACCAAGCGCGCCGTCGAGCGCGACGGCGTCATCGAGAGCCTGGTCTGCGCCCGCGTCGACTGGGTTGCCGGACCGGACGGCCGCCAGGTGATGGCCGAGGTTCCCAACAGCGAGTTCACCCTGAAGGCCGATCTGGTGCTGCTGGCCATGGGCTTCATGGGCCCAAGGCGCGAGGGCATGGTGGAACAGGCCGGCGTGGAGCTGGACCCGCGGGGCAACGTCAAGGCCAATGTGGACGACTACCGCACCTCCGCGCCCAAGGTGTTCGCCTGTGGCGACATGCGCCGGGGCCAGTCGTTGGTGGTCTGGGCGATCCGTGAGGGCCGTCAGTGCGCGCGCGCCGTGGACGAGTATCTGATGGGCGAAAGCCTGTTGCCGCGCTGAACCTCACACGGGGTGGTAGCCAGGGCCTGAAATACCCGCGATGATGCGTTCCGGTTTCGCGTTCGCGTCTGCTAGGCTGCACGGGGCGTCCGGGGTGTAACGGGGGATTGAGTGGCGGCCAGTGCAGATGCAGCGCCCGGCGTTCGCACGCCCAGCGCGGAGGCGATCCGCGCCGCCCATGCGCATCTGTTGCAGGATGGCCGTATCCAGTTCGATTTCTCGGTCATTCCCAAGCCGCCGAAGACAGACACTCCGGAGTGGCTGAAAGCCCTGGGCCGGTTCATCACCCACATCATCGAATTCCTGATGCCGCTGCTCACCGTGCTGTTCTGGGTTGGGGTGGCGGCGATCGCCGGCTTGCTGATTTTCCTGATCGTGCGCGAGGTCGCCGGGGTGCGGTTCTCGCGCCGTCGCCGCACCACCGCCCGTACGCAGGTGGCGGACTGGCGTCCCGACGTCTGGAAGGCCAAGGCCTTGCTGGAGGACGCCGACCGGCTGGCGCAGGAGGGGCGCTATGACGAGGCGGTGCACCTGATCCTCTATCGCAGCATCGACGACATCGAGGGGCGGCGGCCGCGCTTGGTGCGCCCGGCGCTCACCGCCCGCGACATCGCCGCCCTCGAAGGCGTTCCAGGCGCCGCCCGGGCCGCCTTCACCCAGATCGCCCGGGTGGTGGAAGCCAGCTTCTTCGGTGGCCGCAGCGTCGACCGCGACGCCTTCTCGGCCTGCCGCAAGGCCTATGAGGACTTCGCCTTTCCCGAGGTGTGGGCGTGAGCGGGGTGGGCCTTGGCGGAATGACTGGGGCGGCGAGCCCCGAGCCCGCCTCCCTGCCGGCGCGGCTGTTCAACCCGGTGACCGCAATCTGGATGGTCTTGGTGGGAGTGTTCGCCTTCTCCGCCCTGGTGGTGCTGTCCACCTATGCTCCGGAGCTGCGCACCGGGGACAATGCCGACAGCCACGCCCTGTCCCATTCCGCCATCGGCTTCGCCGGGGCGGTGGAGTTGCTGCAGGCCGCGCACCAGACGGTGGTGATCAGCCACGCCAAGATCGCGCCGGGCCACAGCGACGGCCTGCTGATCGCGACCCCGCCGGCCTTGGCCGAGCTGGGCGGGGTCAAAGCCCTGGGGTTCGGCGGGCCGGTGCTGGTGGTGCTGCCCAAGTGGGATGCGTTCCCGAACCCGTTCCACCGCGGCTGGGTGACTCAGGCCAAGCCCATCGACCTGAAGGCCCCGCCCAAGACCAGCCTGCTGGCCCGGGTCAACCTGGCCCGGCGCCCCGGGACCGTGTCGCCCCGACTGACCGCCAAGGCGCCACCCTTTGGCCAGACGGACGCCTTTGCCGCCGGACCGGTGGAGCAGTTGCAGTCCATCCAGGCCGCCGACCTGATCCCGGTGCTCACCGACGACACCGGGGCGGTGATCCTGGCCCGCGAGCCCAAGGCCAGCATCTATTACCTGTCCGACCCGGACCTGCTGAACAATCACGGCCTGAAAAACCTGGCCACCGCCGTGGCGGCCGGGCAGATTATCGCCGGGCTGAAGGCCGCCGATGGCCCGGTGCTGTTCGATGTCAGCCTGAACGGGTTCGCCCGTGAGCGAAGCGTCATGCGGTTGTTGTTCGACCCTCCGTTCCTGGCGGTGACCCTGTGCCTGTTCTTCGCCGCTTGCCTGGCCGGGTTCCAGGCGGCCTGCCGCTTTGGCGCGGTGCGCGGCGCCGGGCGGGTGTTCGCGCTGGGCAAGGAAGCCCTGGCCGACAACACCGCCGCCCTGATCCGGCTCACTGGCCGCGAGCACCGCATGGGCGGACGCTATGCCGAACTGACCCGCACCATCGCCGCCAAGGCGGTGGGCGCGCCGCGCGAACTGACCGGCGATCCGTTGATCGCCTTCCTCGACCGCATGGGCGCCCAGCGTGGCGCCACCGATCGTCTGAGCGAAATGACCGCCCAGATCGCCGGCGCCGGCGACAAGGAACGAACTCTCGCCGCAGCCAAACGGCTATTCCGTTGGAGACTGGAGATGACGCGTGAACGTCAATGAAGTGAAGACCCTCGCCGACCGCATGCGCGCCGAGATCGCCAAGGCCGTCGTGGGTCAGGCGGATACGGTCAACCTGATGCTCACGGCCCTGTTGGCCGGCGGGCACATCCTGCTGGAAGGGCCACCCGGCACGGCCAAGACATTCCTGGCCCAGTGTTTCGCCCGCACCCTGGACCTGGAGTACGGCCGCATCCAGTTCACCCCGGACCTGATGCCCGGCGACATCATCGGCGCCAATCTGTTCAACTTCCAGACCTCGGCCTTCAGCCTGACCAAGGGGCCGCTCTTCTGCGAGCTGTTGCTGGCGGATGAAATCAACCGCACCCCGCCCAAGACTCAGGCGGCGTTGCTGGAGGCGATGCAGGAGCGCAATGTCACCATCGACGGCAAATCCCACCCCCTGAGCCCCCGGTTCACCGTGGTGGCGACCCAGAACCCCATCGAGCAGCAAGGCACCTATCCGCTGCCGGAGGCGCAGCTGGATCGGTTCCTGTTCAAGCAGACGCTGAAATACCCCTCGGCGGAGGAAGAGTTCGCCATCGTCTCGGCGCACGGATCGCGCACCGGCAATCCCAGCCCCGCGGCCCTTGGGGTCGCGGTGGTGGGCGGCGCGGCGGAGATCACCGGCGCGGTGGAGGCGGTCTCGGGCATCCGGCTGGCCGATCAGATCACCCGCTATGTGGTGGCCCTGATCCGCGCCACGCGGGAGACGCCGGACCTGGAGACCGGGGCCAGCCCCCGCAGCGGCGCCATGCTGGCCGCCGCCTCCCGCGCCCGCGCGGCGCTGGAGGGGCGTGACTATGTGATCCCGGACGACGTCAAGGCCCTGGCCCTGCCGGCCCTGCGCCACCGGGTGATCCCCTCGCCGGCGGCCGAGATCGAGGGCCGTCTGGTTGACGACACCCTGACCACCTTGATCGACCGGGTGGAGGCGCCGCGTTAGGCGATGATCTATCCCACCCGCCGCGCGATCTATCTGATGGCTCTGGGCGCCCCCGTGGCGCTGCTGATCGGCCTGCTGTCGCCTGGAATGTGGGTGGTGGGCGGGGCGTGGGCGGCGTTGGTGCTGGGGCTGATCCTGCTGGACGCCTTCATCGGCCCGTCCCGCTCCGGCGTGGAACTGACGGTGGAGACGCCGCGCACCCTGGGCATCGCCGGTCAGGGGGTGATGAGCGTGCACGCCGCGTTCGAGCGATCCGCCCCCGCCAGGGCCGAGATCGCCATCCAGGCCAATGAGCGCCTGACCGTTTCGCCAGACCGGGCCTCTGTCCAGTTCGTGGACCGGGCTTCGGTCACCGACCTGACGCTGACCCCCCTGCGCCGGGGCGAGGGCGAGATCGAGACCCTGTGGCTGCGCTGGCGCGGGCCTCTGGGCCTGGTGTGGAAACAGGTCCGCGACGCCCCGGGGCGCCAGATCGCCGTCATCCCCAACATCCAGGCGGTGAAGGAAGAGGCGATCCGCCTGTTCTCCCGCGAGGCCCTGTTCGGCCTGAAGGAACAGTTGGAAAGCGGCGAAGGGTCGGAATTCCACGCCCTGCGCGAGCTGGTGGGCGGCATGGACCCGCGGACCATCGACTGGAAGCAGTCGGCCCGCCACACCAAGCTGCTGTCCAAGGAGTTCCGCACCGAGCGCAACCACCCCATCGTCTTCGCCATCGATTGCGGCCGGCTGATGTGTGACCCGCTGCTGGGGGTTCCGCGTATCGACCGAGCGCTGAACGCGGCCCTGCTGCTGGCCTATGTCAGCCTGAAGCTGGGGGACCGGGCGGCGATCTATGGGTTCGACGCCAAGCCGCGGGTGTTCAGCGGCGTGCTGTCGGGGGCGGGCGCGTTTCCCATGCTGCAGCGGGTGGCGGCGGCCCTGGACTATTCCACCGAGGAAACCAACTTCACCCTGGGCCTGACCCAGCTCAGCGCCACCCTGGAGCGCCGCTCCCTGGTGGTGATCTTCACCGACTTCGCCGACACCACCAGCGCCGAGCTGATGCTTGAGAACGTGGCGCGGCTGCTGCGCAAGCACCTGGTGCTGTTCGTGGTGCTGCGCGACGAGGAGCTGGAGGCCATCGCCCGGCGCGAGCCCATGGAGGCTGACGACGTATCCCGCGCCGTCACCGCCCAGGCCCTGCTGCGCGAGCGCGACGTGGTGGCCAGCCGCCTGCGCCGCCTGGGCGCCCACATCATCGACGCCCCCGCCGACCGCCTTGGCCCCAACCTGCTAAGCGCCTATCTCGATCTCAAACGGCGGGAGCTGATGTGATGGGTTGGCCGACGCTCGCGCTCCGTCGCAGCCCCCTTCGTCTCGTCGCCGTTGGCGCCGATCCACTTCCCCCACCACTTCGTTCGGGGGAAGAGAGGTGAGTTCCCCATGAAGGACCTGCAACTCAAGAGTCATCGTTTCCGCGCCGAGCGCGAGGCTGACTGGCGGCGGCTGGAGGCCTTGCTGGCCAAGGCCGAGCGTGGGCGGGCGGCCAGGCTGTCGGACGACGAGCTGTTGCAAATCCCGGTGCTGTACCGGGCCGTGACCTCGTCCCTGTCGGTGGCGCGGGCCACCTCGCTGGACGCCAGCCTGATCGCCTATCTGGAGAGCCTGGCCACGCGGGGCTATTTCTTCGTCTATGGGCCGCGCACCAAGCTGCTGCAGCGGGTCACGCGGTTCTTCCGGCGCGATTGGCCCAATGCGGTGCAGTCGCTGTGGAAGGAAACCAGCGTCTGCGCCCTGATCTTCCTGGTCGCCACGGTGGCGGCCTACATCATGGTTCAGCGGGACAACGCCTGGTACGACACCATGGTCGGCGGCATGTCCCAGGGGCGCGACTTCGCCGCCTCCACCGAGTCGCTGAAGAAAGTGCTCTACGACGACGACAGCGGCCATTTGCTGGGCGCGTTTGCCATCTTCCTGTTCACCCACAACGCCCAGGTATCGATCTTCTGCTTCGCCCTGGGCTTCGCCTTCGGCGTACCCACGGCCTTGCTGATGGCGCAGCAGGGGCTGATCATGGGAGCCATGCTGGCGCTCTACGCCTCGCGCGGCCTGGGCTGGGAGATGGGGGGGTGGCTGATGATCCATGGTGTGACCGAGCTGTTCGCCGTCATCCTGGCGGGGGCGGCGGGGTTCCGGATCGGGGTCGCGGTGGGCTTCCCCGGTGAGAAGTCGCGCATCGACGCCGCCTCCGCCGCCGGCCGCCACGCCGGGGTGGTGATGATCGGGGTGGTGATCATGCTGGTGGTCGCCGGCCTGCTGGAAGGCATCGGCCGCCAGACCATTCACCTGGACTGGGCCCGCTACGCCATCGCCGGGACGACCCTGACCCTGTGGCTCAGCTATTTCTACCTCCCGCGCCCGGGACGCGTCGCCTGATGGTCGCCGCCACGGGTCCCAAGGCCAAGGGGGCCAACGCCAAGCGCCCCAAGACCAAGCGATCCGGGCGCAAGCCGCCGGTCGATCCCACCAACCTGCTGGTAAGGGAGTTCGTCACCCCGGAAGGCGTCGACCTGCGCCTGCAACTGGGGTCGGCGGGGGAGCGGGCGGGGGCCTTCCTGCTCGACGCCGTGATCATACTGGTGGGCTTCATTGCGCTGCTGATCGCCGGCATCTCGGCGGCCTCGGCCTTTGGCCTGGAGAGCCAGGGGCGGGAGTTTGTCGGCGCGATCTGGCTGATGGCCACCTTCTTCCTGCGTAACTTCTATTTCATCTTCTTCGAGCTACGGCCGCAGGCGGCGACGCCAGGCAAGATGGCCCTGGGCCTGCGGGTGGCGGCGCGCGACGGCGGACGCCTGACCAGCGAAGCGATCTTCACGCGCAACGCCATGCGCGAGATCGAGGTGTTCATGCCCGCGATGCTGCTGCTGGTCGGCTGGGCGATGTCGATGGTCGGCGCCGATCCGGTGGACGGCTGGTCGGTGCTGCTGGGGATGTTGTGGACGGGGATTTTCCTGTTCTTCCCCCTGTTCAATCGCGACCGGCTGCGGGTGGGCGACCTGTTGGCCGGAACCTGGGTGGTCAAGGCGCCGCGCCGGGCCCTGGCCATCGACCTGGCCCACGACGCCTCCGAACGCCTGGCGCGGTTCGATTTCAGCGCCGAACAGGCGGCGGCCTATGGGGTCAAGGAACTGCAGGTGCTGGAGGACGTGCTGCGCCGCCGCGATCCGCGCACTCTCAAGGCCGTGGCTGACCGCATCCGGGGCAAGATCGGCTGGGCCACCGGTCCGGAGGAGTGGGACGTCGACTTCCTGTCGGCCTACTACGCGGCCCTGCGCGGCCGGCTGGAAAACCGCCTGCTGTTCGGCCATCGCCGCAAGGACAAGTTCGACAAGGCTTAGGGGCCGGGGGTGGTTCCCGTCGGCGTAATCCCTAATCGAACACCGAGGCCAGGACTTCCGCGCCGACGCCTTCCTTGATGGTCCGCAGTTCGTAGTAGATCGAGGCGGCGACCACCGCGCCGATCAGGGTGCTGATCGCCTGGGTCAGGGGCTGGACCACCACCTGGCTGATCCCGAACGCCAAGCCTGAGGTGAGGGGGCCGAAGATGCTGGTCAAGGCGCCGATGATCGCCGCCTGCGCGATCGTCAGGACCAGGATGACGAGAAGGATGCCGAAGATCGACCAGCGATGGTTGCGCGTCAGGTCGGCGCTTCGGGTCAGAGCGCCGAAGATGCCGCGATTGGGCTCCATCACCACCACCGGCGTCGCCACCTCATAGGCCAGGGCGACCATGATGCCGGGAATGACCAACAGTAGGGCGGCAAAGGCCGTGGCCAAGCCGACCAGGATCGACACTCCGATCAGGGGCAGAATCCGGTTGAAGGCGGCGCTCAAGGTGGCGGAGAAAGGCGCCCGCTGGCCGTTCCAGTCGTTCACGGCGCCATAGATCACCGCGCTCTGCAGCAGGGCGCCGGTGACCACGGTTACGAATAGGGACAGTAGGCCCACCAGGTTGGAGGCCGTCGTCGCGGCGGTCTTCGGGTCGGAGCGCAGCAAGTAGACCTGCAATCCGCCGACGACCGCAAGCGGCACGCCGACCAAGAGAACCGACACGCCCACGAAGGGGGCGAAGTTCCGGCCGAGCAGCGAGAACGCCCGGCTGAGGGTGCGGCCAAAATCAAAGGCGGTGGGGGGCGAGGCGCCGGGAAACATGGGTCGTCAACTCCGAAGGGCGGCCGCAAGCTTAGCCTTCAACCTGATCGGGAATCCATCCCGTTAGGCGCGCGCCATCTCAGGCGAACACGTCGGCCAGGTTGGCGGAGCCGACGGCGCCCTCCACCGTCGCCAGTTCGCGGTAGAGGCGGACCTTGCCCAAGGCGTCCAAGGCCCAGAAAACCCCCAGGAGTGTGCAGATCAGCGCCGCGAACGCGACGCTGATCTCATGCTTCAGCTTCCAGGTATTGGCTGAATAGGCCATCGCCAGCAGGGCCGCCGGCCAGGCCGCCAGGTTGAGGCTCTGGAGCAGGGTAATGCGGAGCCGATAGCCCCTGGTCAGGGCGGCGCTCCGCTTAAGGGCGTCGACGATGCTCAGGGCCTCGACATGGGCGAGGGGGATGGCCACCGCCCAGCGGGACAAGAACCCGGCCATGGGTAGGGCGCCCAGCATGGTCCCTGCCACCGCCCACCAGCCGGAGTTGGGATCGGAGGAGGCCGCGATACTGCGCGAGACCCCGACCACCATTCCACCGCCGGCGAACGCGATACAGACCAACCCTAAGGCGATCAGGTTGAGCACGAGGTCGCCGAAGAACCGTCGGGCGCTGGCCGCCGTGTCGACCTCCCAGCTGGGTTTCACCCGGCGCAGGTCGATGGTCGCGGCCTCCACCAGCAGGGCCTGCATCAGCGCCGCCCGCAGGACCGTCACCCCCGCCATGATGAGCAGGTCGAGGGCGATATTGGTGGCGCGGGGGTAGGCGGCGGTGACAGCGATGGTGGCCAGCAGTGGACCGGCGAAGGCCACGGCCGCCATGGGCAGGACCACAAGCGCCCGCCGCGCCGCGGCGACGACGGCGCCGGCGAAGACGCGCCCGATCCGCACTGCCGGCCGCCCTGCCAGCCGACCTGGTTGCTTCGCCATCCACCCGCCCCGATGCCCGCCTTCTCACCCCTAGACTTAAGCAAGAGCGCCGCGCAACCGCCGCGCGTCCGTCATCGCCCACTCATCCCAAACATGTCGCAGTTTGGGCAGGACGGGGAAGGCTTCCTAGGCCGAGCGCCCGCGTCCCTCGATGGCCCAGATGCCGACCAGGGTGTCGCCCTTCACGGCGTGGTAGGCGTCGTAGAGGTTGACGGTGGGGTCGCAGTGGGGGGCGGCGAAGGTGACGACGGCGCCCAGTGGCGGCGGGGCGACGCCCTTGGGCGGGATCAGGGCGCCGTGCTCGTCGCCCATGAAACGGTACTGCGAGCCCTCGGCGGCGCCGGAGAACACCGGCGGCGGGCCGGCCTCGGTGGCGAAGGCCTTGAAGCCGGCGTCGACAGTGACCAGCATGGGGTGGTTGGCGCTGATCACGCGGGCGTCGATGAGCAGGCTGGTCTCGAAGGCCTGGGCGCCGTCGCCGACCAGGTCGCAGTCGGCATATTGCTTGTCCATGAAGATGTAGGAGCCGACCTGCAGCTCGTTAAAGACCCCCAGTTCGGCGTCGATGGAGTGGGTGCCGGTGCCGCCGCCGGTAATGAATTTCGGCGGCAGGCCGTTTTCCATCAGTAGGCTGATGATGGTCTTGAGATAGTCGGTGCGCTCGATGATCGCTTCGCGGCGGGCGGCGAAGTCCTCGATGTGCTGCTGGGCGCCGGCATAGAACTGCACCCCGGCGTAGGTCAGGCTGGGGGCGTCGTTGATCTGTTTCGCCAGGGCCAGGGCCGCCTCGGCGGACGCCACGCCGGTGCGGTGGATGCCCGGATCGATGTCCACCAGCAGGGTCATGGCAACACCGGTGGCGGCCAGGGCGGCGACGGCGTCCGGATGATCGACGCTGGCCATCAGGGTCGGCGCGCGGGCGGCCAGGGCGGCCAGGCGCTGCACGGCGGGGGCGCCGACGACAGGGGAGGTGATCAGGATGCCCTCGACCCCCTGGTCGCTCAGGGCCTCGGCCTCGCCCAGCTTGGCGCAGCAGACGCCCACGGCGCCGGCCTCTCGCTGAAGCCTGGCGATGGCGGCGCTCTTATGGGTCTTGGCGTGGGGGCGAAGGGTCAGGCCGTTGGCCTTGGCGAAGGCGGCCATCTTGGCGATGTTCCGCGCCAGGGCCTCGGCGTCGATGATCAGGGCCGGGGTGTTGAGGTCCGCGCGGGAACCCTGGCGGCCGACCAGGTGGTCGTGCAGGACATTGGCCTGGGTTTGGGCCTGGGTAGGGGCTGGCATGGTGTCTCTCACAGGGAAAAGGCGAACAGCTCGCGCAGGTGGGCGTTCATGAACTTGGCGGTGGGGTCGACCCGCTTGCGCACCGCGCCCCAGCGCTGGGCCATGGGATAGAGGCGCAGGACATCGTCGCTGATCATGGTGTGGCGCTTGGCCCAGTGGGGGCGGCCGCCGTGCTGGGCGAACACCTCCTCCACCGCTTTGAACGACTCCTGCCAGGGCATCTTGGCGTACTGGTGGAAGGAGATGGAGACGCAGGGGCCCGCGTGCATGGGCGACAGCCAGATGTCGTCCTCTTGCACCGTGCGGAACTCGAAGGGGAAGATGATTGGGTAGCGGCGGTCGCGGACCAGCGCGCGGGCGGCCTTCAGGGCGGCGACGCCCTTCTCGGCGGGAATTTCAAACTCCATCTCCTCGAAGCGGATGTCGCGCTCGGAGGGGAAGATGCGCCAAGCCGGGGCGGCGCGGGTGTGGGCCGAGCGACCCTGGCCGCGGACGAGCAGGCGCTGCAGGGTCGGGGCCATGCGCGGGGAGGCGGCGGCAAGATCGGACATGGCCTGGAAGACGGCGCGGGAGCGGTCTTCCTCGTCAGGATCATCGCCCTCGTTGACGATTTCGAGGGTCTTGAGGGTGCAATGATCCGTGTACGGGAAGTTCCAGAACTCGATGTGGCGAAATTCGTCGGCCAGGACGTCCCACTGATCCAGGACTTCATTGATCGGGCGGCGCTGGTTGGTCTCGCGCAGGCGGAAGGCGGGGACGACGTTGAGCTTGATGGCGCTGATGACGCCGATCATGCCCAGGCTGACGCGGGCGGCCTGAAAGATTTCCGGCTCGTGGTCCTTGTCGCATTCGACGACCGAACCGTCGGCCAGGACCAGGCGCAGACCGGCGACCTGGGTGGAGAGGGAGCCCAGGGTGCGGCCGGTGCCGTGGGTGGCGGTGGAGACGGCGCCGGCCATGGCCTGTTTGTTGATGTCGCCCTGGTTGGCCATCGACAGGCCATGACCCCAGAGCAGCTCGGTAAAGGCGGCCACCGACTTGCCCGCCGGGGTCCAGGCGGTCTTTCGGTCGGCGGAGACCTCGATCTCGCCCTGCTGGTCGGCCAGGGAGATCAGCGTGCCGTCGGTTTCGCACAGGGGCATGAAGGAGTGACCGGTTCCGGCCACCCGCACCCTTGCGGATTTGGCCACGAGCGCGGAGAGTTCAGCCTCGGTGCGGGGGCGTTCGATCCGTTCGGGGTGGGCCTGGACGCTGCCGGACCAGTTCTGCCATTCCGCCATTTTGAAGATCCGCCCTAATTACGATAGCTGAGACTACCATATTCCGTGCGACCCGCTAGGGTGCTCGCGCGGCGACAGACAAGGAACAGGAAGCGGCATGTCGTTCAAGGATTATGCGGAGTACGACGGCCTGGGCCTCGCCGACTTGGTGCGGCGGCGCGAGGTAAGCGCCCTGGAGCTGGTGGACGCGGCCATCGAGCGGATCGAGCGGCACAATCCGGCGATCAACGCGGTGGTGCACAAGGCCTATGACGAGGCCCGCGCGGCGGCCAAGGGGCCGCTGCCGGAGGGGCCGTTCACCGGGGTGCCGTTCCTGGTCAAGGACCTGCTGATCCAGGTGGCCGGCTGGCCCCGCACCAGCGGCAGCCGCTTCGCCAAGGGCGTGGTCGACACCGAGGATTCGGGGCTGATGAAGCGCTATCGCTCCAGCGGGGTGATACCGCTGGGCAAGACCAACCTGCCGGAGTTCGGCATCACCGGCACCACCGAGCCGGCCCTGTTCGGGGCGTGCCGCAACCCGTGGAATGTGAACCACAGCGCTGGCGGTTCGTCGGGCGGTTCGGCGGCGGCAGTGGCGGCGGGGATCGTGCCCATGGCCCACGGCGGCGACGGGCGCGGCTCGATCCGCATCCCGGCGTCGATGTGCGGCCTGGTGGGGCTGAAAGTAACCCGCGACCGCAACCCCCACCTGCCGGACGGCTATGACTTCGCCCAAGGCTATGTAGTGGAGCATGTGATTACCCGCACCGTGCGCGACTGCGCCGCCATGCTGGACGTCACCGGCGTGCCCGAGCCGGCGTCGCCCTATGCCCCGCCGGCCAAGGCGCGACCCTATATGCAGGAGATCGCCACGGCGCCGGGGCGGCTGCGCATCGCCTGGTCCAGCGAGACCGCCAACGGCCGGGACATCCAGCCGCAGATCCGCGCCGCGCTGGAGCGGACGGTGGAGCTGCTCAAGGGCCTGGGCCACGAGCTGGTGGAGCGGGGGCTGGGGATCGACCAGCGGGCGCTCTATGGGGCGCAGAACGCCTATTCCGGGGCCAACTATGCGGCCGGCATGCGCCGCCTGATCGAGCAGATCGGCCGCGAGCCGGAGCCGGACGAGCTGGAGCCCCTGACCTGGGCCTCGCTGAAGGGGGGCCGCAAGCCCACCGGCGAGCAGGTGATGTGGGAGCAGCAGGAGCTGCGCATGCTCGGCCGCGGGGTGATGGCCCTGTTCGAGGAGTTCGACGTCTATCTCAGCCCGGTGATGGGCACGCCGCCGCCGCCGATCGGCTATCTGGACCCGGTGACCGTGGCGCCGCGCGATTTTGGCCGCCGCAACGGCGAGGTGTTCCCCTTCCCGGCGCCCTTCAACATGACCGGCCAGCCGTCGATCTCCCTGCCCCTGGAGATGTCGGAAGAGGGGCTGCCGGTGGGGATGATGTTCAGCGGCCGCTACGCGGACGAGGCGACCCTGTTCCGCCTGGCCGCGCAGCTGGAAACCGAGGCGCCGTGGAAGGATCGGCGGCCGGGGATCTGGGGGTAGGGCTCTGGCTGTGGGGGTAGGGGCCTGGGATTTGCGCGGCGGCGGGGCCGTATTGTTTGTCCACGAACCTCACGAACAATACGAACGGGTCCCTGCGGCTACCGAACAAGACGTTCAACTCGGGCCGAGGGTATGGCGCCGAAATTGACCAGCAATCCCAGCCGGAGACCAGAGGCCTTTAGATAGTTCAGCACCTGCGCCCGATGCTCGGGCGCGAACTCGCGGAGCGCCTTCAATTCGACGATGACGCAGCCAAAGCAGATGAAATCCGGCACGTAAGTTTGGCGGAGGGCTATGCCTTTTTAGGTCAAGGCCAGGGGAGGCGAGGACACGAAGGGAATTTGCCGGGCGGTGAACTCCAACCCCAGGCATTCCTGATAAACGGCTTCAAGAAAGCCGGCCCCCATCTCGCGGTTGACTTCAAAGATAGCGCCCTGAATTCGAAAGACTTTGTCAGCGTAGAGCAGCCCGTCGCTCACGCCTTGTTCGTGTGGTTCGTGAGGTTCGTGGACCATATCTTTCTCTCCCTCCGCCCCACCATCATCTGGGTCGGACTGTACTCCGGGTAAGGGAAGTCACCGCCCTTAGGTTTGCACGTCGAGGGTGAAGGCGAGGCCTTGCCAGGCGGGTTTGGCGGTGTCCTTGCGGCGGCCTAATGGCCCCGGGGCGGCGGCGTGATGGGGACCTTGGGTTCGGCGGCGGGCTCGGCCAGGCACAGGGCCATGGCTTCGTAGCCGGCGCTGCCGGGCAGGGGGGCGACGGCATGGGGCAGGGTATGGTTGGGCGGGAAGAACAGCACCGCCTCCTCCGGCCCGGCCTGGGTCAGGTCCAGCATCCCGGCCGAGCGGGTCATCAGGAACAGGCCGCGCCCGTCCCACGGTGCGTCCTGCCGCGCCCGGCGGCGGAGGGTTCGCGCCAGGGCGCGTTGCGAGGCGGCGCCCAGGCCATATTCAGGCATGTGCACGATCAGGTGGCGGTGGTCCGGCGCGGTCAGGGCCTGGGCAAGCAGGATCAGGGCGCGGGCCTCTAGTGGCGCCTCTTCCGGGCGCGGGGTTTGCGGCGGCAGCCAGGGACGGGCGTCGACGCCGCCGTTGGCTGCGACCTCCGCCAACAGCCGCGTTGCGGCGTCGGCCCGGTCCGGATCGGACGTCAGTCGATGCCAAACCTCGTGCGCGGGCTCGTCAAGCCGCGTCTCCTGCAACGCGTGCGCCCCGGTCAGGCTGGCCTCAAGGCGGTCGGCGAAGCGGGTCTTGCCGCTGCCCATGGAGCCGATCAGCCAGGTGATCGGTCGCGGGGCGTTTAGGGTAAAGGCCTCGCCGTTCCACGGCCAGGGCAGGGGAAAGGTCAGCCAGGCGCCCGTCGCCGCCAGGTTAGCCGCCGCCTCCTGAGCCACGGCGGCCAACTCGGCGGCGGCCGGCGTTCGGCCCTCCGCCAGGTCGGCGCGCACCGAGCGCACCCGCCGCACCGCCGCGCCGAGGTCACGCATCTGGCCTTCCAGGGTGGCCTGGTGCGAGGCCAGGGCCGCCTCCAGGGCCTCGGGTGGCAGGGCCAGCAGGGCCTTGATCTGGGCGTGCCCCAGGCCCAGGCGGCGCATGGCCAGCAGCTCGTGCGCCCTGGCCATCTGCTCGGGGCCGTAGGCGCGCCAGCCGGCGCTGGTCCTGGCCGGCGACAGCAACCCCCGGCGCTCATAGAGGCGCAACGCCTTGACCGAGACGTTCAGCCGCCGGGCGGCTTCGGAGGGGCTCAAGAACCTAGCGGATGTGCTCACGACTCGACTCGCTGCTGATCGACCGCCGCAGCTATCCAAGCGGCCCCAGGGGCCGGGTCAAGGGGGAGTTTGCGGCGGCGTTGGATGCTCCAGCGCTCGCGCAACCGCCGTCATTAGATTTCGTGGCTGGGCCGGCGGCGGGTGGGCGCGCTAGACTTCGTTAAAACGATTTCCAAAGCGCGCATTGGGGCTGCTGAATTTGACCGACGCCATTCATCGCTCGTCCGTGACCCTCAAGGTCAACGGCGAGACCAGGGTTCTCGACCTCGACCTTAGAACCACCCTGCTGGATACGCTGCGCGAGACCCTGGGCCTGACCGGCACGAAGAAGGGTTGCGACCATGGCCAGTGCGGCGCCTGCACGGTGCTGGTGAACGGGCGGCGGATCAATTCCTGCCTGTCGCTGGCGGTGATGCACGACGGCGACGCGGTGACCACCATCGAGGGGATCGGCCAGCCGGGGAACCTGCATCCGCTGCAGACGGCGTTCCTGGACCGTGACGCGTTCCAGTGCGGCTATTGCACGCCGGGGCAAATCTGTTCGGCGGTGGGGATGCTGGCGGAGATCGCCGACAACGCGCCAAGCTGGGCGACGGAAGATCTGACGGCGAAAATCACCGCCACCGATGCGGAAATCCGCGAGCGGATGAGCGGTAACCTGTGCCGCTGCTCGGCCTATCCGCAGATCCTGGAAGCGATCCGGGATGTGGTGGGCCAGGCCGGCGCGGGGGCCGCGTCATGAGGCCGTTCACCTATGAGCGCGCCGCCGACGCGACGGCGGCGGCCAAGGCGGCGGCGGAAAACCCGCAGGCGCGGTTCCTGGCCGGCGGCACCAACCTGCTGGACCTGATGAAGCTGGGCATCGAGCGGCCCACCCATTTGATCGACATCGCGCGCCTGCCCATGGCGGCCATCGAGGACACGGCGGACGGGGGGCTGAAGATCGGGGCGGCCACCACCAACAGCGACGTGGCGGCGGACGTCCGGGTGCGGAGCCGCTATCCGGTGCTGGCCCAGGCGATCCTGGCCGGCGCCTCGCCGCAGCTGCGCAACAAGGCCACCACCGGCGGCAACCTGCTGCAGCGAACCCGGTGCCTGTATTTCTATGACCCCTCCAAGCCCTGCAACAAGCGCGCGCCGGGGGCGGGGTGCTCGGCCCTGGCGGGGTTGAACCGCAACAGCGCCATCCTCGGCCAGAGCGACGCCTGCGTAGCCACCAATCCCTCGGACATGGCGGTGGCGCTGCAGGTGCTGGACGCTCGAGTGGAGACGGTGGGGGCGGACGGCGCCACGCGCAGCCTGGCCATCGATAACCTGCACCGCCTGCCTGGAACGACACCGCATGTGGAGAACGCGCTGGCGCCGGGTGAGCTGATCACCGCCGTGGTCCTGCCGCCGCCGCCGCCGGGCGGACAGATCTATCGCAAGGCGCGGGACCGCGCGTCCTATGCCGGGGGGCTGGCCAGCGTGGCGGTGGCCGGCGGGCGGGTGGCGCTGGGGGCGGTATCGCTGAAGCCCTGGCGGGCGCACAAGGCCGAGGCTGCCCTGGCGGCCGGGGCTAGCCCCGCCGAGGCCGCCGCCGCCGAACTGGCGGACGCGCACGGCCAGGGTGGCAATGACTTCAAGGTCAATCTCACGGCCCGCCTGATGGCGGCCGCGATCCAGCAAGGGAAGGCGTAAGGTCATGCCCAGCGTCACCGACTATGCGATCCCCAATCCGGTCAGCGAGAACAAGGGCGGCGTCATCGGCCGGCCCGTGGACCGCTACGAAGGCCCCCTGAAGGTCAGCGGAACCGCGCCCTATTCCCATGAGGTGAAGACGCCTTCGCCGCCAGCCTATGGCTATATCGTCGGGGCCGAGATCGGCTGCGGCCGGGTGGTGGCGGTGGACGACGCGGCGGCCCTGGCGGCGCCGGGGGTCAAGCTGGTCTGGCACTGCTTCCGCACCCCGGTCCAGGCCGAGTGGGGGGCTAAGGTCAATCCCAGCGGCCAGGCGGCGGCCGAGCCGGTGTTCCACAGCGACGCGGTGAACTTCTGGGGCCAGCCGGTGGCGTTCGTGGCCGCCGATACGGCGGAGAATGCGCGGGAGGCGGCGGCCCTGCTGGTGATCCGCTATGTGGAGACCGCGGCCGAGTTCGCCTTCGACCCGCTGAAGGGCGAGATGCCGCGCGGCGAGGAAGATTCCCGCGTCGGCGACTTCGAAGGCGCCTTCGAGGCGGCGCCGGTGAAGATCGACGCCCTGTTCACCACCCCGATCCAGAACCACTGCCAGATGGAGCCCTGCGCCACCACGGCCTGGTTCGAGGACGACACCCTGGTGGTGCACACCTCCAACCAGTCGATCAAGCGGCCGCAGCACCTGCTGGCCGAGACCCTGCAGATCCACCGCGACAAGGTGCATCTGATGTCGCGCTATATCGGCGGCGGCTTCGGCGGCAAGGGGCCGAGCTATGAGGATCTGAGCCTGGCGGCCCTGGCGGCGCGGGACCTGGCCATGCCGGTGAAGGTGGCCTTCACCCGCCAGCAGATGTTCCATGCCTCGATCCACCGGCCGGCGACGGTGCAGCGGGTGCGGCTGGGGGCGACGGCAGACGGACGCCTGACCGCCTTCGCCCTGGAGGCGGCCACCCACTCGGCGCGGCACGATCATTTCACCGAGCACGCCGCCTCGTTCTCGCGCGCCCTCTATGCGGCGCCCAACCGCTTGACCGGGCACCGGGTGGTGCGGCTGGACATTCCGGTGGCTGGGGCCATGCGGGCGCCCGGCGAGGCGGTGGGGATGTTGTCCCTGGAAGGGGCGATGGACGAGCTGGCCGAGGCGGTGGGGCTGGATCCCATCGAGCTGCGGCTTCGCAATGAGCCTGAAAGCCATCCGGAAACCGGGGCGCCGTTCTCCGCCCGCCAACTGGTGGAGTGTATGACCGACGGGGCGCGGCGGTTCGGCTGGTCCAAGCGCAACCCGAAGCCGGCCCAGGTGATGGACGGCGAATGGTACGTGGGCATGGGCATGGCCACGGCGATCCGCGGCAACTTCCTGCTCCCGGCAAAGGCCAGCATGAAGATCGAGGCGGACGGCTGCGTGACCATCCGCCAGGGCATGACCGACATCGGCACCGGCACCTACACCATCCTGGCGCAGATCACCGCCGAGACCATGGGGGTGCCCCTGGACAAGGTGTTCGTGGAGATCGGCGATTCCGGCTTTGCCCCGGCGCCCGGCTCCGGCGGTCAGTTCGGGGCGGCGAGCGCCGGGTCGGCGGCCCTGGCCACCGGCATGGTGCTGCGCAAGACCCTGGCGCAGATGGCGGTGGCCGATCCCGGCTCGCCACTGTTCGGGGCCGAGGTGGCGGCGGTGGATTTCCGCGACGGGTTGATCACGGTGGAGAACCGCTCCGAAACCCTGGCGTCGCTGGTGGGTCGGCTGGCGCCGCAGGGGGTCAACGTCGAGGGCGCCTCCACGCCCGCCGCCGACGCGCGGAACTGGGCCCAGCACGCCTATGGCGCCACCTTCGCCGAGGTGGGGGTGAACAGCGTCACCGGCGAGGTGCGCATCCGGCGGATGCTGGGCGCCTTCGCCTGTGGCCGCATCCTCAACGCCAAGACCGCGCGCAGCCAGATCACCGGCGGCATGATCTGGGGGGTGGGCGCGGCCCTGCACGAGTCCAACCAGGTCGACGAGCGCTACGGCAGCTTCATCGGCCAGGACCTGGGCGGCTACCTGGTGCCGGCCCATGCCGATATCGTCGACATCGACGCCTATTTCCTGCCGGAGGTGGACGACAAGGCCAATCCGCTAGGGATCAAGGGCGTTGGCGAGGTGGGCATCTGCGGTGTTGGCGCGGCGGTGGCCAACGCGGTCTACAACGCCTGCGGGGTGCGGCTGCGCGACTATCCGCTGACGCCGGATCGGGTGCTGGCGGGGTTGGGGTAGGGCCTTTCCGGTTCAAGTGGACTCACTTGAACCGGATAAAAACGCTCTATCTTCTTACATTTAGAGCATGACCGGCGCTTCAACCGTTATCCACTTGAAGCTGTCATGCTCTAGGCGCGGCGGCGGGATGATCAGGTCGCAGGGACCGGGCCGAAGTCCATGATCTGGCGGATCTCGGTTTCGCCGTCGCCGGCGATGCCGAGGAATTCCTTGCAGTACTCGATGACCTGGGCCTTGGAGTCGGCGTTCAGGAAGGCGAAGCCGCTCATCCGGCCGTCTTCCTCGGAGACGGTGTACTGGCCGTTTTCCAGGCGCACGCGGCCGCCCAGGGCGCGGATACCGAGCGGCTCGGTGCTCAGCAGGGAGCCGTTCTTCAGGCTTTCCTCCACATAGCGGCCCATGTCGGCCATGTGCTGGGGGTCGGGCGTGCCGCCCTCTTCACTGGCGGTGGAACGATAGAGCACCAGATAACGCATGGTCTTCTCCCTGGATCGGCGTGGCCGTTGGTCCAAGGACGGGGTGTGGCGGCGTGGGCCGACAGCTTCTGAATATTATTTTGGGGTGAGGCTTTGCGCCACCTCCCCCGCCCCGTTGGGCGAGGGAGGAGAAGAGAGCGGCTATGGCTTCGGCGGTAGGGCCGCGACCTTGACCTCGCCCACCACCACCGTGCCGGTCTCGCCGGGCTTCATCTCCACCTCGACGGTCTGTTGCTGTTCGTCGGCGCGGCCGTAGCCACGATAGATGTGGGCGCGCACGACGATGGCGCCGTTGGGGTTGAGGCGGTCGGTGGCGAAGGTGTTGGCGCGGATGACGTAGCCGCCGCCGGGGGCGTGGCGCAGCAGGTATTCCTCCGGCCCATAGCCGCGGCGCATGTCGAAGGACAGGCGCCCGCCGATGGCCGTGCGGGGGTTGCTGTAGATCGCCCTCTCGCCAGTGGGCTCGTCGACCCACAGGTCCATGTCGGTGGCGTCGACGAACCATTCGAGGGTGACGCGCAGGTCGACATCCAGGTGGCCGCGCAGGCGCGGGTCCAGCGGGATATCGTGGACGCCGAAAGCCTCCAGCCGCGGCAGGATACGATTGGCCTCCATCAGCGGAATGACCTCGAAGCCGTCGTAGTCGGAGTCCCAGGCGTGGGTGATCACCTCGTTGAGCAGGGCCATGGCGCGGACGTAGTCGGCGCGCTGGGCGGCGGGCGGGTCACCGCGCTTGGCCGAGCGCTCGGCTCGGTCGATCAGGTCCAGGGCCAGGGTGCGGCGGGGCTGGGGCCGGTCGGGCTCCAGGTAGAGCACCTTCTCGTCCAGCCAGAGGGCGCGCTCCTGGTCACCATAGCGCATCATCCGGTCGGCGACGATGGTGACGGTGGCGACGTCGGCGCTGTCCAGTTCCAGGGCGCCGCGGGCCATGGAGGCGGCCTCTTGGGGCTTGCCCTTGCGGAACAGCAGTTCGGCGACGTCGAGGTAGAAGGCCGGCAGGTCGCCATACTTGTCCTGCTGGGCTTTGAACACGATCCAGAAATCGGCCGAGGCGGCGGCTTTCAGGGCGCGGATGTAGGCGCGGTTGGGGTCCCATTCGGCGGCCTGGATCTGGATGCCGGCGGAAGGGGTCGCGGCTGGGCCGCCGCCTTGGCGGCCATCCGGACGGCTAGCCGGTTCGGCGGCCTGATTCGGGACGTCGGCAGTCTCGGCGTTGGCGGAGACTCGGCCCCGGGAGGCGCGGGCCGCGGCGCCAACCGTCACGGGGGCTGACGGACGGGGCTGAGCCGCGCGTTCCGCCGGGACGGCCAGGCTGTCCACGGCGGTCGGAGCGCCTGGCGGCGGCGGCGGCGGGGGTGGCGGAGCGTTGACGGCCACCGTGGGTGAGGGCGGGGGCGGGGGCGCGGGACGGCGCAGCGACCTGGCGAGAGGGCTCGTCACCGCCCCCCCGCCGGACTGTTCGGCGCGGTGGCGCACGGCGCCGGCGTGGGGGGAGGCCCACCAGCGCTTCTCCTCGTTCCAGGCGGCGATCACCGTATCCAGGCGGTCGGCTTGCTGGCTGGCCTTCGCCGCCTCGCGCGCGGCGACCATCTGCGCGTAGCCGGTCTGGATGTCCTTGTCGGCGGTGGCCGGCGGGATGATCTCGGCGTTGACGTAGTCCTGCAGGTTTTCCAGCACCACGAACACCGCGCCGTTGCCCGCGACGCTGTAGCGGCGGGCGAGGTTGAGGCTGGCCACCGGGTCGGGACGGTCGGTGGCGTCGGCCTCGGCGATACGGTCGGCGGCCCACAGGGCGGCGGGACCGTCGTGGGCGACGCTCACCTCGCCGTCGAGGTCGAAGCTCTGGCTGGCGCCATCGGCCAGGGTGACGGTGACCCGGTGCGCGCCCAGGGCCTTGCCGACGACGCGGAAGCGGTCGGGGGTTGTGGGTAGGGCGGTGAAGTCCAACTCCTGGCCGTCAGCGGCGACCCGGGTGACGCGGACGCCGGGGGCGACCAGGTGGTCCAGCACCTCGCCGGCGGGGCGGCTCTTCAGGTCCAGGTGCTCGGCCCCCGACTTGCGGGCCAGGACGCTGAGAAAGCCGTGATCGGCGTCCGCGGCGGTGGAAATGGTGAACAGCGGGCAGGGCGCGCGCTCGGCGCGGTAGGGGTCCAGTGTGATGCGGCCGTCGGAGAACAGCAGGCAGACATCAGCCCGGCCAGGGGCGGCACCCAGGACGTGACTCAGGGACGTAGCGCCGTGGTAGTCGGCGGCCTTCAGCGCGGCCATTAGGTCGGCCGGGGCGGTGACGCCCCTGAAGGTGGCGACGATCGGGGTGTCGTCGGCGAAGGTCACTAGCTGGATGGAGTCCGGTTGGGTGGCGGCGAGGTAGCGGGTGACCAGGTCGGTCTCGGCGGCCAGGTCGTCATGGCGGCGCGACAGGGAGCGGTCCCAGTAGAGGCGTAGGACGCCGCCGTGACGCGGGGCGGGGACGGCGCCCGAAGCGCCGGCCTTGGCGTCGATCTCGAAGAAGGTCTCACCGTCCTGGTGGCGGGTGAGGGTGACCGGGTCGGCGGGCGGACCTTGCGAGACCGTCAGCGCGCCGGCCAGGCTGATGTGCTGGGCGCTTGCGACGGCCACGGGGCCGTCGACGCCGTCGGTCCATTTCAGGTCCACGCCGTCGGGGCCATCGAGGGTGGGGCGGGCGCCGTCCAGGGCCTTGACCTTGAGGGTGAAGGCGCCGACCGGGTCCAGGGTGGCCAGCGGCAGGACGAGCCGGCCGCCGTCGGCGATCGGGGTGACGAAGCTGAGGCGGATGGTGCGGCCGCGCCCGGGGAAGATCGGGAAGACGTGGGTGCGGAAGGCGTTATCGCGGGTGACCTCGGCCAAGCCAGGGTCGGCGCCGGCGTGCACCCGCCGCTGATAGGCCAGGGTGGCCTGGCGCTGGCCGGCCAGCACGCCTTCCACCAGGGTTCCGTTGACGTCCAGGGCGTAGCCGGTGACCACCGAGCCGGCTGGAAGGTCGAGGGTGAAATCGCCCTCCAGCGGCGCGCCGGTGGGATTGTCGAAGCGGGCCAGGACGGTGGTGCGCGCCACCCCGCCGGCGATCTCGACGCTGACGTCCATCTGGCCGAGGGTTAGGGGGTGGGTGGCCTGGGCGCCGTTGGCCCCCTGGTAGTTGCGGGCGACGAGCTCGGGATTGAGGGTGACCTGGCCGGGGTGGCCCGCCGTGGCCCAAAGCACCCCCAGCAGCAACGCCGAGGCCATCAGCCTTGCGCGCCGGCCGCGCCGCACATCACCCCGCCCACCTTGCCGCATGGTCCGTCTCCCTTGGCGCCGGCCAGCCTGCTGGCTCCGGTCATGCTGGTCATACGCACGCGTCCGGAGATCGGGGTTAGCCGTCGGGATGAGGATCAGCGGTCGGGGGTCAGCCTGACCTTGACCACGGCGCTGAGGCCGGAGCGGAGGCGGTCCAGACCGGGCTGGCCGGGGTCCAGGAGAATACGGACTGGGACGCGTTGGACGATCTTGGTGAAGTTGCCGGCGCCCGGTTCGAAGGGCAGCAGGGCGAATTCGGAGCCGGTGCCGGGGGCCAGGCTGGCGACCTTGCCGGTGAAGACGTGGCCTGGCAGGGCGTCGATGCGGACTTCGGCGACCTGGCCGGGCAGCATGCGGCCGGTCTGGGTCTCCTTGAAATTGGCGGTGACGTAGAGGGTCGCGGGGCGGACCAGGGTCATCAGGGTGACGCCCGGCTGGACCAGGGCGCCTACCGCAGCCTGCAGATCGCCGACGACGCCATCCGCCGGGGCGATGACGGTGGTGTTGGCCTTTTCCTGTTTCGCCGCGTCCAGGCCAGTGCGGGCGCGGTATTCGGCGGCGCGGGCCTGGGCCAGGGCGGCCTGGATCTCGGCGCGGCTGTGCACGCCGATCAGGGCCTGGCCGCGGGCGGTCTCGAAGGCCTGGCGCAGGGCGGGGTCCGACGCGCCCGCGGCGCCGGCCAGGGTCTTGGCGGCGTCCACCTGTTGCTTGGACAGCCGTTCCTCGGCGTCCAGGCGGGCGAGGCCGGCGTTGGCGGCGGCGACGGCCGCCTGGGCCGCCATCAGGTCGCCCTGGGCGCCGGTGAGGCGCAGGTCGTATTCCTGAGGGTCGATGGTGATCAGAGGCGTTCCGGCCTTCACCGGCTGGTTGTCGGTGACCAGCACGGCGGCGATGGCGCCGCGAACCTTTGGCGAGATCACCGTCTTGTCGGCCCGCACATAGGCGTCGTCGGTGGCGACCACGTCACGGCGGGCGTTGATCCACAGGAAGCCGCCAAGGGCCACGGCCACGGCCAGGCCCGCCACGATCAGGGCGCGGATCATCCCCGGCCCCAGTCGCCGTTGGGAACGGCCTATTCCGGCGCCGCGTCCGGCGTCGCTCATGCTTTTGATCCCAGCGGCAAGGCTATCCCCATCAACGACGGATCAGATAGCATGGCGCCCATGGTCGCAAGCACAGCTGTCTCCTTAAGCGACGAAGCCACACCCAAGGTGGGGGCGGGCCTGAGTGAGGGCCGCAAGTTGGCGATCTTTCTGGTGATGGCGGTGGGCCAGTTCATGGCCGTGCTGGATATCCAGATCGTCGCCGCCTCGATGAACTCGATCCAGGCGGGGCTGTCGGCGGCGGCGGACGAGATCGACTGGCTGCAGACCGCCTATCTGATGGCCGAGATCGTCATGATCCCGCTCTCGGCCTACCTGGCCCAGGCCCTGTCGACGCGGTGGATGTTCGTGGCTTCGGCGGCCCTGTTCACGATCTCCAGCCTGATGTGCGGGGCGGCCTGGGACCTGCCGTCGATGCTGGTGTTCAGAATCGTGCAGGGGTTCGTCGGCGGGGCGATGATCCCGCTGGTGTTCGCCACCGGCTTTTCGTTCTTCGACGGGCCGCAGCGGGTGATGGCCACCAGCGTGCTGGGGGTGATCTCCACCCTGTCGCCGACCCTAGGCCCGGCGGTGGGCGGCTGGATCACCGACATGGTCAGCTGGCGGTGGCTGTTCTTCATCAATGTGGCGCCCGGAGCCATGGTGACCATCGCCCTGGTGATGCTGGGGCCGGTGGACCGGGCGCGGCCCTCGATGCTGGCGCGGATCGACTGGCTGCACGCGGCCTCCCTGGCGGTGTTCCTGGGGGGACTGCAATATGTGCTGGAGGAGGGGCCGCGCCACGGCTGGTTCCAGGATGCGGGGATCGCCACGGTGGGTTGGCTGGCGGCGGTGGGGGCGGTGGTGTTCGTCGAGCGCTGCCTGTTCTCGCCCTCGCCCCTGGTCAGCCTGGCGCCGTTCCGCCGCAAGGGTTTCGCCGCGGCGGGGGTGATGGCCTTCGTCACCGGCCTTGGTCTCTACGCCATCACCTTCCTGGCCCCGGTGTTCCTGGCCAGGGTGCGGGATTTCTCCAGCCTGGAGATCGGCGTCACGACCTTCGTTTCCGGGGTGTTCATGACCGCGGCGGCGCCGGCGGCGGCGTGGCTGGGGACGCGGATCGACCTGCGGATCGTCATGGCCATCGGCCTGGTCCTGTTCGGGGCCAGCTTCTGGATGATCTCGGCGGTGGGCAGCGACTGGGGGTTCTGGGAACTGTTCTGGACCCAGGCGGTGCGCGGGGTGGGGGTGCTGTTCTGCATGGTGCCTTCGGTAAGCATGGCGCTGAACAACCTGCCGGACGAGGAGTTGAAGCCCGCGTCGGGGCTGAACAACCTGATGCGCAACCTGGGTGGGGCGCTGGGCATCGCCCTGGTGAACACCGGCCTGCAGCGCTATTTCGCCTGGCATGTGCAGCAGCTGGCCCAGGGCCTGGGCCGCGCGCCGCAGGACGCCCTGGCCGCGGTGGCCGGCCTGGCGCAGCGCCTGGCCGCCAACCTGCCCAATCCCGACCAGGCGCCGGCGGCGGCGCGGGCGGCGATCAGCGGGCTGGTGGCGCGCGAAGCCCTGACCGGCGCCTTCCAGGACGTCTTCCGCCTGTGCGCCTACGCCTTCATCATCGCCCTGGTGGCCGTGCCCTTCTGCCAGGGCGGCTCGATGATGCCGAACCAAAACCATCATCACCATTGAGATTGAGGCGGGCCGGACACTTCCCCCAGGGGTGAAGAGAACGCTGGTCGTTGCGCGGTGCGACCGCTTAAAACGGATCGAAGGCCGCCGCAGCGCGCGCCAAGGGATGAACGGGCATGGATGAGGCGCTGAGCTGGGTGCGGGGGGCGGACGAGCCGGCCCTGCTGGAAGAGACCATCGGCGCCGCCCTGGACCGCGCGGCGGCCACCTGGGGGAATGAGCTGGCGCTGATCAGCGCGCACCAGGGGGTGCGCTGGACCTATACTGAGCTGGCGCGCAAGGCCGAGGACCTGGCGGCCGGGCTGCTGGCCCTGGGGCTGGCCACCGGCGACCGGGTGGGGATCTGGTCGCCCAACCGCGCCGAATGGACCCTGACCCAGTTTGCCGCCGCCAAGGCCGGGCTGGTGCTGGTGACCATCAATCCGGCCTATCGCCTGGCGGAGGTGGAATACACGCTGAACAAGGTGGGGGTGAAGGCGCTGGTGGCCGCCGAGCGGTTCAAGACCAGCGAATACGCCGCCATGATCGAGACCCTGGCCCCGGAAATCGCCGTCTCGATGGCCGGAGATCTGGTGGCCGCGCGGTTGCCGACCTTGCGGGCGGTGATCCAGATCGGCGGGGAGACGCGTCCCGGCTGGCTGGGGTTCGAGGCCGTGGCGGCGCCGGCGTCGGCGGCGGATCGGGCCAAGGTGGCGGCGATCGGGGCGGGCCTTAGCCCCCATGACGCCATCAACATCCAGTTCACCAGCGGCACCACCGGCTCGCCCAAGGGCGCGACCCTGAGCCATCGCAATATCCTGAACAACGGCCTGTTCGGGGGGCGGGCGATTGGCCTGAGGCGCGGCGACAAGCTGTGTATCCCCGTGCCGCTCTATCACTGCTTCGGCATGGTGATGGGCAACCTGGGCTGCCTGACCCACGGCGCGACCATGGTCTATCCCTCGGAGGCCTTCGATCCGCTGGCC
>JBBROW010000005.1:0-178603 GCA_038228945.1 Caulobacterales bacterium
GCGATTGGCCTGAGGCGCGGCGACAAGCTGTGTATCCCCGTGCCGCTCTATCACTGCTTCGGCATGGTGATGGGCAACCTGGGCTGCCTGACCCACGGCGCGACCATGGTCTATCCCTCGGAGGCCTTCGATCCGCTGGCCGTGCTGCAGACGGTGGCGGCGGAGCGCTGCACCGGCCTGTTTGGCGTGCCGACCATGTTCATCGCCGTTCTGGGCTGCCCGCAACGGGACGGGTTCGATGTCTCGTCCCTGCGCACCGGCTGCATGGCGGGATCTCCGTGTCCGGTGGAGGTGATGAAGTCGGTGATCGGCGAGCTGGGGATGACGGACGTGACCATCGCCTATGGCATGACCGAAACCAGTCCCATTAGCTTCCAGACCGGGTTGGACGACAACCTCGAGCGCCGGGTCTCCACCATCGGCCGGGTGCAGCCGCATCTCGAGGTCAAGATCGTCGGCGAGGATGGGGCGGTGACACCGCGCGGCGAGCCTGGCGAGATCTGCACCCGCGGCTATTCGGTGATGATCGGCTACTGGGACGATGCGGCAAAGACCGCCGAGGCGGTGGACGCCGAGGGCTGGATGCACACCGGCGACATCGGGGTGATCGACGCCGAGGGCTATGGCAACGTGGTCGGGCGGATCAAGGACATGGTCATCCGCGGCGGCGAGAACGTCTATCCCCGCGAGATCGAGGAATACCTGTACCGCCATCCCAAGATCGCCGACGTGCAGGTGGTGGGGGTGCCGGACGAGCGCTTTGGCGAGGAGCTGTGCGCCTGGATCCGCCTGCATCCGGGCCAGGCCGCCGACGAGGCGGAGGTGCGCGCCTTCTGCCAGGGCCAGATCGCCCACTACAAGATCCCGCGCTATGTGCGGTTCGTCGATGAGTTTCCCATGACCGTCACCGGCAAGGTGCAGAAGTTCCTGATCCGCCAGGCGATGATCGCCGAGCTGGGGCTGGTGGCGGCGGAGACGGCTTAGGGCTCAGGCTTCGCGAAGGCCAGGAAGGCCGGCCGGTCACCGCTAAAGACGTTCAGATCGACCGGCCCGCGCACCCCGTCCACGTGGCCGCGGTTGTGATACTGCCACAGCACCCAGGGCGCTTCGGGTCCCGGCTGCAGGGCGATCGAGCGGCGCCACAGCGGCCGCTGGGGCAGGTTGTCGCCATAGGCCGCCAGGAATTCCGGCGTCAGGTATAGGATGGCGGGGCGGTGCTCGCGCGCCTCCACGGGGGCCAGGAAGGCGTCCAACTCTCGCCGGAAGACCTCGCCGCTGGGCCGGATGCCGCAGTTGCCACCGAACTCCAGGTCGACCACCGGCGGCAACGCCTGGCTCTGGTGCGGCGCCGCCGCCAGGAAGTTGGCCGCCTGCTCGGTCCCGGAGCGGCAGAAGGTGAAATAGTGGTAGGCGCCAGCGGCCAGGCCGGCGCCGCGCGCCTCGCGCCAGTTGTGGGCGAAGGCCGGGTCGCGGGCGCCCGCCCCCTCGCTGGCCTTCAGATAGACAAAGGCGACGTCGTCGTGGGCGACCCTGGGCCAGTCGATATCGCCCTGGTGATGCGAGACATCGATGCCGCGCACCGGAAAATGGGTTCGCGGCGGCTGGAAGCGGGTGAACCACAGGGCGCCGAGGGCCAGCAGGGTCAGGCTGGCGGCCGCCGTGGCGGCTATCCACAATCTTCGCCCGCCCATTCCGCCTGGTCCCTCCGCGAGGGCGAGGGTTACCACGCGGCGGCGATGGCGCCCTGCGCACATCCGCTCAAATTTCGGCGCCGCCGTGCGGGTTGTGAGGCCAGGCCTAAAGCGCTAGGCCCTGCGGGCGACATCAAACGGAGCGAAACCCATGGGCGTGCTGGACGGCAAGGTGGTGCTGATCACCGGAGCGGCGGGCGGCATCGGCAAGGAGTGCGCCCTGCTGGCGGCGCGCGAGGGCGCCAAGGTGGTTGTCAATGACCTGGGCGGCTCGGTGGCCGGCGGCGACGAGGGTTCGGCCGGTCCGGCGGAGGCCACGGCGGCGGAGATCCGCGCGGCTGGGGGCCAGGCGGTCTCCAACTCCGAGAGCGTCACCGACATCGCCGCGGTGCGGCACATGGTGCAGCAGGCCATGGACGAGTTCGGCGGCCTGCATGCGGTGATCAATCCGGCCGGCATCCTGCGCGACGGCATGTTCCACAAGATGAGCGACTCTGACTGGGACGCGGTGATCGCGGTGCACTTGCGCGGCGCCTACAACGTCAGCCGCGCCACCGTGGAGCATTTCCGCGAGCAGCAGGAGGGCTCCTACGTCCACTTCACCTCGACCTCGGGCCTGATCGGCAACATCGGCCAGGCCAACTACGCCGCCGCCAAGCTGGGGGTGATGGGCTTGTCGCGCATCCTGGCCATGGAAGGGGCGATGAAGAACATCCGCTCCAACATCATCGCCCCGTTCGCCTGGACGCGAATGATCGCCACCATCCCGGTAAAGGACGAGGCCTCGGCCCAGCGGGTGGCGCGGATGCAGAACTCCATGCGCGCCGACCAGGTGGCGCAGCTTGCCGTGGCCCTGTGCAGCCCAGAGGCCAAGGACGTCTCCAGCCAGATCTTCGGCGTGCGCGGCAATGAGGTGGTGCTGTTCGACCAGCCGCGTCCGATCCGCTCCATGGCGTCCACCCAGAGTGGTTGGACCCCGCGCAGCCTGCTGGACGTATGTCTACCGGCGATGAAGAACGACTTCTTCGACCTGGGCGCCTCGGCGTCCGTGTTCCCTTACGATCCGGTCTGATTTGACCGTGAGCGCGGAAGGTTTGCTGGGTGCGTTGCGTCCCGGCCTGAAAGTCTATGTCCAAGGCGGGACCGGCGAGCCGCTGGTCTTGCGGGCGCTGTTGACGGCGTCGCCCGAGACGCTGGACGGGGTCAGTATCACCGCGTGTTTCCTGCCGGGGATGAACGACTTCGACTATGCGGCGCTGAATGCCTCGGCGCGGGTGGCGACGTTTCTATTGCCGCCGGCCTTTCGGGCCTCGTTCGAGGCGGGGCGGGTGAGTGTTACGCCCATGGCCTATTCCCAGATCGCCGCTGTGATGCGGGACGGGCCGGCGCCGGACCTGGCGATCCTGCAGGTGACGCCGCCGGATGCGGCGGGGCATTGCAGCCTTGGCCCCTGCGCCGACTTCGCGCCCCTGGTCTGGCCCAGGGCAGGCAGGATCGCGGCCTTCATCAATCCCAGCCTGCCCCGCGCCCGGCGGGGACCGACGATCCCCTATGCCGCCATCGATGTCGCCATCGAGGCGGACGGGCCGTTCATAACGGCGGTGGAGGCGGCGCCCGCCGCCGACCAGCTGGCCATCGCCGCGATCATCGCCGGCCTGGTGCCGGACGGGGCGGCGATCCAGACGGGGATCGGCGGCGCGCCGGCGGCGGCCGTGGCGCGGTTGACGGACCGCCGGGGTTTGGTGGTTCGTTCGGGCATGGTCACCGAGGGCTATCGGAGCCTGGCGGACGCCGGCGCGCTGGCGGAGACCGGGCATGTCACCGGCCTGGCCCTGGGCTCAGCGGACTTCATGGCCTGGGCTTGCCAGGCCTTCGCCATGGCCGACGCCCACGTGACCCACGGCCCGGCGTCCCTGGCGCGCATCGACCGGCTGTGGGCCTTGAACTCGGCCCTGGAGGTGGACCTGCTGGGCCAGGCCAATGTGGAGTGGCAGGCGGGCCGGTTGGTGAGCGGCCTGGGCGGCGCCTCGGACTTCGCCCGCGCCGCAAAGCGTTCCCCCGGCGGACGGGGAGTCCTGGCCCTGCCGGCCACGGCCCGCGGCGGCACGATCTCGCGCATCGTGCCGCGGATCACCGCCCCCAGCGTCTCGATCCCCCGCGACGACACCGACCTGGTGATTACCGAGCACGGCGTCGCCGACCTGCGCGGCGCAAGCCTTGAGGCGAGGGCGGCTTCGCTCATCGCCATAGCCGCGCCGGAGCACCGCGAGGGCCTGGACCGGGCCTGGGCGGAGATGAAGCGCGGGTTTTAGGAAAGGCTCAGCCAGGCCCGGCGGAGAAGAGCACGTTCACTTCGAAATCGGGTCAGCGGCTGAGCCGCGCCGGCGCCCTAGACCGTCACTTGCAGCCCCATCTCCACCACCCGCCCGGGGGGGATGGAGAAGAAGTCGCTGGGGTTGGCGGAGTTGCGGGCCAGGGCGATGAAGATCAGGTCCTGAACGCGCTGCAGGCCGTGCTCGTGCGAGGGCACGATGGTGCGGCGACCGAGGAAATAGGAGGTGGTCATGCTGTCGAAAGCGGCGCCATCGCCCTGCACCAGGCGCATGGCCTCCGGCACGTCCGGCGATTCCATGAAGCCGAAGCGCAGGATCACCCGCACGAAGGTGGGGGACAGGCGCTCGAAGCTGGCGCGCTCGGCGTCGGCGATGCGGGGTCGGTCGGTGGTGATCACCGTCACCAGGGCGTTGGTCTGGTGCAGGATGCCGTTGTGCTTGAGGTTGTGCATCAGGGCGCTGGGGGTGAGGTCGGCCTCGGGAGTGAGGTAGACCGCCGTGCCGGGCACCTTGTGGCGGGGGCGCCGTTCCAGGGAGGCGATGAAGTCGGCCACCGGGATGCGGTCGCGGCGGGCCTTCTCGGTGATGATCCGACTGCCGCGCAGCCAGGTGACGATGACCATGGCGGCGGCGGCGCCCATGGCCAGGGAGACCCAGGCGCCGGAGATCAGCTTCAGGGAATTGGCGGCGAAGAAGGCCAGGTCGACGGTGATCAGGGGCGTGATCAGCAGGGCGACGCGCCACAGCGGCCAGTTCCACAGTCGGCGGATGACGATGGCCGCCAGGGCCGTGGTCACCGCCATGGTGCCGGTGACCGCCAGGCCATAGGCGTTGGCCAGGTTATCCGAGCTCTTGAAGATCGCCACCAGCAGGATGACGCCGATCATCAGCAGGAAGTTGATGCTGGGCAGGTAGATCTGGCCGGCCTCGATCTCCGACGTGCGACGCACGTCCAGGCGCGGCAACAGGCCCAGCTGGATGGCCTGATTGGAGAGGGAGAAGGCGCCGGTGATCACCGCCTGGCTGGCGATAATGGTGGCGGCCGTGGCCAGGATCACCAGGGGGATGCGCATGAACGGCGGGGCCATCAGGAAGAACCAGTCCTGGTCGGCGATCGCCGCCTGGGAGCCCGGCTGGCTGATGAACTTCAGCGCGCTGGCCCCCTGGCCCAGGTAGCACAGCGCCAGGGCGGGGAAAACTACGGCGATCCAGCCCACGCGGATCGGGCCGCGGCCGAAATGGCCCATGTCGGCGTAGAGGGCCTCGGCCCCGGTGATGGTCAGGGAGACGGAGCCCAGGACGAAGAGGCCGATGATCCCGTGATGCGCCAGGAACATCACCCCGCTGAGGGGATTGAGCGCCCAGAAAATCTTCGGGGCGTCGGGGATGTGGATGATCCCCATCACCGAGATGACCACGAACCACAGCAGGCAGATCGGTCCGAACAGGGCCGCCATCCGCGCCGTGCCGTGCGACTGCACCAGGAACAGGGTGACCAATATGCTCAGGCTGATCAGGATCACCACCGGCAGGGTGACGATCCCGGCCATGGCCGGCACGGTGCGCAGGCCCTCCACCGCCGAGAGCACCGAGATCGCCGGGGTGATCATGGCGTCGCCGTAGAACAGGGCCGCGCCCAGGACGCCCAGGGCCAGGACGGTGCGGGTGCGCCCGCCGAGCGCGTGCTGGGCCAGGGCCATCAGCGAAAGGATACCGCCCTCGCCCTTGTTGTCGGCCCGCATGAGGACGGTGACGTACTTGATCGTCACCACGATCATCAGGGCCCACAGCATCAGGGAGGTGATCCCCAGGATATCGCTCTCGCGCACCACGCCGCGCGCGGCCTGGCCGATGGCGACCTTGAAGGCGTAGAGCGGGCTGGTGCCGATGTCGCCGAACACCACGCCCACCGAGCCCAGGGTGAGGGCGGCGAAACGCTTGGCGGAGGGTTTGGAAGCGTGGGCGGACAAGGAACCTCGCGCGGCGCCAAAGGTGCGCCGGTCTGTGGCCCGCGAGCTATGACCGACCGGCTAAGAAGGAAATGGGCAAAACGACGCGGCGGCATAAGGATTTCATAAGGACACCATCTCTGGTTCAGGCACGGCAAGGGTTGTGCGCGATCCGGGCACGTGGATGACTGCGCCGCGGCTACCGCCGAGATGGGGAATCGAATGCGCCTGGGCTCAGGGTTTAGGCACGCCATCTTGGCTGTCCTGGCGATGATCGCCACCGCGACGACAAGCCATGCCGCGCCGGCGCAGCCCGGTTGCGACGCCCCTCCGCCAGCGGTGCGAGCCTATCTGGCCGATCATCACGGACTGTCGGTGGTGACCCTGCGGGACCTGAACGCCGACGATCAGAAGCTATGGCTGGACGCCAGGCACTGGGCCTGTCCGGGCCTGGCCATGGTGGATCTCGACGGGTCGGGCAAACTGTCTTTCGCCATGGCGCTGCTACAGCGGCGGGCCGGCGGCCAGTTCGAGCAGCTGGTGGTGCTGCATGCGGTTGGCCGTGGGACGAAGGCCGAGGTGCTGGAGCCGTGGTTTTCGGCGGGCAATCCGGTGGTGGTCTGGCGGGCGCCGCCGGGCCGCGCGCCGACCTGGGATGGGGGGCGTGGCGTGACGGTCTCCCATGACTCGATCGTGTTCGAGGCCTTCGAGTCGGCCAGCACGTCCTACTACTGGGCCGGCGGGCGGTTCAGGCACATCACGACCGGGGACTGAGCGGGCGTTAGGCGCCCGCCAGCCCCTTGACCCGCAGCCAGCGTTCCAGTTCCGCGTTCACCGCCTCGGGCGCTTCCTGCTGCACCCAGTGGGAGACCTTCGGCAGGCGCTTGAGGGTGAAGTCCTTCACATAGGGGCCATAGCCGTCGGTGGCCTCGACGCCCATGAAGCCATCCGACTCGCCCCAGATCAGCAGGGTGGGGATGTCGATGGGCGGCACATCCTGGCTGGAGAACCGGGCCATGTCGAAGACGTTGGCTCGGTAGTAGTTGATCATGGCGGTCATGGCGCCGGGGATCAGGGCGTTCTGGCGATAGACCTCCGTGACTTCCGGCGGGAAGCGCGACTTGTCCACCGCCTCGCGCACGAAGGACTGGGTGATGGCGCGGGCGCCCTGGGCGGTGACCAGGGCTTCGGGCAGGCCGGGAATCTGGAAGAAAGCCATGTACCAGGACTTCATCCGCTGCTTCCAACTGGCGCGCATCAGGTTGCCGAATACCGCCAGGTGGGGCGCGTTCATGCACACCAGGCCGTCGAGGGGCAGGCGACCTTCCATGGCGTAGGCCCAGGCGATGATGCCACCCCAGTCGTGGCCGATCAGCAGGCGCTTCTTGGCCCCGGCGGCGTCAAAGAGGGCGGCGACGTCCTCGTTGAGGCGATCGAGCTTGTACTGGTCGCGGCCCAGCGGCCGACTGGTCTCGCCATAGCCGCGGGTGTCCGGCGCGATCGCCCGCCAGCCGAGGTCGGCCAGCAAGGGAAGCTGGTGGCGCCAGGAGTGCCGGCTCTCCGGAAAGCCATGCAGGAGCAGGGCGACATTGTCGCCCTCGCCGCACTCGTCGACGACGAAGGACAGGCCATTGGCCTCAAGGCGCCTGGTGGTGATCTCGGCCATGTCGGCTCTCCCCCGCGAAGACGCCGGTTGCATAGCTGATAAGTCGCCGGCGCGCTTGCCTTCAGCGCCGGTTGTGGGCGTTCAATGCGGACAAGAGCTTGAGGGAGGACACCGTCGTGACGATGCCGGACAAGACACCGAAGAACGCGGTCGTCATTCTGCTCGACAGCCTGAACCGGCACATGCTGGGCGCCTACGGCGGGACCGAGTTCGAGACCCCCAACCTGGACCGGTTCGCCGCCGCCTCGACGCGGTTCACGCGGCACTACACCGGCTCCCTGCCCTGCATGCCGGCGCGGCACGACATCCTTTGCGGGGCGCTGGATTTCCTGTGGCGGGCCTGGGGTTCGGTGGAGATCTGGGAAGACGCCATCACCTATGAGCTGGCCAAGACCGGGGTGGTCAGCCAGCTGATCAGCGACCACCCGCACCTGTTCGAGAGCGGCGGCGAGAACTACCACGGCGACTTCAACGCCTGGTCCTACGAGCGCGGCCACGAGGGCGACGCCTGGAAGACGCGGCCGGACCCTAGCTGGGCCGGGGCGCCGGGGCTGGGCCGGGGGCACATGCCCTATGACGACAGCCGCGGCTGGTTCAAGGGCGAGGCTGACTTCCCAGGCCCGCGGACCATGGCCGCCGCCGCCCGGTGGCTGGACGACAACGCCGGCTACCACGACCGCTTCTTCCTGTTCGTGGATGAATTCGACCCGCATGAACCCTTCGACACCCCCGAGCCCTGGGCCAGCAGATATGATCCGGAGTGGGAGGGGCCGCACCTGATCTGGCCGCCCTATATGCAGGGCGCCATCGAAAAGGGCGTGATCACCGAGCGCCAGGCGCGGCAGATCCGGGCCAGCTACGGCGGCAAGCTCAGCATGATCGACCATTGGCTGGGCAAGGTGCTGGACGCCATCGACCGCAACGGCCTGACCGACGACACGGTGGTGATCCTGTGCACCGACCACGGCCACTACCTGGGCGAAAAGGACATCTGGGGTAAGCCTGGCGTGCCGATCTACGAGACCCTGGGCCACATCCCGCTGATGATCCGTTGGCCAGGGATCGAGCCTGGGATCCGCGACGCCCTCACCACCAGCGTCGACATCCACGCCACCCTGATGGATCTGTTCGGCGTCACCCAGCGCCAGGTGACCCATGGTCATTCCCTGGTCCCCTTGCTCACCGGCGAAACGGCCAGCGTGCGCGACTGGCTGCTGACCGGGGTGTGGGGCCGCGAGGTGCATCTGGTGACCGGCCAGTGGAAGTACGCGCGGGGCCCGGTGGGGGCCAACGCGCCGCTATCGATGCTGTCTAACCGCTGGTCGACCATGCCGACGCATGTGGTGGACAAATACGTGGCCTTGCCGCTACCCGACCATCGCGCTGTGCTGGACCGGATGCCGGGCTCCGACGTGCCGGTGATCCACCAACGCTGGGAGGCCGGGGACGACGTGCCGTTCTGGGCCCGGTTCAAGCCCAAGGGACACTTCCTGTTCGACCTGGAAAACGATCCAGATGAGACCGTGAACCTGGCGGGGGGTCCGCAGGAGGCGGTCCTGGCCGAACAGTTGCGGACCATCCTGGTGGCGCTGGGGGCGCCGGCGACGCAGTTCGAGCGGCTGGGGCTGCTGGCGCCGACCACCGGCTCCCCAAGCCCGGCGCGGGCCGCTATAGCTCAGTCATGATCAGCTCGCGCCTCCCCACCCCGACCCTCAAGGCCCGCCTCAAGAGTGGCCCCGCCATTGGCTGCCATTGGCTGTCCCTCGGCTCGCCCGCCCTCGCCGAACTGGCGGCGGACGCCAGCCCCGACGCCATCGTCATCGACACCCAGCACGGGCTCTGGGACCGCTCCAGCCTGGAGGCGGCCATCGGCGCCGTCGCCGGCCGTGTTCCGGTTCTGGTGCGGGTGGCGGACCAGTCGGACTACGCCATCGGCTCGGCCCTGGACGCCGGCGCCTACGGGGTGATCGCGCCGATGGTCAACACCGCCGCCGAGTGCGCCAAGGTGGTCAGCGCCACCCAATACCCTCCGGTGGGTCACCGCTCCGGCGGCGGGGCCCGCACCAGCGCCGATTTCGCCGCCTACCGCGCCGCCGCCCAGCACCTGGTGGCCAGCGTGATGATCGAGACGGCGGCGGCGGTGGAGGCGGCGGAGGCGATCGCCGCCACGCCGGGCCTGGACATGATCTTCATCGGCCCCGGCGATCTTTCCCTGTCCCTGGAGTCCAGCCAGGGCGAGGCCAGGTTCGAGGCGGCGGTGGCCAGGGTGATGGCGGCGGGCCGGGCGGCCGGCGTGCCGGTGGGTATCTTCACCGGCAACCTCGACCAGGCCCTGGCCCGGGCCAAGGAGGGCCATGCCTTCGTGGTGGCCGCCTATGACGTGGTGGTGAACCGCGCCGCCAATGCCGCCATCCAGCGCTTCCAGGCGGAAGGCGCCAAGGGGTGAGTTCGCCGGCCGCCTCCACCGCTCCGGCCGCCCTGGCCCTGACCGGCGCCCAGGATCACATCCTGCGCATCCCGCTGGAGAATATCTCCACCCTGGCCAAGGGCGCGCTGGGTGATCCAAGCATCATCCCGCTGTGGTTCGGCGAGGGGGACAGGCCGGCGCCGGCCTTCATCGGCGAGGCGATGAAACGGGCCATCGACGACGGCCAGGTATTCTACACCCATCAGAACGGCATCCCCGAACTGCGCGGCGCCTTGGCCGACTACCTGACGGGGCTCAACCGGGTTCCGGTGACGCCGGACCGGATCACCGTCACCTTCAGCGGCATGAACGCCATCATGCTGACCCTGCAGATGGCGGTTCGCCCTGGCGACAACATCATCGTCATCGACCCCGTCTGGCCCAATGCGGCGGGCATGGCGCAGATGCTGGACGCGGAGATCCGCTCGGTGCGGATGGACCACGGGCCGGACGGCTGGACCCTGGACGTGGACCGGCTGGTCGCGGCCATAGACGAGCGGACACGGGTGGTGTTCTTCGCCTCGCCCGGCAATCCCACGGGGGCCATGCTGCCCATGGAGACCCAGGTGGCGATCCTGGACGCCTGCCGCCGGCGCGGCGTCTGGCTGATGGCTGACGAGGTCTACAACCGCCTGGTCTTCGGTCGCCGCAATGCGGAGTCGATCCTCGATCACGCCGATCCCGAAGACCGGCTGATGGTGGTCAACAGCTTCTCCAAGTCCTGGGCCATGACCGGCTGGCGCCTGGGGTGGATCGTGCACCCACCGTCGCTGGGGCCGACCCTGGCGATGATGACGCAGTATACCACCAGCGGCGTGACCACCTTCCTGCAGCATGCGGGCGTGGCGGCGGTGCGGGAGGGGGAGCCTTTCGTGGCCTCGATGCGGGAATATTGCGAGCAGGGCATGAGCATCGTCTGCGACGCCCTGGAGCGCTTTGGCCGCGTGCGCTTGGGGCCGCGTCCGACAGCGGGGATGTACGCCTTCTTCGAGGTCGACGGCATGACCGACAGCCGCGCCGGCTGCCTGGACATCCTGGACAAGACCCGCGTGGGCCTGGCGCCGGGACATTTCTTCGGTCCGGGGTCGGATAGCTTCCTGCGGCTGTGCGTGTGCCGCAAACCGGAGACCCTGGTCGAGGCCATGGGACGGCTGGAAGGGGTGCTGGCGTAACTTCTCTTCCCCCACGCTTCGCTAGGGCGAAGAGAAATGACTACTGCCGCGCCATCTCCGCGTCGCCGACCATGTCGCCATCCAGCGCCTGGTCGGCGTCCATGGTCACCGTCACCTTCTTCAGGGTCCCCGAAAAGGCGAAGGGCGCTTCGTAGTCGGCGACGGGGCTGCCGCGGTCGCGGCCGATGTCGAGGCCGGTCCATGAGATGAAGCTGTGGAAGCCCAGGTCGGTGACGCCGGCGCCGATGGGTTTGCCGTCGGTCAACAGGGTGATGAGGCGTTGGCCAGGCTCGCTGCGCACCGCCACGCCCAGGCGGTGGGCGCCGGTCGGGACAGAGGTGTCCGAGACCACGGTGGCGTGCCGGCCGCCGACGTTCATGTCGTAGGTCAGGCGGCCGTCGCGGACGAACAGGCTGTAGCCGCAGGTGGCGTCGCCATGGGCGATCAGCACGCCCTGGTCGGCGGCGTCCATCCGCACGTGGGCCTCGATGACGAAGGCGCGGGATCGGACGTCCGGGGCGACATCGGTGGGCAGGTGGCCCATGCCGACGTGGAAGACGAAGTGTTTGCGGGGGCCGTGGAAGCGGGTGGCGTTCTCGGCGAAGCGGGGACCGAAACGGTCGTCCAGCGGCAGCACCTTGCAGCGCTCGGCCTGGGCCCACCACTCGGCCTGGAGCTCGGCCAGCTTTTCGGGGTGGGACGCCGCCAGGTCCTGGGTTTCGGAGAAGTCCTGGTCCAGGTGGTAGAGCTCCCAGACGTCGTTGTCGAAGGGCTGGCCGGGGGGATGGTAGGCGACGGCCTTCCAGCCGTCCCGCCAAAGACCCCGGTGGCCGAACATCTCGAAATACTGCGACGCGCCGCGGGGCGGGTCGGCGTCGCCGAAGCTGGCGGCGAAGGAGACGCCCTCCATGGGCTGCTGCTCGACCCCGGCGATGGCGGCCGGCGGGGCGATCCCCAGCATTTCCAGCAGGGTGGGGGTCAGGTCGCTGGCGTGGCGGAACTGGTGGCGCAGTTCACCACGCGCGGCGATGCCCTTGGGCCAGCACGCCACCAGCGGATCGCGGATGCCGCCGCCGTGGGTGTTCTGCTTGTAGCGCTTCAGCGGGGTGTTGGACGCCATGGCCCAGCCCCAGGGGAAGTTGGAATGGGTGTCGGGGCCGCCGATGTCATCGATGCGGTCGATCTTTTCGGCGATGGGCTCCGGCTTGCCGTTGTAGGGACCCATGGCGTTGACCATGCCAAAAGGTCCGCCCTCCTGGCTGGCGCCGTTGTCGCTGAGCACCAGGATCAGGGTGTCGTCCTTGATTCCCGCCTCCTCTAGAAAGGTCACCAGCCGCGCCAGGTTGCGATCGGCGTGGTCCAGCATGGCGGCGAAGGCGCCCTGCAGGCGGCTGAACAGCCGGTGCTCATCGCGGCTGTGTTCAGTCCAGGGGCGAACCATGTCGTTGCGCGCCGGCATGCGGGTGTCCGGTGGGACAATGCCCATGGCCTTCTGCCGGGCCAGGCGACGCTCGCGCTCCACGTCCCAGCCGTCGGAGAACACCTTGTCGTAGTGGCGGATCAGGTCCTGCGGCGCCTGGTGGGGGGCGTGGCAGGCGCCATAGGCCAGCCAGCACAGCCACGGCTTGTCCGGGGCGTCGGCGGTGTGGTCGGCGATATAGCGGATGGCCTGGTCGGTGAGGTCTTCGGTCAGATGGTAACCGGTGGCAAAGGTCCCGGGGGCTTCGATGGGGGTGTTGTCGCGGACCAGTTCGGGGGCGAACTGGTCGGTCTCGGCGTCCATGAAGCCGTAGTAGCGGTCGAAGCCGCGGCCGAGTGGCCAGCCGTCGAAGGGGCCGGTGGGACCGGTCTCGGTAAGCGAGGTGACGTGCCACTTGCCGACCATGTAGTTGCGATAGCCGGCGGGGCGCAGCATCTCGGCCAGGGTGCCGGCCTCCGGGGCGATCTTGCCGCGATAGCCGGGATAGCCGCTGTCGAAATTGGCCAGGCAGCCGACGCCGACGGAGTGGTGGTTGCGCCCGGTCAGCAAGGCCGCGCGGGTGGTGGAGCACATGGCGGTGGTGTGGAAGCCGGTGTAGCGCAGGCCCTGGGCCGCCAGGGCGTCGATGGTCGGGGTGGCGATGGGCGAGCCGTAGCAGCCAAAGTCCGAGAAGCCGACGTCGTCGAACAGCACCACCAGGATGTTCGGGGCGCCCTTGGGCGGCGCCGGGGGCGCGGGCCACCAGGGTTCGGAATCGGCGATGGTCCTGCCGATCTTGGATTTTTCTGCATTCATCATGCCAATTTCCTGCCCGGGCCTTTTCCCTAGCCTTGTGGGGCGCCGCTTGCCAAGTCTAAGGCTCAGCCAGCCGGAGTTTTCGCCATGGACGACCTGCGCCCCAACCGCTCCATCGAGGACATCGACCGGGACTCGGTGTTCCACCCGGCCACCTCCATCGCCGACCACCTGACGCGGGGGCCGACGATCATGCAGCGGGCGTCCGGCGTGCGGATCACCGACAACCACGGGCGCAGTTATCTCGACGCCATGGCCGGGCTTTGGTGCGTCAATGCCGGGTACGGGCGCCAGGAACTGGCCGACGCCGGGGCCAAGGCCCTGTCGGAGCTGGGTTTCTTCCACTCCTTCGCGTCCATGGGCAGCGAGGCTGCCGCGCGCCTGGCCGACAAACTGCTGCAGCTGCTGCGCGACGAGGCCGGCTGCAAGCGGATGAGCAAGGTGTTCTTCGCCAACTCGGGGTCAGAGGCCAATGACACCGCGGTCAAGCTGGTGCGCTACTACAACAATGTCCTGGGACGGCCGGCCAAGAAGAAGATCATCGCCCGGCAGGGCGGCTATCACGGGGTCACCGTGGCCAGCGGCAGCCTCACGGGCATTCCGCTCTATCACAAGGCCTTCGACCTGCCGATCGAGGGGGTGCTGCACGTCTCCTGCCCGCACCACTACGGCTTTGCCCTGGCGGGGGAGAGCGAGGCGGCGTTCACCGCGCGCCTGGCGCAGGAGCTGCGCGACCTCATCGCGCGGGAGGGAGGCGAGACCATCGCCGCCTTCTTCGCCGAACCGGTGATCGGCACCGGCGGGGTGCTGATGCCGCCGGCAGGCTATTTCGAGGCCATCATCCCGATCCTGAAGGAGCACGACATCCTGTTCGTGGCCGATGAGGTGATCTGCGGCTTCGGCCGGTTGGGAGCGTGGTTCGGCTCGGGAGTCTACGGGCTGGAGCCGGACCTGCTGACCTTCGCCAAGGGGGTGACCAGCGGCTATTTCCCCACCTCCGGCATGGCGGTGTCGCAGGACATCTGGGACGTGCTGGCCGGCGCCTCGGCGGAGATGGGGGTGTTCGCCCACGGCTTCACCTATTCCGGCCACCCGGTGGGAGCGGCGATCGGCCTGGCCAATCTGGAGGTGCTGGAGCGGGAAGACCTGCCGGCCCGCGCGGCCGAGACGGGGGCTTATTTCAAGACGGCGTTGCAGGACGCGGTGGGCGACCATCGGCATGTGGGCCAGATCCGAGGCCAGGGGCTGATCCTCGCCTGCGAGCTGGTGGCCGACCGGGCCACCGGGGAGCGGTTCGATCCGGCGCTGGGCATGCACCGCAAGGTCTCCGCCGCCGCCTTTGAGCGCGGCCTGATCACCCGGCCGATGCCGTTCATGCCGGTGAACGCATTCAGCCCGCCGCTGGTGATCACCAGGGCCGAGGTGGACGAGGCAGTGGATGGATACGCCAAGGCTCTGGCGGATGTGTTTGGGTGACGGCCCGTTCGGCGGCGCCGTAAACCCCCCAAATCCCGTCATCCTCGGGCGGCAGTCCCGAGGATCCATACGCACGCTTCTATCGGGTCGTGTAGCGGCAGCGGAGCGGCGCAGGGCGGTAAGAAGAGTTTGTCCACGAACCTCACGAACCACACGAACACAGTGCTTCCCGAGGAAAACCGTGTCCGGGCTGGACGCGCGCTTCGCGCCTCTTGTTCGTGTGGTTCGTGAGGTTCGTGGACAAAGGAATCTTGGCCGACGCCAGCCCTCGGCTCGCCCTTCGGTACGAGCCGCCCGGAGCTTCGAGATCATGGGCCCTCGGGACTGACGCCCGAGGGTGACGGGGACGGGTGGAACGGTCCCCTACCGCCAGGTCTTGAACACCAGCGTTGTGTTCAGACCGCCGAATGCGAACGCGTTCAGCATCAGGTGTTGCGCCTTGATCGGCCGCGCCTCGCCCAGGACCAGGTTGAGGTCGCAGTCGGGGTCCGGGCCTAGGTAGTTCTGGATCGCCGGCGCCAGGCCGTGGCGCAGGGCTTCCAAGCCGATAACCCCCTGTAGGGCCAAGGAGGCGCCGATCAGGTGGCCGTGCAGGCTCTTGGTGGCGATCACCGGATGGTTCATCGCCTTGCCGCCGAACAGGGTCTGGATGGCCAGGGTCTCGTTCTTGTCATTCAGCGGGGTGCCGGTGCCGTGGGCGGAGATCAGCACTTGGTCGGCGTCCAGCAGGCCGGACTGTTCCGCCGCCGGGCGCATGGCGGCCAAGGCTCCATCGAGGCTGGGCTGGGTCCAGTGAAAGGCGTCGGAGGACATGCCCACCCCGGTAAGTTCGGCCAGGATGGTCGCGCCGCGAGCCTGGGCGTGCTCCAGGGTCTCGATGACCATGCTGGCGGCGCCCTCGCCGATGGCCATGCCGTCGCGGCCCTGTGAGAACGGGCGGCAGGTGGTGGGGGACATGGCCTGCAGGCCTTCCCAGGCCCGCAGACAGCCAGGGGTGTTGATCGCCTCGCTGCCGCCGACCACGGCGACATCAGCCAGGCCCGAATGCAGCAGGGACGCGCCCTGGGCGATGGCGTGGCCGCTGGAGGAGCAGGCGCTGGTGACGCCGAACACCGGGCCCTTGATGCCGAACTCCATGGCGATGGCGCTGACTGGGGCGGAGACCATGACCTTGGGCACGGTGAGCGGGTGCAGGCGCGCGGCCTTGCGGCCGTAAAAGCGCTCGTAGCCTTCTTCAAGGGTATGCAGGCCGGCGAAGCCGTGGCCGTAGACCGCGGCGGTGCGGCCGCCCAGGGTTCCCAGCAGGCCGGCCTGGGCCAGGGCCTCGTGCGAGGCCTTCACCGCATAGAGGCCAAAGGCGTCCAGGGAGGCGCCGACGCGCCGGCCCAGCGCCGCCTCGGTGGCGGCCAGGGCGTCGCCCTTGACCATGGCCACTGGGGTGGTGTGCCCCTCGGGGCCATGAGGGCCCGGATCGAACAGCATCGGGGCGATGCCGCCCTGGCCGTCACGGGCGGCGGCCCAGGTTTCTTCCACGGTGAGGCCCAGCGCCGAAACCGCGCCCAGGCCTGTAACCACAATGCGATGCGTCATGCCCTCTAGGCCTGCTTGGCTTCGATCAGGCCCTTCAAGGTGTCCACGAACTCACCGAGATTCAATGTGTTCTTGAACGCGTCCTCGGCGATCTCAGCCCCGTACTTCTCCTCGATGGCGAAGACGATGCTGACCACGTCGACCGAATCCAGACCGACGTCTTCCAGGGTGGCTTCCCGCACGAGCTTGGCGCGATCGATCAGGGCCTCTTCGGCAACCAGATCCAGCAGTTCATCATCAAGAGTGGCCATGGCGCCTTCAAGTCCGCGGGGGCGTGGCCCTAGCCATACCAAGGCCGGACCACGATTCAAAAGAGGTCATACAGGCAAGGGGGCCGCTCGCGCCAGGGGCGGGCGCCGCCGCGGCGGCGAGTTCGCGGGCGCCCGGGTGTCCGCGGGCGGCATTTTTCGCCAGCGAGCAGGCGCGGCCATAGAGGTTTTGTGTGACACCCATGTGAACTAAACATTGAAAATCGTTGAGAAAAGTGTTGTCGAATATTCACTAGACCCGAACCCCGCGGGCCGCCATTTCGGGCCGCAACGTCTGATGAAGACGAAGTCGAGCGCACGGGCCTGCCGCCGCGCCGACAGTGCGCTTTGGATCGACGGGCCTACCGTCGGCGGATCGGGGATTTATAATGATGTCTTTCAAGCACCGGCTGTTCAGCCGGACCGCGGACGTGCGCGCCTGGCGCGCCCTGGCGGCAACGGCTGTTGTGGCCACCGGGATCAGCCTGTCGGGCGCAGCCCTGGCCGCTGACGCCGCCGCAACCAGCGACGCGGCCGCTGGTGTCGCCGAGACGCCGGACTATGGCACGCGGGTCAAGGAACTGACCGTCACCGCCTCGAGCCCCGCCGCCAACAACGCGCCGACGCGCGCGCCGCTGCAGGCCATTGAGCCCACGTCGATCGTCACCCACACGGCCATCGACCAGTTCGTACCGCAGTCGGGCGATTATACCGAGGTGATCCTGCTCACCCCGTCGGTGAGCGGCCTGTCGTTCAACGGCCCCGGCCTCTACGAAGCCAAGTCGACCCTGCGCGGATTTTCGGACGGCCAATATAATGTCACCTACGATGGTATTCCGTTCTCGGACACCAACGATCCGACCCACCACTCCACCTCCTTCTTCCCGGCGTCCAACATCGGGGCCATCTCCGTGGAGCGCGGCCCGGGCGGCGCCGGCCAACTGGGCCAGGCGAACTTCGGCGGCTCGGTGAACATCTTCTCGCCCGAGGTCGGCGAGACCTTCGGCGGGTCTGAACAGGCCACCTATGGATCGTGGAACACCGCCCAGTCGGTGAGCCTGCTCAATACGGGATCGATCTCGGCGCTGAACGGCGCGCGGGCGCTGTTCGCCCTCTCGGGCCTGCGGTCCGACGGCTACCTGACCCACAGTGGCGCCTATGGCCTCAACATCATGGCGCGGGCCGTTGTGCCCCTGGTGGGCAGCTGGAAGGCCACGCTGTTCACCACCATCAACCACACCCACGTCTATCAGGCCGACAACAACGGTGCGACGTTGGCGCAGGTGGCGCTGTTCGGCAAGACCTACGCCCTCACCGATATCCCAGACACCAACCAGTATTACAAGATCAACCAGGTCAACAAGCACACGGACTTCAGCTATATCCGGCTGAACGGCGATGTGACGCCGCAGACGCACCTGGAAAACTCAGTCTATACATATTATTACGACAACCAGACCCTGTCACCGAACGACTTTACCAACACGACCATCAACAAGACGATCGATGTCAACGGCAACACCATCGCCGGTCACATTCCCGGGTATCTCAAGGTCAATCACTACCGGGTGGTGGGCGACATCCTGCGGGTCAATCAGGACTTCGCCTACGGCACGATCAAGGCAGGGTTCTGGTACGAGTGGTCCGGCACGCACCGGTCGCGCTATGACCTGGACCTGACCTCCAGCCCCACCGGCCTAGCCCCGAACTACGACCAGAAGGTGGTCAAGGACGCCAGCGGCAACATCATCAGCGGCACCTACGATTCAAGCGGCCATCTGATCAGCCCGACCCCGACCAATATCCAGTTCGACCAGCATTCCAGCTGGCATCAGTACCAGCCCTTCATCGACATCGAACTGAAGCTTGGCGATCGGCTGACTGTCACGCCGGGCTTCAAGTACCTGCATTTCGAGCGGAACGTCTGGGGACCGTTCAACCAGAAGAACCGCAACAACATCGCCTATTCGTCGACCTACGATAAGCCGCTGTATTTCCTGACCGCCAACTACAGGCTGCAGGACAATTGGAGCGTCTACGGACAGTTCGCCACCGGTTTCCTGGTGCCGCCGCTCGCCGTGCTGCAGACGAACAACCCCAATACGGCCAATCTGAAACCGCAGGAAAGCCGCAACTACCAGATCGGCACGGTGTTCCAGAGCGCGCGGTTCTCGTTCGACGCCGACGTCTACTACATCGACTTCAACAACCTGCTGCAGTCTTCGATCTGCGGCCCGACCAGCACCGGCTGCACCCTGAACGAGACGGTGTTCTTCAACTCCAGCGGCGCTGTCTACAAGGGCTTCGAGGGCGAGGCGACGCTCAACGTCAACGAGCACCTGATGGTGTTCGGCAATGGCTCGGTCAATTTCGCCGAGGACAAGACCAACCCCTACAAGCAGATCAGCGGCGCTCCGCGCGGCACCGCGGCCCTGGGCGCGGTTTGGCATGATGGCCCCTGGAAGGTCTCCGTCTCGGACAAATACACCGCCGAGCAGTGGGCCAATAACTACAACACCGCCAATGCCAATCCGGTCAACGCCGAGGCGGCTTATCAGGCCTTCAAGATCAAGGGCTATCACTCGACCGACTTCACCCTGGCCTATTCGATCGAACACTGGCGGCTGCAGGGGTCGGTCTACAACCTGTTCAACAGCCAATCGATCGTCAAGATATCCGGCAGCGGCGCTGCGTCCGACCAATACTACTACCAGCCCGGCCGCAGCTATCAGCTCTCGGCCAAGTACAGCTTCTAGAGCGGGTTGAGGAGGAGACGCGGCATGCGCCATGGTCTGAACAGCACCGGCATCCTGGCGGGCTTCGCGCTCCTCCTGTCGGTTCCCGGCCATGCGGCCGACGCGCCGGCGGCGATGGAGGCGGCGCCGGCGACGGCCGCCGCCCCCGCGCCGATCCTGGCCTTCCTGACGCCAGCGGACGTGGATCCGGCCCACCTGCTACCGCCGCCGCCGGTGGAGGGATCGCCGATCGCCCGGGCGGAGCTGGCTGAGTTGCACCGGATCGCCGCGGCGACCACGCCGGATGAACTCGCGCAGGCCAAGTGGGACAACGACCACGAGGACGGCATGATCTTCCAGAGCGCCATCGCGCCGGCGTTCGATCTGGCCAACCTGCCGGCCACCGCCAAGCTGTTGGCGGAGGTGCGCACCGAAGAGTCCGTCGCGTCCTCAACGGCGAAATCCTATTTCAAGCGCAACAGGCCCTGGATCGTCGATGGGACGCTGAAGACCTGCTCGCGGGACGAGAAGCCCCAGACCTCCTATCCCAGCGGTCACTCGACCATGGGCTTCGCCATGGCGGTGGTGCTGTCCAAGGCCATGCCGGAACTGTCCGGCAGCCTGATGGTCCGGGCCAGGGACTACGCCTACAGCCGCATGGTCTGCGGCATGCACTTCCGGGCCGACATCGTCGGCGGCCAGACCCTGGGCACGGCGGTGGCGGCGATGCTGCTGAAGGATCCGAAGTTCCAGGAAGACCTGGAAGCGGCGAAGGCGGAGCTGAAAGCGGCGCACCTGACGGGGATGGCGGGGTAGGTGGCGACGCCCACCCCCGGCCCCACTCCCTAGCGCGGCGTATAGGTTCGCAGCACGTCCTCGATGATCCGTTCTAGCTGGTTCAGCGTGTTGCAGCTTTTGGCGACGCTGCAGAAACGCTGGTAGGCGTCCATCTTGGAATCGCCCTGGCCCCAGTAGGTCTCCGGTTCCGGATTCAGCCAGATCACCGCCCGCGAACGCTCGGCGATCTGTTTCATCAGGTCCAGGCGCGGGTTCACATAGTTGGAACGACCGTCGCCCAGGACGATCACCGTGGTGTGGCGGTCCAGTTCGTCCAGGTGGGTGTCGCAGAAATCGGCCAGGGCCCGGCCATAGTCGGTGGGGCGAAAACCGATGCGCTTGAGGATCTGGGCGATGGCCTCGTCCAGGTTCTCGTCGTCCAGCAGGTCGTTCACCGAGACCATGCGATCGGAGAAGGCGAAGGCCTCCAGCTTTTCGACCACCTCATTGAGGCTGTAGAGGAACAGCAGCAGAAACTGCGCCGCCGCGGCAACCGAGCGGGAGACATCGCAGATGGCGATGATCTTGGGCTTGTCGATGGTCTCGCGCTTCCAGGCCACCTCGAAGGGCACGCCGCCATAGCCCATAGAGCGGCGGATGGTCTTGCCCACGTCCAGCTTGCCCTTGTGGGCGCGGTGGCGCTTGCGGCCGTAGCGGCTGGCTAGGCGCTTGGCCATGCGCTTGACCAGGGCCTCCATGGACTTCATCTCGTCCGGCTCGATGGAGGTCAGCTTCATGTCGCCGAGGATCTTCTCGCGCATGCGCCGGCCGGTCTCGCTGGCGTAGAGCTTGGACTGGCGCTCGACAAAGCGCTGAGCTTCCACGAACAGGGCTTCGCGGCGCTCGGCCAGCCGGTCGGCCAGGGCCTCGTCCCGGGGCAGGCCCGAGCCGCGCAGCCGATTGATCAGCTCTTCCAGCTCGCGCAGCCCCATCTCGTCCAGGGTGCGGCGGGTCAGCAGGCTGCGCTGGGTGTTCAGCCGGATGTCCCGGGCCCTGGCGCGGTCGGCCGCCGCTTCCATGGCCTGGGTCAGGCCGATGGCGTCATTGGCCAGCAGCATTTCCGACAGCGGCGTCTGGCCGCCCTCGCCCTGCTCGCTGGCCGAGGCGGACGGCGCCTGGGACTCGCCCCCGGGCGCGCCGCCCCCCGGCTTTTCCGGCGGCGGACTCAGCGAGCCCTTGAACTCGTCGCGGGTGAAGAAGGTGTCGAAGCAGACGTCGAACCGGTCGACCTCGTCCTCGGACTTGGCCAGGGTGACGCACAGGGCGTCCTTGAGCAGCTCGCGGCTGCCATAGCCGACCTGCGCCACCGCGCGATGGGCGTCGATGGCCTCGGCGGGCGAGACCTTGACCTCCATGGCGCGGAGCGCGCGAAGGAAGTCCTCCAGGGCGCCTTGCATCACGGCCATGGGCTCAGACTCCGGCGGCTTCGGCGGCCTTGTTCAGGTATTCGCCGAGCTTGGCTTCCACCGCCACGATGTCCTGCTCGAACTTCAGCAGCACATTGAGGGTCTCGCGGACCATCTCGTGGTCCAGGGCGCCGGCGTGCAGGAGGATCAGGGCGCGGGCCCAGTCCACGGTCTCGGAAATCGAGGGCACCTTGCGCAGGTCCAGGGTGCGCAGGGTCTGGACGAAGGCCACGAGCTCGCGGGTCAGCTTGGCCTCGATGCCGGGCACGCGGGTGGCGACGATGCGTTCCTCCAGCTTGGCGTCGGGCAGGGGGATGTGCAGGTGCAGACACCGGCGCTTCAGCGCGTCGCCCAGGTCGCGGACGTTGTTGGAGGTCAGGAACACGATCGGCGGCGTGATCGCCTTGATTACCCCGATCTCCGGGATCGACACCTGATAGGCCGACAGCACTTCCAGCAGGAAGGCCTCGAAGGACTCGTCGGACTTGTCGATCTCGTCGATCAGCAGCACGCAGCCACCGTCCTGGCGCATGGCCTTCAGCAGCGGGCGCGGTTCCAGGAAGGGCTCGGAATAGAACAGGTCGCCCATGTTGTTGAGGCGGTCCATGGCGGTGTCGATGTCCGGGGCGTCGATCAGCTCCTTGCCCATGTGGTCCTTGAGGATCTGGGTATAGAGGAGCTGCTTGCCGTACTTCCATTCGTACAGGGCCTTGGACTCGTCCAGGCCCTCGTAGCACTGCATGCGGATCAGCGGCAGGCCGAGCAGTTCGGCGGTCTGTAGGGCCAGTTCGGTCTTGCCGACGCCGGCGACGCCTTCAACCAGGATGGGCTTTTGCAGGTGGGCGGACATGTAGAGCGCCGTGGCGATGCGGCGCGAGGCGATATAGCCGACGCTGGCGAGGCCGGCGATGATCGAATCGACGGAGGCGAGGGGGTGCGACTCGGGCGTATCCCCGAGGATCTGGGCAGCTAGGGTCAAAGTCTCGAACTCTCAAAAGGCGATGCAATATGCATCTGCTTTGGAGCCGTTGAGGGGTGTTGGCAATGGGGTAGCCGGGGAAGGCGCCGCGCCGCGCGCCGCTACCCCACCATCTTCTCATACACCCGATAGGTCTTGTACGGCCGGGCCTGCAGATTCTCCATGATGTGGTTCATGGGGCGGTTGTCTTCCAGGACCCAGCCGCACTCGGTGTTGGTCATGCCGTATTTCAGCGACTGATCGCGCAGTTCGCGGATGATCCGGAAGGGGGCCAGGATGCCGCGGGGATCCTTGGCGAACTTGCGCTTCACCCCCATCAGCGGCACGCGGAAGCGGGTCATCTTGGCGATCTTCAGGCGCCAGAGCAGCTTGATCCAGCCAAATGGGAACAGCTTGCCACCCAAATCCCGGGCGGCGTGGTTGAGGTCGGGGATCATCACCCCGAAGGCGGCCGGCTCGCCGTCGATCTCCATGAACCAGATCAGACCGGGCTTCAGCAGGAAGCCCAGGGACTGTTTCATATATTTGGTTTCGGACTCGGTGATCGGCACCGACTGCCAGTTCTCCGACCAGGCGTCGTTGTAGATGTCCACGAGTGAGCGGATGTCGCGCTCGAAGTTGTTCATGTCCACCGGCCGGAACACCACCCCGTCGCCCATGGGCCGGGCCAGGCGCTTTTCCACGGCCTTGGGGAACACCGGCACGTCGGTGAACCAGGCGATCAAGTCCTTGGCCTTGGCGTAGCCCCGTTCCTCGACGCGCTGGGTGACGTAGGGCAGGTCATGGGGCATCAGGGCGAAGGGCGGGGTGTCGAAGCCGGCGACCAGCAAGCCGGTCTCTTCATTGATGGAGAGGTTGAAGGGACCCATGACCTTGATCTTGCCGCGGGCCTTGAGCCAAGCCTCGGCGGTGTCGAACAGGGCCTTGAAGATCGCCGGATCGTCCTCGGCGGCGATCATGCCGAACTGGCCGGTGGGCACGCCCGGTTCCTCACGGCACAGGCTGTCGATCTGGGCGCTGATCCGCCCGACGTCCTTGCCGCCGCGCACCGCCAGCCAGAACTGCACCTCGGCGTGTTCGAAGAACGGGTTGTGCTTGGCCGACAAGGCCTCGCGCCGCTCGAACAGCAGCGGGGCGATGTATTTCGGGTCGCCCGCGTTCAGCCGCATGGGCACACGGATAAAGCGCTCCAGCTCCGCGTCGGTGGAGACGGGGATGATCGTGATATCGCCGGTCATGCTCGGGTCGTCATCCTTCGGCGTATAACAAGATACTGAGGGCGCCGCAGCCAAAGGCCACGGGCGCCCCCCAGGCGGCCGCGGCCGGGGGCAGGACGCCGGTCTGGCCCATGGCGGTGAGCAGGCCGTCCACCACCAGGTAGAGCAGGCCGCCCCCGAGGCCGAAGATCACCGGCGCGGTGCGGTTGCTGCGGGTGTGACCCAGCGCGGCGGGCAGAGCCAGCATCAGCATGATCAGGGGCGCGAAGCCCTGGGCGATGGTGCGCTGGATACGGGTCTGGAACTCGGCCGGCGCCCGGTTCAGGGGCTCCTTGCCGTTCAAGGCCCGCAGGGCGTTGGCGGAGGAAATGTCGCTGGAATCGGAGAACAGGCGGGCGGCGTCGGCGGGGCTGAGGGTGGTGGGCCAGTGGATGTCGCCGCCGGCGGTGACCACCGCGCGCTGCGGGCCGACGTCGGTGACCACGGCGTCCTTCATCCGCCAGCCGCCGACTTCCGGGGTGGCGGTCTGCGCCGTCATGCGGCGGGCCAGGGACATGTCGCCATCGCGCTGGTAGATGGTCACGCCGGTGAGGGTGCGGCCGTCCGGCGTCGCGCCCTTGGCCACCACTAGGTCACCGCCAATGCGGAACCAGTGCGGCTCGGGCGCCTTCTTCTGCGCGGGCGGGGCGCTGGCGTTCCACCAGGTGGTCAGGGCCTGCTCGGCGCGGGGGGTGACCGCCTCGGCCACCACCAGGTCCAGCGCCGCCACCGCCAGGGCCACCGGCAGGGCGCGGCGGAAGATCTGGTACAGCGACAGCCCGGTGGCCCGCATGGCCACCATCTCGCTGGAAGAGGCTAACTGGTTGAAAGTGAACAGGGCGCCGGCCAGGACCGCGAAGCCGGCGATCTGCTGGAACATGTCGGGCAGGCGCAGGGCCAGGTAGCGGAAGATTTCCAGCGCGCCGCCCCGGTGCAGGATGTCGTCGGTGCGCTCCAGCAGGTCGATAAGCTGCAACAGGCCCAGCAAGGCCCCGGCGGCCACCGCCGTGCGCACCGCGAAGATGCGGCTCAGATAGCCGGTCAGGCTGAGGCCGCCGCGGGACTGCATGGCGGCGGGCTTGACCTTGGTGCGACGCTCGAAGAAGCCCTCGACGCGCTGGAACAGCCCGGAGATCGGCGTTTCGCCCGGCCGAGTGCGGCTGGAGAAGAACATCCACAGGCAGAAGCCCACCAGCACCAGATAGATGCCGCCCAGGATCAGCAGCGGCGGCGCCTTGCCGTTGCCGCCGAAATTCTTGGCCAGGGTGACACCGTGGTGGAAGGCGACCAGGGCCACGGCGCCGACGATCATCCCCGGCGCCCGGCGCCCGCGCTTGGAGGCCATGGCCAGGGGCAGGGCCAGGAACGGCAGGAAGGGAATGGCCAGGGACCGCGCCAGCCGGGACAACAGCTCCGATTCCAGCACCGCGTGGGGGATCACCGCGTCTCGGCGCTGCATCTCCCACACCAGCTCGGGCAGAGTCAGTTCCTCGGCGTCGCCGACGCCGCGAGGGTCCAGCTTCTGGACCCCGCCGAGGGACTCGAAATCGGTAACATTGCCAAAGCGCAGAACCCTGGGATCGCCGTGCGGGCCGTCCTCATAGAGCACGCCGCCGGACAGGGTCAGTTCGGTGGTCTTGCCGTCGGGGCGCAGGCCCAGGCGCCCAGAGGTGGCGGTGACCAGGTTCTCGCCGCCCGGGGTCATGCGGCGGATGAAGACGCCCTTCATGTTGCGGCCGCTGCCGTCCACCTCGTCGGCGGTGATGGTGAAGTCCGGCCCGGCGCTCATGAACACCTGGGGGTCGATCTGGGCAGTCCACCCGGCGTCCAGGGCTGCGTTGCGCATGGCCCGATAGGCGAAGCGGCTATAGGGCTGCAGATAGCCGGTGAGCAGGATGCTGAACACGCTGAGGATCACGCCCACGAACACCAGGGGCGCGACGATCCGCTCGAACGACACCCCGCCGGCCAGGATGGCGTCGATCTCGCTGTCCTCGTCCATACGGGCGATGACGATGAACATGGCCACGAAGAAGGACGCCGGTAGGGCCAGGCCCAGGTGGTAGGGCACCAAGTTGGTGATCAGCCCGGGCAGGAAGCCCAGGTGCGCGCCGTTGGCCGACAGTTCCTTGATCAGACGCAGGGTCTGTTCCAGCAGGAAGGCGACCAGGGTCACCCCCAGCACGCCTATGGCCGGTTGGGCCAGGCTGCGCAGCACATAGCCATCAATCAGGGACGGCCGCCACGTGGACCTGTAAGCGGCCTGGGCGGCGGCAGCCATTTAGAGAACTCCGGTCTTTTAGCTCGCGACGCCCGCGCGGCGCTTGTCAGCGCTCAATATACCAAGCTGGCGGCCGACGTGACCGAAGGCTTCGATGGCCGTGTCGATTTGCTGGATGGTGTGGGCCGCGCTGACGCTGCTGCGCAGAAGCGGCTGGTTGGTCGGGGTGGCGGGCGGCACGGCCAGGTTCAGATAGACCCCTGACTCCAGCAGCATCTTCCAGAAGGCCACCGCGATTTCCTGGTTGGGCATCACCACCGCGACGATGGGATTGGCTTCCGGGCCGGTCTCGAAGCCGAGGGCCGACAGGCCGTTGTGCAAGCGGTGGGCGTTGCGCATCAGGTCGGCGCGCAGTTCCGGACGCGCCTGCATCTGGCGCAGGGCCTCGATGGTGGAGGCGATCACGCCTGGCGGCAGGGAGGCGGTGAACATATAGGGCCGGCTCACCAGCCGCATGACATCGAAGTCGGGATTGTCGGAGACGCAGAAGCCGCCGACGCTGCCCAGGCTCTTGGAGAAGGTGCCGACGATGAAGTCGACGTCGGCCTCAACGCCCACAGCCTCGGCCAGGCCGCGGCCGGTTTCGCCCAGCACGCCCAGGGAGTGGGCCTCATCCACCAGCAGATAGGCGCCGGTCTCGCGCTTCACATGGGCGATTTCCTTCAGAGGGGCGGTGTCGCCCAGCATGGAATAGATGCCCTCGACGACGATCAGCTTGTCGCCGGGCACGCCTTCGAGGCGGCGCAGGCGCTTGTAGAGATCGTCGGGATTGTTGTGGCGGAAGCGGATGACCTCGGCCATGCCCAGGCGCGAGCCGTCATAGATGCTGGCGTGGCTGTCGGCGTCCAGCATCAGGTGGTCGCCGCGACCCACCAGGGTCGACAGGACGCCCAGGTTCGCCTGGTAGCCGGTGGTGAACACCATGGCGTGCTCGCGGCCATAGAACTTGGCCAGATCTTGCTCGAGGCGCAGGTGGCCGTCGTAGCTGCCGTTGGCGATGCGCGAGCCGGTGGTGCCGGTGCCCTGGTGCCGGGTCGCCTCGATCGACTTTTCGATACAGTCGGGGTCGAAGGTCAGGCCGAGGTAGTTGTTGGTGCCAAGCAAGATGGTCTTCTTACCGGCCAGCACGCCCTCGGTGGGGGAAAGAACGTCGTCGAAGCGGACGCTCAGTGGCTCGATGCCCATGTTCTTCACGGCGTCGTAGGCCGCCTTGTACACGGCATGTTTGGCTAGAATCGTCACGCTCAGGCTCCCTTACGCAGCTCTTCGACCGCATGGATCAGGTCGCCGACCGTCTGGACCTGCGAGATGCGGTCCAGCGGTATCGAGATGTCGTAGAAATCTTCGATCGCCATGACGAAATTCATTACTCCCAAGGAGTCCATACCAAGGTCTTCAACGATGTCGGTGTCGTCGGTGATCTCCACCGGCCGATTCAACACTTGCTCGAATATCGAGGCAATATCGTCACGCATGGAGCGATTTGCGATGTCCATCTCGCCACCAACTACTGTCAATTGATGATGTCCCCGCATTCCGCGAATCTGCAGCACCGCTTCGCGGACGAAGCCCCGAACCCACCGTTACAGGTTTGCGTTTAGCCCTTCAACTGCGGCGGAAACGCGTCGGCAACTATGTCAGCCATCCAACAGCCCTGTACCAGGCGACGGAATCGGCGAAGCCGGTGGCAAGATCGAACCGCGCCGGGGGCGCGCCGGGCGCCTCTTCCCTGGGCGAGACAGACCAGTCCGGGTGCAGAAGTTCCCGCGCCTTGCCGCTGGAGAAGATGGCCGGCTCGCCGGTGACCTTGCCCACGGCCTCGGACGCCGCGCCGGCGACGCGCAGCAGCCAGGGCGCTACTGGCAACAGGCTGGGTCGGCGCCCGAGCACCGTTCCCGCCGTCTCGAAAATCTCCCGCCAGCCATAGCCCTCGCGCCGCGCGCCGGCCACCGTCCAGGTCCCGGGCGTGGGCCGGTCCGCCAAAAGGGCCGCCACCGCGCAGACGTCGTCCACATGCGCCAGGGCCAGCCGCGCGCGGGGATCGCCAGGCAGGGGCAGGACGCTGCTGCGGGCCGCGAGGCTAAACAGCGCAAAGGTTTCCTTGTCGCCTGGGCCGTAGACGCCGGGGGGGCGCAATACGGTGAGCGCCTCGCCAGCCTCCGCCCTCGCCGCCGCCTCGCCTGCCGCCTTGCTGGCGGCATAGTCGCTCAGGGACGGCTCGCGCGCCGCCAGGCTGGAGACCAGGACCAGCCGGGCGCCGGCGGCGCTGGCCGCCTTGGCGATGCGCGCCGCGCCGCCCTGGTTGACGGCCATGAAGGCCGCACGGTCGCGGGCCTTGATCAGCCCGGCGGCATGAATGACCACTTCGGCGCCCTGAACCAGGCGCTCCAGGGCGGCCGTGTCGTCCAGGTCGCCGCGCACGATTTGCGGCAGGGCGTCGCCCCAAAGTCCAGGATCAGGGTCGCGCCGCGATAGCGCCCGCACGCGCCAGCCGCGCGCGACCAGGTCGGCGATCAGCCTCCGCCCCAGGAAGCCGGTGGCCCCCGTGACGGCCGCCAGACGCCCGGTCAATTGTGGTTTCTCTTCATTTCAAGCCGTGAGGCTGACGAGGGCCTCTTCGAACGCCCCGTCGAGATAGAGGGCTCGGGCACGGGAGCGGCTGAGTTTGCCGGACGAGGTTTCCGGCAGGCTGCGCGGCGGAACCAGGGTCACCTGGACATCCAGTCCGTGGCGCACCCGCAGCAGCTTGGCCACCTCGGCGCGCAGCGCCTCGCGGGCGGCCGGATCGCTGCCGCGGCACTGCACCAGGGCCACCACGGTCTCGTCCAGATCGCCGGTGATGGAGAACACCGCCACGTCGCCCTGGCGCAGGGTCGCGACCTCCTTCTCGGCGGTCCATTCCAAGTCCTGCGGCCAGACATTGCGGCCGTTGACGATGATCAAGTCCTTGGCCCGGCCCGTGATGACGATCTGGCCGTCGACCATGTAGCCAAGGTCGCCGGTATCCAGCCAGCCGTCGGCGGACAGCACCTTGGCGGTCTCTTCGGGCTCGCCGAAATAGGCCTTCATCAGGCTGGGGCCCTTGGCGAAGATCTGGCCGACGCGGCGCTCGGGCAGGACGTGGCCGGCGGCGTCGCGCACCTCCAGTACATGGTCCGGCAGGATGCGGCCGCACAGGGCGAAGTCGCGCACCCGGGTGGCGCGCTTGGCCGGGGCGGTGGCGACGCCTTCGCGCTCCAGGCGGTCGACGTCGGTGGTGTCGGTGCGCAGCCCGCCGCCCACGGGGGTCAGGGTCAAGCACAGGGTGGCCTCGGCCATCCCATAGCTGGCGTTGAAGGCGCCCGGATCGAAGCCGGCCGGGGCGAAGGCCTCGGCGAAGGCGCGCAGCGGCTCGGGACGGATCATGTCTCCGCCCAGACCCGCCACCCGCCAGGACGACAGATCCAACTCGCCCACCTTGCCGGCCAGGGCGCGTTTGGCCACCAGGTCGTAGCCGAAGGTAGGCGCGTAGGAGATGGTGCCGCGGTGCCTGGAGATCAGGTCCAGCCAGACGCCGGGACGGCGCACGAAGGCGCCGGTGGGCAGCAGGTCCAGCGATCCCTGGCACATCATCGTGCTCATCAGGATCCCGACCAGGCCCATGTCGTGGTAGAGCGGCAGCCAGGACACGCAGCGGTCCTCGTTGTTGGCCGCCAGGCCGCCGGGGCTGGCCATGCCGCCGACATTAGCCTTCAGCGCCGACTGGGTCACCGCCACGCCAAGCGGGAAGCGGGTGCTGCCCGAGGAGAACTGCAGATAGCAGAGGCCGTCCGGATCGGGGGTTGGCAGTTGTGATTCCCGGGCGTCGGGCAAGGCGCCATAGCCGCCGGCATAGGCCAGGCCCAGGCCCTCGGCGGCGTCGGCGTACCAGTCTGCCAGGGATTGCGGGGCGAAGGCCGCCTTGGCGCCGGAAGCCTGCAGCATGCGCCGCACGTGGGCCAGGTAGGGCTCCTTGCCGCCGAGCAGCGAGGGCAGGGGCAGGGGCGCGGGGACCAGGCCCGCGTACTGGCAGGCGAAGAAGGTCCTCAAGAAGTCGGCGTCGCTCTCGGCGGCCAGGGCCACGCGGTCGCCGGGCTCCAGTCCCGCGCCCAGCAGCCGGCCGGCCATGGCCCGCGCCTCATCGCGAAGCCGCCCATAAGACAGGACCTCGGCCAGTTCCCCGCGCAGGGAATAGACATTGATCCCGGTGGGCATGTCGCCGGCGTAGTCCAGGCTCTCGGCGATCGTCGCGTGGGCCGCGACGAGCATGCGCCGTTCGGGCGCCGTGGGCGTGGGAATCAAAACCGACCGTCCAATAGGTAACCCTCCGGGGATGGCGAACGCGCCGTGATCATGGCATGCGGCGCGGGGTGACGTCATTATGACAACGCGATCACGACTGATAGCCCGTAAGATGCACTCTGCGGCGTCTTGACCGGGAATGGAGCAGGAATGAGCGAACCAGGTCCGATCGAGGCCAGCACGCTGGGTCGTCCCAGCGTGGGCGGGCTGATGAAGGACGCGTTCAAGGCCGACGCCTGGCGGCGGGACCGCCAGCGCGACCTTCGCCCCCTGACCCGGCTGATCCCGTTTGTCCTGGCGCACGGCTGGGACGCCTTCCTGAGCGCCTTCTTCGTGCTGTTCTCCACCGGGGCCCTTCTGGGCCTGACCTGGGGCCTGAAGCTGGTGGTGGACCGGGGCGGCTCCCTGCGCACCGAACAGGAGCTGATCAAGGCCTTCCTGCTGCTCACCGCCGTGGCTGTGGTCCTGGCCGCGTCCACCGGCTTTCGCATCTTCTTCACCCTCAAGCTGGGCGAGCGGGTGGTGGCGGACCTCCGCAAGAGCGTGTTCCGGCACATCCTGACCCTGGACCAGGGTCATTTCATGAAGCTGCGCACCGGCGAGGTGCTCTCCCGGCTGACCACCGACATGACCATGGTCGAGCGGGCGGTGGGCAATGTCGTGCCAGTGGCGATCCGCAATATCCTGACCTTGGCCGGCGCCCTGGTGATGATGGTGGTGATCAGCCCGCGTTTCACCGGCCTAGTGCTGGCCCTGATCCCGCTGTTGCTCACGCCCCTGGCCCTGCTGGGCCGGCAGATGCAACGCCTTTCGATCCTGGCCCAGGACCGCTTCGCCGCCGCAATCGGCCTGGCGGGGGAGGGTCTGGAGGCCATCGAGACCGTCCAGGCCTTCAACCAGGAAGAGCCGATGTCGGCCCGTTTCGACGATTCGGTGGAAAAGGCCTTCGCCGCCTCCCGCGCCCAGCTGCGCGCCCGCGGCGCCATGTCCGGCCTGATGATCAGCCTGATCGCCGCGGGCATGCTGCTGCTGCTGTTCGAATGCGCCATGGCGGTGTTCGTGCAGCGCGACGCGGCCGGCAAGCCGCTGATGAGCGCCGGCGACCTGGCCTTGCTGCTGGCCCTGGCCATGGTGGCTGCCTCGGCCGTGCGCGACCTGTCGGAGGTCTGGGGCGAGATCCAGAAGGCGTCGGGGGCCTCGGCGCGGGCCATGGACATCCTGGCGCTGAAACCGGCGATCGCTGCCCCGGCCCATCCCAAGGCCCTGCCGGTCCCGGCCCGCGGCGAGGTGTCGTTCCGCAATGTGCGCTTCGCCTATCCCAGCCGAGAGGACGCCGCCCTCAACGGTCTGACCCTGGACGTGCGGGCCGGCGAGCGCGTCGCCTTGGTCGGCCCTTCGGGGGCCGGCAAGAGTACGGTGCTGCGCCTGTTGCTGCGATTCTATGATCCCGATGTCGGGACCATCAGCATCGACGGGGTCAACCTGCGCGACGCTGACCCACGTGAGGTCCGCGCCCGCATGGCCCTGGTGGCCCAGGACACGCCCCTGTTCTCCGGCTCGGCGTCCGACAACATCGCCTTCGGCCGCGCCGGCGCGGACGCCGAGGCGGTGCGCAACGCCGCCCTGGCCGCCCAGGCGGAGGGCTTCCTGTCCGCCCTGCCGCAGGGTTTCGACACCCCGGTGGGCGAGCGGGCCAAGACCCTGTCCGGCGGCCAGCGCCAGCGCCTGGCCATCGCCCGCGCCCTGGTCCGCCGCTCGCCGATCCTGCTGCTGGACGAGGCCACCAGCGCGCTGGACGCCGAGAACGAGCGCCTGGTGCAGAAGGCCCTGCTGGAGGCCATGGAAGGCCGCACCACCCTGGTCATCGCCCACCGGCTGGCCACGGTGCTGGAGGCTGACCGCATCGTGGTGATGGACGAGGGCCGCGTGGTCGAGGAGGGCCGCCACGCCGAACTCCTGGCGCGCGGCGGGCTCTATGCCCACCTGGCCAAGCTGCAGTTCGGGGAAGAGGCGGCTTAGGCCTTTTTTCTTCCCCCGCCGCTTCGCTGGGGAAAGAGCCGGAATCTCAGGCCGTCGCCACCAGCCCCCGGTTGCGCGACGCCCGCAGGGCCAACACCACCACCAGCACCACGTTCAGCACCGTGACCTCGTAGATGAAGAACCAAGCGGGATGTCTTACCAGCACCGCCAGGAACGCGGCGATGGTGCGGCTGTTGGAACTGAGCAGGGCCGAGCGCTTGACGATGAACACGTGGGCCTTGCGATAGGCGGCGCGGGTCTGGGCGGCGATCTCGCCCCCCGCCGCGATCTTCGGCTCCAGGGCCGCTTCCAGGGTGGCTTCGCCCGGGGCCATGATGTTCGACAGGCCGATGTAGAGGCCGCCCAGCAAGGTCTGGAAGATATTTCCGCCGCCGCCCTGGGTCTGGCGCATCCACGCCGCGCCATAGACCCAGCGCCGATAGGTCTTGCGGCCGGTCTCATAGCCGTTGGCCTGGATGAAGTGGCACAGCGCCGCGGCCGCCCCCAACTCCACCGTCCCGGCGATCCCCATGGTCGGCGCCAGCAGCCAGCCGATGCCGATGTAGACGCAGGCCTGGCTGGCATGATCGCACACCCCGTCCACCAGTTCGCCGATCGGCGAGGCGCGGCCGGTGCGCCGGGCCAGGTCGCCGTCGGCGCCGTCCAGCACGTGCCAGGCCACCAGCAGCACCAGCCCAGCGAAGGCCGAGACCGGCCATGGCAGTCCGGCGAAGCTCGCCGCGCCGGCGGCGGCAAAGAAGACGCTGGCCACCGACACCTGATTTGGCGTGATCGGCGTTTTCGCCAGGACGTCGACCACCCGGCGCGAAATCGGATGAATCAGCCAGACATTGGTCACACCCTCAATCTCGTTGGGCCGGCCTGGAGCCGGGGCGGGCGCGGCGTCCTGCCCGCCCGGTTCAAGGGCTGCCTGGGCGCCGTCTGAAACCGTTGGTGATGAAGAACCGCTTGATTTCATGGCCGGCTTTGGGTCCTTAGGCGCCTCGCGCGCGGGGTTGGCTTGTTCGGCATATGGCCACGCGCTAGCGTTCTTGCGTCCCCCCTTGGGGCGCTTACCCCATTGGCCGTGATCGCGGGACGTCGCGGCCACGTTCCCCGCTTCTGTCCTTGAACGGAAAACGTATGGCCAACAAGATCGACGCCCACGCCAACGTCAAGGGTCTGATCGTAGCCGCCGGCCAGGGCCTGCGCATTCGCGACATCGCCCTTTCCAAGCCGCTGGCGGAAGTGCGCGGCGTGGCGTTGATCGAGCGCGTGATCGAAAGCGCCCATGCGGCGGGCCTGGGCGAGTTCGTGGTGGTCACCGGCTACGAAGCGGAGCGAGTCGAGGCCTTCCTGGCCGACCTTTCGGCGCGCCGAGGCTTCAAGATCGAAACCGTGTTCAATCCCGACTGGGACAAATCCAACGGCCTGTCGGTGGCCGCCGCCGAGGCCATGCTGGGAGAGCATTTCGTGCTGATGATGGCCGACCACCTGTTCGATCCGGAAATCCTGTCGGAACTGCTCGCCACGGCGCCGGACGCCGAGGGCGTGACCCTGGCCGTCGATCGCCGCCTGGACAACGCCTTGGTCGATATGGAGGACGTCACCCGCGTGGCCACCACGGCGGAGGGCAAGATCGTCCGCATCGGCAAGCTGATCGAGACCTTCGACGCCTTCGACACCGGTATCTTCCTGGCCTCCAAGGCCCTGATCCGCGCGGTCCACGAGGACGTCGCGGTCGGCGGCAACGGTGGCATCTCGGCCGGCATGCAGATCCTCGCTGACGGCGGCCACGCCCAGGTGTTCGACATCGGCGACCGCTTCTGGCTGGACGTGGACGACAAGGTCGCCTTCGGCCACGCCGAGCAGGCCGCCGCCTAAAGGCAGCGTCCGCGCCGGGAACTCGAGGGCTGGATCCGGAAGGGTCCAGCCCTTTGCATGTCAGCCGGCCGTTTTCCGACTTGCCGCCTAACGAAAATTTCGTTAGCCCAGTCCGCCATGCAAAAGGGCAATCCGGCAGAACGCATCATCCGCCGTTTCGGCGGGCAAAGCGCGCTGGCGGCCTTGCTCGGCAAGCGACAGAGCACGATCGAGCACTGGGCGAGCACCGGACGCGTGCCGGCGCAGTGGCAACAACCCTTGATTTCGTTGGCCCGGGCTCGGGGCGTCAATTTGGAGGCTAGAGACTTCGTGGAAACCCAACGTCACCAAATCGCCCCGGCCAAAGGCAAGCTCGGCGTACTGCTCGGCGGCCTCGGCGCCGTTTCCTCGACCCTCATCGCCGGGGTCGAGCACGCTCGGCGCGGCGCCGCCAAGCCCGTCGGCGCGCTCACCCAGACCGGCACGATCCGGCTGGGCAAGCGCACCGACAACAACAGCCCGCTGATCAAGGATTTCGTGCCCCTGGCCAGCCTGGACGACATCGTCTTCGGCGCCTGGGATCCGATCGAGGAAAACGCCTATGACGCGGCCCTGAAGTGCGGCGTGCTGGACCGCCACGAGCACATCGAGCCGATCGCCGATTTGCTCAAAAGCATCAAGGCCATGCCGGCCGTCTTCGACCAGTATTACGTCAAGCGGCTGGAAGGTAAGAACGTCAAGAGCGCCAATACCAAGATGGGCCTGGTGGAAATGGTCCGCCAGGATATGCGCGACTTCAAGGCCAACAACAATTGCGACCGCCTGGTGTTCGTGTGGGCCGCGTCGACCGAGATTTTCATGGAAGCGGCGCCGACGCATCACGACCGCGCGGCGTTCGACGCGGCGCTGAATTCCAACGACATCTCGATCCCGCCGTCGATGATCTATGCCTATGCGGCGATGCTGGAAGGCATCCCCTTCGCCAACGGCGCGCCGAACCTCACCGTCGATACGCCGGTGATGGTGGAGCTGGCTAACGAGCTTGGCGTGCCGATCTGCGGCAAGGACTTCAAGACCGGCCAGACCCTGCTCAAGACGGTCATCGCGCCGATGATCAAGGCCCGCATGCTGGGCCTCGCCGGCTGGTATTCGACCAACATCCTGGGCAATCGCGACGGCGAGGTGCTGGACGACCCGGAGAGCTTCAAGACCAAGGAAGAATCCAAGCTCGGCGTTTTGGACACCATCCTGCAGCCGGAACTCTATCCGGATCTCTATGGCAACATCTACCACAAGGTGCGGATCAACTACTATCCGCCGCGGGGCGACAACAAAGAGGGCTGGGACAACATCGATATCTTCGGGTGGCTCAACTACCCGATGCAACTGAAGATCGACTTCCTGTGCCGGGATTCGATCCTGGCGGCCCCCCTCGTCCTCGATCTCGCCCTATTCATGGACCTCGCCAAGCGCGCCGGGCTCAAGGGTGTGCAGGAGTGGCTTTCGTTCTACTTCAAGAGCCCGCAGCACGCGCCCGGCCTCTACCCGGAACACGACCTGTTCATCCAGCAGACCAAGTTGAAGAACACCCTGCGCTGGCTGATGGGCGAGGACCAGATCACCCACCTGGGTCAGGAGTACTACCAGGACGAGGACGCCTGATCGGCGGCGGTTGAACGAACGCCGCCGCCGCCGCTACGCCCTAATCGTCGAACGCGCCGACGATCCGCGCCCGGTTGGCGCCGTCGGCTAGCAGCAGCGCCAGCAGGATGCGGGCCTTCGGGCCGTCGAGCCAGCCTGCCGGGATCAGGCCGCGGCGGGTCAGGTCGATCTCGCTGCCGTCGAAGCCATAGGTGCGGCGCAGGGTCTCGCCGGCGCCGGTGCGCGAGGCGAGGATCACCGGGATCTTGTCCGCCAGTTCCCCCAGCAGCGGGGCCACGGCGCGCGGGGTGTGGCCGGCGCCCATGGCCTGGATCACCGCCCCCGCCGGCGGATCGGCCAACAGGGCGCGGACCAGGCGGCCGCCATCGTCCGGCGGGCCCGCCAGCAGCACCACCTCAGGCAGGCCGGACGTCGGCCAGTTGAAGGTGGGCGAGGGACGGGCGGGCTTCAGGGGCACGCGCACGCGGCCCTCGGCGATCCAGCCGATCGGTCCGGCCAGGGGCGAGACGAAGGCCGAGGGCTTGTGCGTGTGCCGCTTGGCGACAAAGCGGGCGGCATGAATCTCGTCGTTGAAGACCAGCAGCACGCCCGCGCCGCGCGCCTCGGAGCTGGCGGCGGTCTGAATCGCGGCGACCAGGTTGGCGGGGCCGTCCGGCCCGGCCTGGGAGGGCGCGCGCATGGCGCCGGTCACCACCACCGGCGCGGAAAGGTCTAGCAGCAGGTCGAGCAGGAAGGCGGTCTCTTCCAGGGTGTCGGTGCCCTGGGTGATCACCACGCCGGTCGCGCCGGCGTCCACCGCCGCCCGCGCCCTCGCGGCGACATCGGCGACCTGGGCGAAGGCCAGACTTGCGCTTGGCAGGCTGAACAGGGTCTCGGCGGCCAGCTCCACGTCGCCGGTCCAGGCGGTGATCCCGCCCAGCAGGTCACCGGCGTCCAGGCTCGGCGCCATGCCGGCCTCGGGGCGCGGGGCCATGGCGATGGTGCCGCCGAGGGCGAAAACCTGGATCCTGGGCTTCATCGAGACCTATCCGCAGCCGGAAAGGGCGCCGGCCGCCAAAGTCCTACTCCGCCGCGATCGGCTCGCCCACCATCGGCGGCGCGTAGGGCTCGCTGACGCGGCCGGTGGACAGGGCCTGCTCGATGAACAGGGACACATAGCGGTCGACCATGCGGTCGATGTCGAATTCCTCGGCGCGGATCTGCCCGTTGCGGGAGAACTCGGCGCGCAGGGCTGAGTTTTCCAGCAGATGATCCATGGCGGCGCTGAACGCCTCCAAGTTTTCCGGCGGGACCAACCAGCCGCTCTTGCCGTCCTCGACCACCTCGGCGGGGCCGAAGTCGCAGGAGGTGACCAGGGCCGGCGTGCCGCAGGCCAGGGCCTCGGCCACCACACTGGGGAAGCCTTCCCAGCGCGAGGGCAGGACGAAGAGGGTGCTCTTGGCCATCCACGCCCAGGGGTTGGCCACCCAGCCGGGGAACTTCACCCGATCGGCGACCCCCAGTTGGGCCGCCAGGGCCCTGGTTTCGGCCTCCATGCTGCCCCGGCCGATGATCACCAGGTCATGGCCCTTGGCCGCCTCGCTGGCGGCGAAGGCCCGCAGCAACAGGTCGTGGTTCTTCTGATACTCCAGCCGCCCGACGGTGAGGATGAAGGGCCGCTCCGGCGTCTCGACGCTCTCGCGCGAAAGCTGGCGAATCTTGCTCAGGTCGATGGGGTTGTGGATCACCCGCACCCGCTGCGGATCCAGCTCCAGCCGCTTTTGCAGCCCAGCCGCCATCTCGTGCGAATTGGCCAGGAAACAGTCGGCCGCCCGGTAGGCGGTGCGGGTCAGGGTTTTCATGAAGGTCCGGCCCAGGCCGTGCTTCAGCTCGTTCTCGATCACCGCGTCGGTGTTGTTGCCCTCGCGCACGATCCAGCGGGGACGCTGGGCGGCGGGGATGGTCTTCACCACCGCGCCGGTGATGACGTTCATGCCCTTGAGGAAACTCATCACCACGTGCGGGCGATGGGCGCGGATCATGCGGTTCAGGTTCCACGGCACCAGCACTATGCCGGCCGCCAGCTTGTGTGGCCGATAGAAGCTCGAGTTGTGCCCCTCGAAGGCCAGCAGGTCCTGGCCAATGGGCGCGACATCGATGCGGCTCTGGTCGGCCTCGGCCAGGAAGGGGCCAGAGCGGTGCAGCAGCCCCATGCGCACGTCGACCAGCTTGGGATCACAGCGGTTCAGCAGGTGCACGGCCACGCGCTCGGCGCCGCCGCCATGCAGTGACGAGAGCAGTAGCATCACACGCACCGGCGGCGCTGGCGTGCTATCGATCACGGTGGCGAATCCGTCCCCCATCTGGCGCTTCTACCCGCGGCTCGCGGCGAGCGGCAAGCCGGCGGGGCCGCTTGGGACGGGGTGGAGAGCAGTCTGGTGCATTTCGAACTCTTGGTTGGGGCGGAAGCCTTCTGGACGCGCGCGGCGGCGGATTTCGCCCAGGCGCGCCGCCGGCTTTTCGTTCAGGCGATGACGTTCGAGGGGGACGCCGCGGGCCAGGGCGTAGCGGCGGCGATCGACGCCAGCGGCGCGGCCGACCGGCGGGTGCTGGTGGACGAATATACCCGCCACATGATCAGCGACCGATCGGTTCACGCCAAGGCCTCCAAGGCCGATGAGAGTTTCCAGACCGAGGTCCGCGCCACCCACGCCATGTTCAGCAACCTCGTAGCCGACGGGGTTCGCGTTCGTGTGACAAATCCCGTCGGCCCCTTCTTTAGCCGGTATCCGGCGCGCAATCACAAGAAACTGATCGTCGCGGACGACGCCGCCTATGTTGGCGGGATCAACTTCAGCGACCACAACTTCGCTTGGCATGACTTCATGCTGCGTGTTGAGGGATCTGATCTGGCCGACGCCTGCGCGGCGGATTTCCTGGCCACCTTCGAAGGCAGGCCGCGCGCCGTCAGCCAGGATTTCGGCGCGGTGCGGCTGATCTCCATGGACGGGCGCAGCAACCGCGCGGCGTTCGCACAGATCATGTCCCTGATCGAGGCGGCGCGGACCTCGATCACCGTGATCAGCCCCTACCTGACCTTCCCGGTCACCGGCGCCCTGGCCCGGGCGCGGCGGCGCGGGGTGGCGGTGACGCTGGTCACGCCTTTCGCCAACAACAAGCGGCTGGTGCGCGACTACCTGTTGTGGGCCGCCGCGGTGGGCGGGCTGGACGTGCGGCTGCAGCCGCGGATGTCGCATCTCAAGGGCCTGCTCATCGACGACGAGGCCCTGGTCATCGGCTCGTCCAACTTCGATTTCGTCAGCCTGGGAGCGGAAGAGGAGCTGGTGGCCGTGATCCGGGACGCCGGGGTGATCGCCGGTTTCAAGGTGGCGATCATCGAGCCGGCCCTGGCCGAGGCCCTGCCCGCCGACGCGCACCGGCCGTCCGCCGTGGCCGGCGTGCTGAGCCTGATCCAGCTGAAGTTCGCCCAGGCGGTGGTCAGCGCCGTGCGCGGGGTTCCGCGCGGCGCCTATGACTATCCGGCCGGCTAAACAGGGTCGGCCCGTTTTGAGATTGGGGAGCGGCGTCAAGTCGGCGGATCAGGCGGCGACCGGCTGCTTGTGGCCGCCCGTCAGGGGCCTCGCCGACGGCTTTTGGCCGCCCCGCCAGGCATCCATGAAGCTGGCCTGGTGCACGCAGCTCACCGTGCAGAACGGGGCGCAGCTCTTGGCCGTGGAATATTCGCGCACGATGTCGGCGGTGGTGTAGTCGGCCAGGGGGATGCCCGGGTGGCCGCGCTGCTGCGAGCAATAGTGCACCAGCCCCTCCTCGCAGATGTACAGGTACCGCGCCCCGGCCCGGCAGTGCCAGTTGTTCGGCTGGCCGGCCATCAGGTTCTTCTGGAACATCAGATAGTTGATGCGGTGGACGATGGAGCGCTTGTCGGTGAGCTTGTCATAGACCGCCCGCTGGGTGTCCGACAACGGGGCCAGGGTGCCCTCGGCGTCGTGCAGCACGCCAACCGTATGGCTGAAGCCCATGGCCTTGGCCGACTCCGCCACTTCCAGGGCGTCCTGGGTGCGTTCCTCGGTGATGCCGAGCACGGAGTTGATGTTGACGTGGAACTGGGCGTGTTCCGACAGCAGCTTCAGGCGGCCCATCAGCGATTTCAGGGTCTTCTTGGAGATTTCGTCGGGCTTGACCCCATCGATGGAGATCTGCAGCTCCTGCAGGCCCGCCTCGTTCATCTCCTGGATCGACTTCTTGGTCATCAGGAAGCCGTTGGTGATGGTGGTGGCGATCATGCCGTGGCCGCGGATGCGGCGGATGATATCGGCGTGGCCAGGATGGGTCATCGGCTCGCCGCCGGTGAGGGTGACGATCTGGGTTCCCAGCTTCGCCAGGGCGTCGACACGGGCGTAGAGCTGCTCCAGCGGCACCGGCTTGGAGACCTTGTCGTACTCGCTGCAATAGGCGCAATCGAGGTTGCAGTAGCGGGTGACCACCAGATGGGCGAGCATCGGCTTGCGCGTCGACAGCAGCACATTGGCCGCCACCTTCAAGCCGTCCCGCAACGTCACGCTCGCCATGCGAGATTTCCCCGTCCGCCTTAAGTCAGCGCCCTAGATGGGGCCTCGACGCCCCGATGTCACGTGCTGCGATGCAACAGACCCGCAGAGGGTCACTTGGGATCGTTCAGGCTGACCTCGACGGTATTGTCGCCCGGGTGAACGTCAAACTTGACCTGGTTGAAGGTCGGCCGGTTCAGAATCGACAGGGTGCGCCAATTTCTCGTCAGCCCCCACGGTTCGCTGGGGCCACTGAACAGGTTGTAGCCGAACTTATGGTTTGAATTGAGGTCCTGGTAGACCACCACGGCGTAGGGGCCGGGCTTGGGCACCCAGAAGCAGATGCTCTGGCTGCCGGCGTGCGCCGGCTCGCGCACGACCCGAATGGAGCCGCCGGGCTTCAGGAACTTCTTCTCGTCATCATAGAAGGTCACCGCCATCAGGCCCTGGTTGGTGTGGATGTTGTCCACCTTGACCACGATCTTCACGCCGGTGGGCGGGCCGCCGCAATCGCTGCCCTGGGCCTTGGCGCCGAGCGGCGAAAGCGCCGCCAGTGCGCAGGCGGCAAGCGCGACTTGGCGAAGATGTCCAACGTTCATGGAAAGGGTCGTCCCGTTGTGGCCAAGCTGCCTAGCGGCCGCTCATGGCCTAATTATGCTTTATGGCTCGTTTACGAAGTCTGCGCCCCAGCGTTGCAGATCGCGCATGACGCACCGATGAATGGCCTTGCCATGGACCGGAATGCGCGAGCAAATCGATCCACCTGACCCTGTCAGGCCATGGCGGAGGCGCCCGTGTCGCGTGGCCAGAGTTCCATACAGGTAGCACGCTGGCGGCTTTGGCCGGCCGTGATCGGCGCCGTGGCGGGCCTCGCTGCGTCCGCGTCCGCCCAAACCGCTGGCCAAACGGCTGACCAGGCCGCGAGTACGCCGACGCCGCGGGCCGACACGCCGCCCCCCGCCGCCGGCCCCTTCGGTCAGAACGATTTCGGCAAGTTCTTGCAGGGCCTGGCTCAGGCAGCCAGAGACCAGGCGGCCAGGGAGCAGGCGGCGCGGGACCGGGCGGCGGCCCAGGCGGCCGCTGACAAGGCCGCTGCCGACAAGCTGGCGGCCGAGCGCGCCGCCGCCCAGCAGGCCGCCGATCAACTCGCCGCCCAGCAAGCCGCCGCCGACCGCGCCGCCGCCGACAGGCGCGCCGCCGCGGAGGCCGCCGCTCAGGCCGCCAAGACCGCGGCCGCTCAAGCCCAGGCCGCCGCGGACCGGGCTACCGCGGACCGGGTCGCGGCCGACCAGGCAGCCGCCGACAGGGCCGCCGCCGCGCGCGCCGCTACGGGCCGGGATGGAAACACCTCGGCGCAAACCAGCGCGGCGACTTCGGCCTCGGCGGCCGAGAGCGCCGCGGTTTCGGCAGGGTCCGCCGCGTCGGTCGCCTCCGAAGCGCCACTCCTGACGCCGGCGCCGGTCTCCCAGCCGCCGGCGATCCCTCCCGTGGTGGTGGCCGTGGGTGGCGGCGCCGCCGTGCTGCTGGCGTTGGCCGCTGTCGCCTACGCCCTGCGCCGGGGATCCGGTGGTAGGACTCCTGGCAAGGCCTCAAGCAAGGCTCCAGGCGCCCCGGCGGCGGTGATCTCCGCCAAGGTCAAGCTGGACTCCGGTGTCCAGACGCACCCTGCGTTCGAGGGGCCGCCGTTGCCGCAGGTCAGCCTGCGGGTCGTCAGGGGTGAGGGCGTCACCGCCATCGCCTATCCCGCTGGAGACTCCACGTGAGCGATCTCACCCTCAAGAGCTTCTTCAGCGAGGACGAGACCCGTCCCGTCGCCGACCTGCTGGACCGCCACGCCGTCGCCGAAATTCTGCGGTCGGCGGCCGCCATCCCCGCCGCTGTCCTGCCCGGAGTAACCAAGGCCCTCGAAGGCGCGTTGGAGGGTTTCTTCGACATCAAGCTGGGGCCGGTGCTGCAGGCCTCCTGGCAGACCCTTGGGGCCATCGACGGCGCCATCAAGGCCACCAAGGCGGATGCCCAGGCCAAGGTCTATGTGCCCCTGCTGGACCACAAGATCACCTCGACCCACAAGCCGCACGTAGACCTGGTCATGGGCGGCAAGACCCTGGCCGGCCTGGGGTTCGAGATCGCCCTGACGCTGGAGCTGAAGGGCGTCCAGCTGGAAGTGGCCAAGGGCCGCCTGCACGGTCTCACCGCCGGCGCCGCCCTGGGCCAAGGGGTGTTCTCCTTCGCCGGCCGGCCCCTGCTGCAACGCTCGACCCCGCCCCTGAACCTGCCGGGGCGGGTGAGTTTCAAGGCGCCGGAAGACGGGGCGTCGGAACCCAGGCCTGCGACGGGTTAGGGCTTGCCAACATGGGCGATGGAGCCGATCTCCACCAGAAAGTCCGGCCGCACCAGGCCCCACTGGATGCACCCCAGCCGCCCCGCCGATACCGAAGCCGGCCAGGTCCAGGTAACCGCCGGAGAGGGAATCGGTTGGCCGTCGCCCAGGTCTTGGGCGCCGCTAAATGTCGCGCTGCCGACCTAGGTTTCGCGCCACCTTCTTGCCGTAATCCCTATCCAGGCGTGTAGCACTACTCGCCTTTACCTTGAGCGTTGTAGTTGGTCACTAGAATACGCAACCCAGTCTGGTTGAGATTCAGATTCGGTAAACGATTTTCATGTGACCAATTGCTCATGCCAGAGATGCCAATACGCTGGGCTGAGCCGCCGAAACCGAAGGGGATGAGCTTCAAGGCCTTCCTTTGGGTGGCGCTAAGCATTGCCGTGTTGGTGTTCTGCGTCGTCCTGGTGGCCGTGAGCTAGCGGATAGGCTCCGCGCCAGGCGCCCGCCCGGCGGCGTCCCCAAGGCTCGGGACACCGCCTCGACCCTCTACCGTGAGCGGACCTGCCGAACGTCTGGCGAGGGGTGACCGGCTTAGCTTTGCCGGACAGCACCCGCGCAAGTGAGACGGCGGGCTGAAGTTTGACCGCAAAAAATGACGCCCCCGTCACGTTGGGTCTTGTCGAAGCCGGTTCGATGGGCGAGATGTCTGGGTAACAGGTCTTCGAAGACTTGGCCCAAGCGAGGATCAGGACAATGAGCGAGAGCGCCACTCTGGACGCCCCCACGGTCAAGGACGTCCGTGACGAGGTCTATTCCCAGCCGATCGAAACCCTGAACGTGGCGCAATCTGCGCTCTTCCAGGCGGACGCCATGTGGCCCTACTTTGATCGTCTGCGGGCCGAGGATCCCGTCCACTGGACGCCGGCCAGCGACTTCGAGCCCCACTGGGCGGTCACCCGCTACAACGACATCATGGCGGTCGACACCAATCATGCGGTGTTCTCCTCCGAAGGCGGCATCAGCCTCGGCCCCAGCGAAGCGATGGTCGCCAAGTTGGTGGCCAGCGGCGCGCAAATGACCGGCGGCCCGTTTGGCGGCCCCACGGGCGGGCCGACCATGTTCATCGCCATGGACCCACCCAAGCACGATGAGCAACGCAAGACGGTCACCCCGGCGGTTTCGCCGCACAACCTGACGATCATGGAGCCCCTGATCCGCGACCGGGCCGGGGCGATCCTCGACGGCCTGCCGATCGGCGAGGCCTTCGACTGGGTCGACAAGGTTTCCATGGAACTGACGGCCATGACCCTGGCCACCCTGTTCGGCATGCCGCAGGAAGATCGGCGCAAACTGACCCGCTGGTCGGACACGGTGATGTCGCGTCCTGGCGACGGCATCGTCGACACCTGGGAAGAGAAGCGCGCCGAGATGAGCGCCTATGCCGGCTACTTCCTGAACCTGTGGGGTCAGCGCAAGCTCAACCCCATCGAAGGCGACATGGTCTCCATGCTGGCCCACGGCGAAGCCACCAAGGACATGAACCAGTTCGAGTATCTGGGGAACATCATCCTGCTGACCATCGGAGGCAACGACACCACCCGCAACACGATCTCCGGTTCGATCTACGCCCTCAACAAGTTCCCCGACCAGTACGCCAAGCTGCGCGCCAATCCGGACCTCATCCCCTCGATGGTCTCCGAGACCATCCGCTGGCAGACCCCGCTTGCCCACATGAAGCGGGTGGCGACGCAGGACTATGAACTGGGCGGCAAGACCATCAAGAAGGGCGACAGTGTTGTCATGTGGTACGTCTCGGGCAACCGCGATGACACGGTCATCGACCGTCCCAATGACTACATCATCGACCGTCCGCGGGCGCGCCAGCACCTCAGCTTCGGCTTCGGCATCCACCGCTGCGTGGGCAATCGCCTGGCCGAGCTGCAGCTAAAGGTCATCTGGGAAGAAATCCTCAAGCGCTTCCCCGACATCCAGGTGCTGGAAGAGCCGCAGCGGGTCCCGTCGACCTTCGTCAAGGGCTACAAGAGCATGCAGGTGATTATCCCGCGCAAGCTGTAGCCGGTGGGCGCCGGGCTGCTCCGCCCCGCGCCCGATTTGCACCGCTTAGCTCGGACTTTCCGAGTGGATTGTCGATATCGCCGGCGCCTGGCTTGTTCTAGCCACGGCTGACCACGAGGGTGCGCCATGGCCAGCCAACAAGACAATCCGCCTACGTCCCTGAACGCCCGCGCGGGCGCGCTTGTGCTTTCGGTCAGCGCGCCCTTGAACCTCATTCTCCATATGCAGGGCGCGAGGCTGGGACCGCTGAGCTATGTGGCTTGGCTCGGGGTGAGTTTCGGACTGTTGTGCTTCTGTGAAGAGATGGGCGCCGCCAAACCGCTCAACCGGGCCGGACTGGTTCTGTTCGCCGCCGCCTTCTGCGCCGACACCTTGGCGACCGTAGCGATCGATCCCGGCGTGGTCGCTCGCGCGCACCTGCTCTATGCGTTCGCCGTCCTCGGCGCGCTGGTGTTCTGGTCAGTCGCCTTGATGCACAGGACCCAGGCCGCCAAGGCCCTGGGAACCATTGGCGCCGCGGTCGGCGCCGGCGCCCTGATCCTGCTGGTGGCGGCCCATCTGCTGCTAGGCGCCGCGACGATCTTCGGCTTTTCGCAGTTGTTCGCGACAGTCGATGACCCGAGCCGATCTGCTTCCGGTGCGCTGGCGTTGATTGATTCCCTATTGTGCGTCTGGTGCCTGACGACGTCGGCCCTACTCTGGACGGGACGGTTGCGAACCTGATCCCGACCGCGTCGGGGTCGGGTTCGCGCCACGAGGTCAGCGCCCCAGCGCCCACGCGCTGCCGCCCCCTGGGCTTTGCCCCGTCTTCTGATCTAGGGTCCTGCCCTCGCCAGGACCCCTCCATGCCGCTTCCCCGCCTTTGGGACATCAGCCAGACCCTGCGCCCCGACCTGCCGGTCTGGCCGGGGGATACGGCCTTTACCGCTCGCCGCACCTGGGACATGGCGGCCGGCTCGCCGGTGAACGTCTCGGCCTTTGAGTCCTCCACCCACGCCGGCGCCCACGCCGACGCGCCGCTGCATTATGACGCCGCCGGCGCCGCCAGCGCCGATCTGGACCTGTCGCCCTATCTGGGGCTTTGCCGCTTGGTGGACGCCCGGTCGTGCGGCGCGGTGATCGAGGCGGCGTTCATCGAGACCCTGGGCGACCTGCCGCCTCGGATACTGTTCCGCACCTATGCAGTGTTCCCCCACGACGCCTGGCGTTCCGACTTCACCACCGTCGCCGCGGCCGCCATCATCGCCCTGGCCGCGCGCGGCGTGCGCCTGATCGGCATCGACAGCCCCTCGCTCGACCCGGAAGAGTCCCAAGCCATGGACGCGCATCACGCCGTGCGGGCCGCCAACATGCGCATCCTTGAGGGCCTGGTGCTGGATGACGTGCCGCCCGGAGACTACGAGCTGATCGCCCTGCCGCTGAAGCTGGCCGGCCTGGACGCGGCGCCGGTGCGGGCCGTCCTGCGCGAGCTGGCGTCTTGAACCCCGATCCTTGAGTCTTCACCCATGAGTCTGCAACTTGCCGCCGTTCAGGCCCTCGACGCCGCCGATCCCCTGCACCCCTTCCGCGCGCGGTTCGATCTGCCGGCGGCGGTGATCTACATGGACGGCAATTCGCTGGGGCCTCTGCCCACGGCCGCCCGCGCCGCCGTGAGCCGCGCCGTGGATCAGGAGTGGGGCCATGGCCTGATCCGTAGCTGGAACGACGCCGACTGGATCGGCGCCCCGCGGCGGGTGGGCGACAAGATCGCCCGGCTGGTGGGGGCGGACGCGGGCGAGGTGGTGGTCGCCGACTCCACCTCGGTGAACCTGTTCAAGCTGGCGGTGGCGGCCCTGCGCGCGCGGCCCGGCCGCACGGTGATCCTCACCGAGCCCGGCAACTTCCCCACTGATCTCTACATCGCCCAGGGCCTGGCCGCCGTGATCCCGCAGGTGGAGGTCAGGGCCGTCCCCGCCGAAGGGATCGCGGCGGCGCTGGGGCCTGATGTCGCCCTGCTGATGCTGACGCAGGTCCACTACAAGACCGCCGCGCGGCACGACATGGCCGCTCTGACCGCCGCCGCCCACGCCGCCGGCGCCCTGACCCTCTGGGACCTCAGCCACAGCGCCGGGGCCGTGCCGGTGGACCTGAACGGCGTCGGGGCCGACCTAGCAGTGGGCTGCGGCTACAAGTTCCTCAATGGCGGCCCCGGCGCCCCGGCTTTCTTGTTCGTCGCCCGGCGACATCAGGCTGACCTGGTTTCGCCGCTCACCGGCTGGATGGGCCACGCCGCGCCATTCGATTTCACCGACGACTATCGGCCCGCGCCGGGGATTGACCGGTTCCTGTGCGGCACGCCCTCGGTGCTCAGCCTCACCGCCCTGGAGGCGGGCGTCGACATCGCCCTGGACGCGCCCATGGACGCCATCGCCGCCAAGGCCAAGCGCCTGATCGGCCTGTTCATCACCGAGGTCGAGGCGCTGTGCCCGGCCCTTAACCTGATCAGCCCCCGCCATGGCCCGCGCGGCAGCCACGTTTCCTTCGCTCACCCGGAGGGCTACCGGATCATGCAGGCGTTGATCGCCCGTGGCCTGATCGGCGATTTTCGGGAGCCGGACATCCTGCGTTTCGGCATCACCCCCCTCTACCTGGGTTATGAGGATGTCTGGCGCGCGGCGCGGATTCTGCGCGACGTGATGGACGCCGAGGCCTGGCGCCAGCAGCCCGTTCGCGCAGCTGGTCGCGTTACTTAAGTTCAAACTCAAGGAGAGCGAATGATCGAATTTCCCGCTCGCCGTTCGGCCCTGGCCCTGTTTGCCGCCCCGGCCTTCGCCGAGGTCTTCGGCCTCAACTTCGGCTCGCTCCAAACCCAACTGGCCCGCGCGGCGCTGTTCGACGAACCTATCGGATAGGGGACGGGCGAATTCTCACTAGCCACCCGCGCCACATCACCCCAAAACACCCCGATGAATGTCTATTTTCTCGGTATCGCCGGCGCGGGAGTCAGCGCCCTGGCTTCGGTTCTGGCGTCGGAGGGGCACACGGTGTCCGGGTCGGACGACGGCGTCTTCCCCCCGGTGAGCACCTATCTCACGCGCGTGGGCATCCCCTATCACGTAGGCTTTGACCCGGCGCAGATCCCCCTGGCGGTGGACGTGGCGATCATCGGCTCCAGCGCCAAGCTGGACCTGGGGGACAACCCCGAACTGGCGGACCTGATCGCCCGCGGCGTGCCCCGCTACAGCTTCGCCGAATACCTGGGCGTCCACACCGAGGGCCGGGAGAATATCGTCGTCGCCGGCAGCTTCGGCAAATCCAGCCTCACCGCCCTGACTGCCTTCCTGATGCGCGAGGCGGGCAAGGACCCGGGCTATTTCATCGGCGCCATCCCGCTGGACCTGGAGGCCACAGGCCATGCCGGCGCCGACAAGGCCTTCATCGTCGAGGGCGACGAATATGTGGTCAGCGGGACCGACCCCCGATCCAAGTTCCTGCTCTACAATCCCGCTCAGGTGCTGCTGAGCTCCATCGTCCACGACCACGTCAATGTCTTCCCCACCATGGCCGCCTATGAGACCCCGTTCGCGGAACTGCTGACCCTGTTGCCCAAGGACAACCTGCTGGTCTGCGCCCAGGGCTATGAGCCCATCGAGCGCCTCACCGCCGGGCGCCCGGTGGTGTGGTACGGCCTGGGGGAGGGCGCCCACTACCGCGCCACCAACATCGTTGTGGGCGAGACCACCAGCTTCGACCTGACGACCCCATCGGGCGAGACCATCGCGCTCACCACCCAGCTCTTGGGCCTGCACAATATCGAGAACATCGCCGGCGCCGCGGCCCTGCTGCTGGAGCGGGGCGATATCGACGCCTTCACCTTGCGCGCCGCCTTGCCCAGGTTCCGGGGTGTGGCGCGGCGGCTGGACAAGAAGACCACGGTCTCGCGCGTGCCCGCCTATGAGGGCTTCGGCTCGTCCTACGAGAAAGCCCGCTCGGCCATCGAGGCCATCACCCTGCACTTTCCCGATCGGCCCTCCGTGGTGGTGTTCGAGCCGCACACCTTCTCCTGGCGCAACCAGGACGCCCTGGCCTGGTACGACACGGTGTTCGAGGGCGTCTCCCGCGTCCTGCTGCTACCGCCGCCGGGCCACGGGGCGGCGACCCACCACCAGCTAACCCAGGCCGACATCCTGGCCCGCATTCGCGCCGCTGGGGTTGAGGCGGAGGCCTTCGAGGGCGGGCCGGCGGTGCTGGCCGAACTGGACCGATCGCTGACGGGCGATGAGGTGGTGCTGTTGCTCTCATCGGGGCCGCTGGCGGGCCTGGCGGAAACCGCGCCGGCGATGCTGGACGCCAAGTTCGCACAGAGCCTTTCCGTTTCAAGTGGAAACACTTGAAACGGATAAAAAGGCTCTACCTTCATGCATTTGGAGCATGACGGGCGCTTCAACCGGTATTCACTTGAAGCTGTCATGCTCTAAGGTTGCGGCGATAGCACCGCCGCCCTGAACCGCGCATCCGCCGCCAGCCGCGCCGGAAACACCTCACGCACCTCCAACAGCCCGGCGGCGCCGCGTTCGGCGACCACGGCGGCCAGCCGCTGCGCCATGGGGTCCTGCAACGCCCGCCCGGCGGCGGTCTCCCGCGCCACGAAGGCCATCCATCCGGCGACAGCCTGGCCCAGCCGCGCCACCGGCCGGCCGGCGTCCAGGGCCGATTGCGCCGTCGCCAGCAGGCGGATGGGCAGCTTCTGGGAACCGTCCATGGCGATCTGGATCAGGCGGTGGCGGATCGCCGGATTGCCGAAACGTCTCAGGATCGCCTGCCCATAGGCGGCCACATCCATGCCCTTGGGCGCCACCACCAAGGGCGATATCTCATCAATCATCAGTCTGCGGATGAACTCGGCCAAAGTCGGATCAGCCATGGCGTCCGCCACCGTCTCGTGACCCTTCAGCAGACCCAGGTAGGCCATGCTGGAGTGGGCGCCGTTCAGCAACTTGAGCTTGGCCGCCTCATAGCCCTCGACATCCGAGGTCAGGGTCACGCCCACGGACGCCAGGTCCGGCGCGTCCGCTCCCAGGTCGTCTTCCAGCACCCACTGCACGAACCCCTCCCGCTGCACCGGCGCGGCGTCGACCAAGCCTAGGGTCCGCCGCGCCAGGACCAGCAGGGCGTCGTCCGCGGCCGGGGTGATGCTGTCGACCATGCTGCAAGGGAAGCGGACCTCGCCCTCGATCCAGGCCGTCAGATCGGCGTCGCGGGCGCCCGCCATTTGCAAAACGCCGCGCTTCAGCCTGCGCCCATTGGCCGGCAGGTTGTCGCAACTGGCGACCACGAACGGCGCTAGGCCCGCCCGCCGCCGCCCCTCCAGGCCCGCCACGATCCAGCCGATGGCGCTGCGTGGCGAACTGGACCCCGTCAGATCCGCGGCCACATCGGCATTGCCTTCGTCCAGATCTCCGTCCGCCGTCAGCCCGTAACCCTTCTCCGTCACCGTCAGCCCCAGCCAGCGAGTCGTCGGCGTCGCCAGCCGGGCCAGCGCCGCCGCCGGCTCACGCGGCGCGGCCAGCACTTCGGTCATCGCCCCGATGACGCGCACCGTGGTATCCGCCTCCAACTCCACCAGGGCGTAAAGCCCATCCTGCGGACCCAGGGCGTCCGGGATCGTTTGGCTCTTGGGCGCGATGCCGCTGATCGCCCAGCGCGGATCGGTTTCCAGCAAGCGGTCGAAATACCAGGCCTGGTGCGCCCGGTGGAACGCGCCTGGCCCCAGGTGAGCGACGCCGATGCTCACGGCGGCGCGGTCATAGCCGAACCGGGCCGTCTCCGGCGCCAGGCCGCCCAGGTTCCGCATCGACAACCGCTCGACCATGGTCGCCACCGCCTTCCGCCCGCACGCGCCGGCTCTTGCTCATTCAGTAACCGGTGTCATGGTGGGTTGGATAGCGCGGGCGGCATGCAATGTCCCCGGGCCATCCGATCGACTGAGAGGGGAGTTGTCCCCTAGGGACAAAATCCCGGAGTGCCCGTGACCTCACCGCCCTCGTCCGACGAAAACGGCGAAGAGTTCGGCGCTTCCGGCGGCCGTCGGCGCGCCACCATCAACGACATCGCCCGCCTGGCGCGGGTGTCCAAGAAGACCGTCTCGCGGGTGATCAACCGCTCGCCCTTCGTCAAGCCGGAGACCCGGGCGCGGATCGAGGCGGTCATCGCCCAGACCGGCTACGCCCCCGATCCCCAGGCCCGGGGCCTGGCGTTCCGCCACTCATTCCTGATCGGCCTGATCTATGACAACGCCACGCCCCAGTACGTGGTCGACATGCAGCTTGGCATCCTCGATGGGCTCAAGGGCAGCGGCTTCGAACTTTTGGTTCACCCCTGCGACCAGGCCAGTCCTACCTTCCTGGACGATATCCGCGGCTTCATCGAGCGTCAGCGCCTGGCGGGCGTGGTGCTGACCCCGTCGGTGTCCGAGGACGAACGGGTGGCCAAGCTTCTGGCGGAAATCGAATGCGACTACGTCCGCATCGCCTCGGTGGAACTGGACGATCCGGAGCGCACGATCGTCTCCTTCGACCGCCAGGGCGCCGCCGCCGCTGGCCATCACCTGGCGCAGCTTGGCCACAAACGGGTGGGCTTCATCTCCGGCCCGTCAACGTTTCGCTCCTCGTTCGAGCGCCGCGCCGGCTTCAAGGCGGCCTTGGCCGAGCACGGCATCCCCCTGGATCCGAAATATGTCCGCGAGGGCGCCTATACCTTCGAGTCCGGCATCGCCTGCGCCGAGGAGTTGCTGGCGCTGAAACCGCCGCCCACCGCCCTCTTCGCCAGCAATGACGAGATGGCCGCCGGCGTGCTGCAGGTGGTGCTGCGTTCCGGGCTGCGCGCCCCGCAGGACATCTCCGTCGTGGGTTTCGACGACTGCCAGATCGCGTCGCGCCTCTGGCCGCCTCTGACCACGATCCGCGCGCCGACCCGGGTGACCGGCCGCCTGGCCGCTCTCAAACTGCTGGGCGCCGTGGACGACGATCCCCCCACGGCGGAGCAGACCCAGCCGGTGCTGGTGGTGCGGCAGAGTTCGGGACCACTGTCCAGCTAAGACCACCCGGATGAACGGGACAGGCCTCGCCAATCTTCACGGCGCGCCTGCCCGGCCGCCGGCTACCGCCCGTCGTTCCCTTTGCGGTGTGGCCCCTTCGGGTTGAACGGACGCTTGCCGCTGCCAGGAGGGCCGCCGCCGGGCTTGTGCTGGCCGTGGACCTTGGGACGAACGGATTTTTCCTTGGGGCCGGGGGCGTGGGCCGGTTCGATACGGTCGCGGTCGTCCTTGGCGGATTGGATGGCGTGGCTGAACTGAGCCGCGGCGCCGGGGGCGATCTCGAACTTGGTCTCGCGTTCGAAGATGCGGATCTCGCCGATGTCGGGCTTGGTCACCTGGCCCAGGCGGCAGATCACCGGGATCAGCCATTTGGGATCGGCGTCATCCTGGCGGCCGACCTTGATGCGGAACCACGAGCCGCCCAGCTGGCCAACGCCCGCCGGCGTGCGGCCATAGGGGCCTTGGTCGGCGCCGTCCTGGCCGCCGCCTTCATAGGGCGCACGGCGCGGCTCGCGCTCACGGGGGGGACGCGGCGGGCGTTCGCCTCGGGTGTCAGGGCGGTCGCGGCCGCGCATGTCGCCGGTGTCCTCGAACAGCTCCTCCGGCGCGGGCAGGCGCGAGCGGTGTAGGCGAAGCAAGGCGGTGGCCACCTGTTCGGCGGTGCGTTCACCGACCACGGCGCGGGCCAGGATCAGCTCCTCATCCGAGGGCGGCTCGTTGAGGATCGGGTCCTCCAGCAGCCGGACCTGGTCGCGGGCGCGGATCTCGTCGGCGGTGGGGGGGCCACTCCAGGCCGCGTCGATATTGGCCTGGGCCAGCATGCTTTCGGCCAGCCGGCGGCGGCTGTAGGGAACCAGCAGCACCGAGGTGCCCTTACGCCCGGCCCGGCCCGTGCGGCCGCTGCGGTGCAGGAGGGCTGCCTTGTTCTGCGGCAGTTCGGCGTGGATGACGACACCCAGATCGGGCAGGTCCAGCCCGCGGGCCGCCACGTCGGTGGCCACGCAGACCTGGGCGCGGCCGTCGCGCAGGGACTGCAGGGCCTCGGCCCGTTCCTTCTGGGTCAGCTCGCCGGAAAGGGCGACGACGGAGAAGCCCCGCTCGCGCAGATTCACATAGAGGTGCCGGACCGCCTCCCGGGTGGAGCAGAACACCAGCGCGCCCTGGGCCTCGAAATGGCGCAGAACATTGACCACCGCATGCTCGATCTCGTGCGGCGCGATGCGGATGGCGCGGTAGTCGATGTCGCCGTGCGGCTCGTTGCGGTTGACGGTGTCGATCCGCACCGCGTCCTTCTGGTAGCGCCGCGCCAGGGCCGCGATCTCGCGGGCGATGGTGGCGGAGAACATCAGGGTGCGGCGTTCGGGCGGGGTGAAGTCCAGGATCAGCTCCAGGTCCTCGCGGAAGCCCAGGTCCAGCATCTCGTCGGCTTCGTCCAGCACCACGGCGCGCAGGCTCGCGAGCTTCAGGTGGGCGCGTTCCAGATGGTCGCGCAGACGGCCGGGGGTGCCGACGACGATATGGGCGCCCTCGGCCAGGGCCCGCTGCTCGCGCCGCACGTCCATGCCGCCGACGCACGATATGATCTTCGCCCCCGCCTCGGCATAGAGCCAGGTGAGCTCGCGGCTGACCTGGATGGCCAGTTCGCGGGTGGGCGCCACCACCAGGGCCATGGGGGCGCCGGCGGGGCCGAAACGCTCGGCCTCACCCAGCAGCTGGGAGGCCATGGCCAGGCCAAAGGCGACGGTCTTGCCCGACCCGGTCTGGGCGGAGACGAGAAGGTCCTTGCCGTCGGCGATCGCCTCCAGCACGGCGGATTGCACTGGAGTCGGCTCAAGGTAGCCCTGAGCGAAGAGCGCGCGCTCGATGGCGCGATTGATAAAGGGGAAGGGCATCGGAATCCTGGTTCGACGGCCCGTTCGCCGTCGCAAGCGGCCCTACATAGTGCAATGCAGCGCAAAAGACGACTGGCGCATGGTCGCGGTCTTGGTTGCACCCGGCCGGGCAGGGGTGCTTCAAGGGATCATCGCTCCACAACACCCCCAAAATAAGGAGCGGCGGAGGCTAGGCGCATGAATCTCACCTGGACCATCGGCGACGTCCGCGTCACCCGCATTGTCGAGCTGGAGATGTCCAGTGGCGGCAAGTTACTGATGAACGAGGCGACGCCGGACGCCATCCGGGCCATCGACTGGCTCTCGCCGCACTTCGCCGAGCCGGACGGGCGGCTGAAGATGAGCATCCACGCCCTGGTGGTGGAGACGCCGACCAAGCGCATCGTCGTCGACACCTGTATCGGCAACGACAAGGAACGGCCGATGGCGGCCTGGAGCCATATGCAGACCCGGTTCCTGGACGACCTGCGCGCCGCCGGCTTCCCGCCCGAGAGCATCGATGTGGTGCTGTGCACCCACCTGCACGTGGACCATGTGGGCTGGAACACCATGCTGGTGGACGGCAAGTGGGTCCCGACGTTTCCCAACGCCCGATACCTGCTGGGCAAGGCCGAGTTCGAATACTGGCGGGCCGAGACCGGCGACTCGGACGTGCAGATCTTCGCCGACAGCGTCCAGCCGGTGTGGGATGCCGGCCTGGTGGACCTGGTGGCGCCGGATCACCAGGTCTGCGACGAGGTGCGCCTGGTTCCCACCCCTGGCCACACCATCGACCACGTCAGCGTCGGTATCGCCTCCGGCGGCCATGAGGCCATCATCACCGGCGACTTCATCCACCACCCCTGTCAGATGGCCCACACCAGCTGGGCCAGCCATTTCGACTATGACAAGAGCGCCTCCAGCGCGACGCGGGTGCGGATGTTCGAAGACTTCGCTCGCGAGGGGACCCTGGTCATCGGCACCCATTTCGCCTCCCCGACCGCCGGGCGGGTGGTGAAGGACGGGGCGGCGTTCCGGTTCGAGGTGTAGGCAGCGTTGAGAAGTCTGATGAGCCCGCTCCTCCACCACGAAGACCGCCTGTTCCCGGTTGATCCCACCGTCCGCGCCATTGCGGGGCGGTTGTATGGCGCGGTGAAGGCACTGCCGATCATCAGCCCCCACGGCCACACCGATCCGGAATGGTTCGCGGGCAATGCGGCCTTCGCCAATCCCGCCGACCTGCTGCTGGCGCCCGACCACTACCTGTTCCGCATGCTCTATTCGCAGGGCGTGCCGTTGGACCGGCTGCGGGTGGCGAAGCGCGGCGAGGAGCCAGCCGGCGATCCGCGCGAGGGTTGGCGGCTGTTCGCTGAAAACTTTCACCTGTTCCGTGGCACGCCTTCGGCGATCTGGCTGAACCATGTCTTCGCCGAAGTCTTCGGCCTCACCGTCGCCCTCGAGACCGCCACCGCTGACCTTTACTACGACACCATGGACGCGGCGCTGAAAACACCGGCCTTCCGTCCCCGCGCCCTGTTCGAGCGGTTCAACATCGAGGTCATCGCCACCACCGAGAGCCCCTCGGACGACCTGGTTCACCATCGCGCCATCAGGGCCAGCGGCTGGTCCGGCCGGGTGGTCACCGCCTACCGCCCCGATCCGGTGATCGACTGCGAGCACGAGGCCTTCGCTGGCGCCTTGGCGTCCTTCGCCGATCTAAGTGGCCAGGATGTCGGCTCCTGGGCCGGTTATCTGAAAGCCCACCGCGTCCGCCGCGCCGCCTTCGCCGCCATGGGCGCCACCTCCACCGACCACGGCCATCCAACAGCCGCCACCCTGGACCTGGCGCCGCCCCAGGCTGAGGCCCTGTTCAAGACGGTGATGTCCGGCGCCGCCAGCCCCGCCGAGGCCGAAGCCTTTCGCGCCCAGATGCTCACCGAGATGGCGCGGATGAGCCTGGACGACAGGCTGGTGATGCAGATCCACCCCGGCTCGTTTCGCAATCACAACGCCCGTGTGTTCGAGGCATTCGGTCGCGACAAGGGCGCCGACATCCCCACTCGAACCGACTATGTCCAGGCGTTGAAGCCCCTGCTGGACCGTTTCGGCAACGAACCGGGTCTGACCCTGATCCTGTTCACCCTGGACGAGACCGCCTACGCCCGCGAACTGGCGCCGCTGGCGGGTCATTATCCGATCCTGAAGCTCGGGCCCGCCTGGTGGTTCCACGACAGCCCCGAGGGCATGCGCCGGTTCCGCGAACAGACCACCGAGACCGCCGGTTTCTACAATACCGTCGGTTTCAACGACGACACCCGTGCCTTCCTCTCCATCCCCGCGCGCCACGATGTCGCCCGCCGGGTGGACTGCGGCTTCCTCGCCCGCCTGGTCGCCGAGCATCGGCTGGCCGAGGACGAGGCCGCCGAGGTGGCGGCCGACCTCGCCTACCGCCTGCCCAAGCAGGCCTACAAACTCTGAACAACAAGACCGCCGGGAGAGCCGCCCGACAGCGTCTGAACACCATCCTGCCGCACCTGCACGATCGCCGTTCGGAGGTGTATTTCTATTTCGGCCCGAAGGCGGACGAGCGAGTCTTCCACTTCATGGGCGAACCTGATTCCACCCGCCAATTCGTCGCCGAAACCCTGTCCTGGTTCGGGCGGATGGATATCCTGATCAACATCGCCTTGATGTTGTCGTATCAGGGGAAATTCGAGTCGCCTTCTACACCGCCAGCAAAAGCGGGCTTGCGGGCCTGACCCGACTTCTGGCCAATGCGTGGGCGGAAAAAGGGATCAATGTGAACACCATCGCGCCTGGCTATTTCGAGACCAGCAACACCACCGCCCTGCGCGCCGACGAGAATCGCAGCCGCGATATCCTGGCCCGCGTCCCGGCCGACCGCTGGGACAGGCCCTCGGACCATGTGCACGGATCCCTGCTTGCGGTGGATGGCGGTTGGCTCGCTCGGTAGCGCAGACCACCACGGCCCTGCTGGAAGGGCTGCTGTTCGAAGCCATCGCCGAGGCTGATGGCGAGGACGCCGTGGCCCTGGTTCGGCGCGTCCAGGCGGGCGAGGCCGTCCTTGCGGACCTCACCGCCGACCAGGGCGAGTTCGTCGCCCGGGCGCTCACCTGCCGCTCTCTGCTGATCTCCATCGCCGAGGACGCCGCCGGCCGCCGCCGCAGCGCCGAGACGGAGGCCATGGACACCACCGACCCCCTGCGCTCGCTTCATGCCAGCGTCGAAGCGGTGCGCGCCGCCGGCGGTCCGACCCCGCGCAAGGCCCTCGATGGCCTGGACGTCACGCCGGTCTTCACCGCCCACCCCACCGAGGTGCGCCGCCGCGCGGTGGTGGAGCGAGAGTTCGAAATCTCCCGTCTGATCCTGGGCGCCCGCCATCGCCTCAGCCCGGCGCAGGACAAGCGCTTCACCGAAGACCTCTACCGCGAGATCGCCCTCCTATGGCGCATGCGCCTGCACCGGCCCGAGCGCATCGCGGTGACGGATGAGATCCGCAACGCCCTGGCCATTGTCCGCGACTCCGTCCTGCCAGCCCTGGCCGAGCTCTATGAGAGCTGGAGCCGGGACCTCGGCGCTAGCCTGCCAGAGCATCCGATCCTGCGCCTGGGGTCCTGGATCGGCGGCGACCGTGACGGCCATCCCGGCGTCAACGGCGACACCCTGCGCCAGGCCTTGCGCGCCAACGCCCGGGTGATCCTCAACCACTATTCCGACGAGGTGCGAGCCCTGTGGTTCGACCTGGCCATCTCCTCTGACCTGTCGCCGGTTTCCGAGGCGTTGCGAGCCCTCGCCGACACCGCCACGGACATGTCCCCCCATCGCCGGGATGAGCCCTATCGCCTGGCGCTGGAGCATGTCTGGGAGCGGTTGTCGGGCACGGCCAATCTGCTGGCCGGGGGAACCTATCCCGCCCGCGCGGCGGCCTATGACCACCCTCGCGATTTCGTCGCCCACCTGGAGGTGGTCAGCGCCTCGCTGAGCGAGAACGGCGATGGCCGGCTGGTGGGTCACCGCCTGGCGACCTTGATTGCCCTCGCCCGCGCCTGCGGCTTCCACCTCATGCGCCTGGACCTGCGCCAGAACGCCGACGTGCACGAGCGGGTGCTGACCGAACTCTTCGATCGCGCCGCCACGGGCGTCGAGTACGACGTGCTCAGCGAAGCCGGGCGGGTGAAGGTGCTGTTGGCCGAGCTGTCGCATGAGCGGCCCCTGCGCTCGCCCTTCGCCAGCTATTCGCCAGAGACCTCCAAGGAACTGGCCACCCTGGACGCCGCCGCCGAGGCGGTGCGGTTGTATGGGCGCGAGGCCCTGTGCGCCTACGTTATCTCCAAGACCGACTCTCTGTCCGACATCCTCGAACCCCTGGTCCTGCTGAAACAGGTGGGCCTGGTGACCGGCGGCGCCGAGCCGCGCACCCAGTTGCCGGTGTCGCCCTTGTTCGAGACCATCGACGACCTGGAGCATGGCCCCTCGATCCTCTCGGCCTGGCTGCGTCTGCCGGAGGCCCGCAGCCTGCTGGGCAAGGCCCCGGTGCAGGACGTGATGCTGGGCTATTCCGACAGCAACAAGGACGGCGGCTACGTCACCTCCCGCTTCTCGGTGGTCCGCGCCGCCGAGCGTCTGGCGGAGCGGTGCGAGGATCACCACGTGGGCCTGCGCCTGTTCCATGGCCGTGGCGGCTCCATCGGCCGGGGGGGCGGACCGGCTCCCCGCGCGGTGCTGGCGCAGCCTCCAGGCTCGGTACAGGGCCGTATACGGATGACCGAGCAGGGCGAGATGATCGCCCACCGCTTCGGCGACCAGCCCATCGCCCGCCGCAGCCTGGAAAGCCTGGTGGCCGCCGTGGTCCTGGCCAGCCACAAGCCGGTGGAGGCCAAGCCCGGCGCCGCCAAGCATGAGACGGCGCTTCGGGCGCTGGCGGCGGGGTCCCAGGCCGCCTACCGGGCCCTGGTCTATGACGACCCCGCCTTTGCCGAGTTCTTCTGGTCGGCCACGCCCATCAACGAGATCGCGTCCCTGAACATCGGCAGCCGCCCCGCCTCGCGTGGCGCGGGGCGCAAGATCGAGGATCTGCGCGCCATCCCCTGGGTGTTCTCCTGGTCCCAGGCCCGGTTTCTGCTGCCCAGCTGGTACGGCTTCGCCGGTGGGGCGCAGCGGGCGGGATTGTCCGCCGGCCAATTGCAGGACCTGGTCGGAGCCTCGGAGTTCTTCTCCACCCTGATGGCCAATATGGAAATGGCCCTGGTCCAGGCCGACATGGCCTTCGCCGAGCAATATGCCGCCCTGGCCTCGGACAAGGCCGCGGCGCGCCGGATCATGGACGCCGTCAGACGCGAACACGCCGCCGCCGTGGAGATCGCCCTGTCGGCCCGAGGCGGATCAACCCTGCTGGAAGACCAACCGCATCTGTCAGCCTCGATCATCCGCGCCCTGGAAACCATCCGCCCTCTGAACGACCTCCAGCTCGACCTGTTGGGTCGACGGCGGGGCGGAGACGAGTCCGAGGCCGTGTTCCTGGGGGTGGAACTTACCATCGCCGGTATCGCGGCGGGGTTGCGGACGACGGGGTAGGCGGCGGTTAGGGCGCGACGCCCGTTGCCCATGGGCTGCCCAACAAGAAACATCGCGGCAGCTTCGCCGGCGGGTTGCCGGTTCCGTACGGCGCGCCGGCGGGCGGGGTGGTCCAGATGGCCGGGTCTTCGAGGCCCAGCCGCCATACCGCCACCCCTCTCAGCCCCGCCGCCCTGGCCGCCGCCCGTTCGTAGGACCAGGTGAAGGCGTCGGTCATCCATACCGTGTGCCGCACCCCGGCGGTGTCCTGGTATTTGAAGGTGGCGTTGGCGCTGGCGGGATCGTGGGTGATCGCGACCCCATGCGCGGCCGCCAGGGCCTTAGCCGCCGGAACGCCGATGACGGTGGCCGGCTTGCCCACCGGCCAGTCGTAGCCATAGGCGCCCACCGCCAGCAGGGCCTTGCCCGGGTCGAGGGCCGCCAGTTTCACCGGCAGCACCGCTTCCAACCAGTCCTCTCCGGCCACCGGTCCCGGCGTTGAGGTGGACCAGCATTCGTCATAGGCCATCAGCACCAGCCTGTCGGAGGCGTCGGCCAGGGGCTTGAGCACCGCCGGGTCGGCGCTGAGGAAGGCGGTGACCCAGGTGGTCTTGCCCGCCCTTGTCAGCGCCTTGCGCGCCTGGGCGACGAAGCCCGGATAGGCCGCGACCCCCGTGGGGGGCAGGGCCTCGAAGTCGAACACATAGCCGCCCCAGCCGCGCGCCTTGGCCAGGGCGACGAGCCGCGCGATCACCTTGGCCCTCACCTCTGGACGGGCCATGACGCCTTCGGCCGCCGCCCCGTCCCAGACCCCGTCATGGGCGTTGGTGATCACCGGCAGCACGATGGTCCCCTTGGCCCCCTTGAGCGTCGCCAGGGCCTTCAGGTCTGGCGGTGTCGCCAGGGTTCCGTCCGCGGTCGTTACGGCGATCCACTGCGGGGCGAAGACATCGATGTGGCCCAGATGCGCCGCGAGCCCGGCCTGGCTGGCCGGATCCCAGGGCACATGGAACGCCGTCACCCCGCCGCCCGTGGCGCCGGCCGGCGCGGCCGCCGTCGTCCCACCGGCCAGGGCGATGGCGATTGTAAGAAGGGTCCTCAACAACGGCTGTGGGCGAGGCAGGTGGCGCATGGTTCTCCTATAGCGCGCCCTCCACGGATGCGAAGGCCACCCCACCTTCTCCTTGCGATCGCCCTGCCTTTCTCGGTCAGGCGCCTCCGGCTGTTCACGTCACGCCGCCCACGTCGCTGACTTGAGGTCTGGCCCGGGGCTTGCTGACGTTGACGACGTTGTGCCGCGGCGGGATCGGAGGGACTCATGGCCATCGGAGAAATCGCCACGGCGATGGCCAGGTCTGGCGTCTGGCGCCGGCCCGCGCCCACCCCCGCCGTCCAGGACAACCGCCTCGGGGCTCGGTTGAGCCCCGCCGCCCTGGCCGCCTTCAGCGCCTATCTGGCCCTGGTCGGCGTGGCCTGGTGGAGCGTTCTGCATCTGGTTCCGGGCCGTCTGTCCCTGACCCTTCTGGGGCATGCCTTTTCCGTCGGCGACCTGCACCGGCGTATCCTGCAGCACGGGTCGATCCTGGTCCTGATCGTGCCCGGCGTCTTCTTCATTGAGCTGGCTTTCGTCGGCTGGGCCGGCAGCTCCGCCCGCCACCTTCTGGTCCGCCGCGCACCTTCCAGCCTCAGCGATCTGGCCTGTTTCCTGCTCTGGCAGACACCGCTGATGCCCCTGCTGATCGCTGGCACGAGCTTTGGCGTCGTCCTGGTTTCCGGCGCCTGGCTGCACGATCGCATCGCCGCCGTTACCGGCCTCAACCTCTCCGTCGCCGGCCTGCCCACCGCCGTGCAGGTGGCGGTCTTCTTTGGCGTCTTCACCTTTCTCGACTACTGGAACCACCGCCTCGACCACTCGCGCCTGTTCTGGCCCCTGCACCGATTCCACCATGCGGCGGATGAGTTCAGCGTCATCAACTCCGTGCGCACCCACCCGGCGGCCTTCACCGGCGTCATCAGCACCACCCTGCCGGCGGTGCTGTTCTCCGCCTCACCGGACGTCATCGCCGACGTCAATCTCTTCGTCATCGCCTTGCGCTACATGATCCATTCCCGGATCAATTCGGACTTCGGTCTGATCGGTCGCTACATCCTGCAGTCGCCAGTGCATCACCGCCTGCACCACGTCCTGGACATGAGCGAGCGCACTGGTCACTTCGGGGTCATGCCTCTGTGGGACCACCTGTTCGGCACCTGGCGCCCCGATGCGGCGGCCACCGACCAGAGCTTGGTGATCGGCGTCCAGACCCCTTACCGCCAAGGCCTGTGGATCGTCCCGGACCTATGGCGTGACTACGCTGATTTCTGGAAAGCCCTTTTTGGCGCCGGCCGCCTGACGGTGAGATAGGGAAATGCGGCGTCCTCCGGCGCGGCGTGGGTCCGAACCCTCCTCACCCCGAGGCGCGCCGTCGTGCGAAACCCTGGACGCCCTGGAGGCCGTGTCGCGCGCCGCCGGTCCCAACGTGGAAGCCTTCGTTCGCGCCCAGCGTGACACTCTGGTCCGCGAGATGCGCTCGGCCTTCGACCGCGAAGGCGCCGGCGCCGCCCACTGGCTGGACCAGCGCCTGCGCCACGTCGACCGCGGCGCGCCCATGGACCAGGTCCGCTGCGCCGCCATAGCCGGCCTGGCGCTAAGCCTGCCCACCCGGTCCCCCAGCCTGATGCTGCCGGCCAGTATCGAGGCCCTGTTTCCCGAGGCGTTGGGGACCATGGCCCACTACCTCGTCCACAACGCCCACGACACCGGCGCCTACGATCCCGACTGCTACGCCAAAGACGCTCGTCTGGTGGCCGGCATGACCGTCCCGGCTGGCGCCCAGGTCGTCGACATCGCCTTCCCAAGGGGACCCGGCGCCAGCCTGCGCCGCCTGGCCCACATGGGCGCCATGACCGGTCGCCTGGCCATGGCCGGCGCGGGCCTGGACGCCATGGCCGCCCTGCTGGGCGATCACGGCTGTAACGACTGGCTGGAGATCCACACCGACAGCCGCGCGCTGGACGATTTCAACGAACCCGGCTGGGACGCCTGCTATCGCCGGGTCGCCGACATTCTGGCGCTCAACCCGGACCTCGCCGGGATGTGGGGGGCCAGCTGGTTTTACGATCCCCAGCTTGTTCAGATCAGCCCGCGCCTGGCCTATCTGCAGGAGCGTCCACTACAGCGCGGCGCCATAGCCGTACGCCTGGGCGGGGGCGAGATTCACACCACCCGCGCCGCCCAGACCTCGCCCACCCGCGCCGCCCTGATCGCGCGGGGGCGCTACAGGCCGGTCTGCTACGCCATGTTCTGGCCACGGAAGGCGCTGCTGGACTGGGCGGCGCGGTCACCTAAAGACATCGCGAACCTCACGCTATGACCACGCTGCCGGCCCTCGGATCCAGCTAACAGGCCGGATCCGAGAAGACGCTCAGCTGAGTCAGGCGGGAACCATCCCGAGGCGCTGACGAGAGCGGCGGAGCGCCGCGCCAATGCCGAAAAACCCTAGCAGCATCATTGCCCAGGTCGCCGGCTCTGGGGCGGCCGAGATGGCGTCGACGATGTTGAAGGTGAAGGTGTCATTCGACGTGGACGACTTAGCGCCAAGACCATACTGGAAGGTAAAGTCGTGATTGTCGGCGTTAGCAACATAGATGTTTATGCCGTAGGTGCCGGGACCCAGAAAGACTGACTGTGACCCGTTTGTATTTGCATAAGCAAAATCAGAAATAAGGTTTGATGAGTAACCAATGAACGTGTGATAGGGGTTGTATACGCCGCCATCGCTGCTATCGATCAGATTGTACGTGTATTTTAGAATTGATGGCGCATCAACTGTAAAGTAGTAAAGTATACTTCCGGCATCATAGGCGTAGGCGTCTGAGTTGGGCGGCGCGGCTGCGGTTATCAGGGCTTTTGTGTAGCCACTGAAATTGACCGTGCCCGACGCGGCGCCGCTGAAGGTTGCCGTGGCGACCTCGTCGGCCAGTGCCTCACCCAAAAGGGTGCGACCATGGTTTTTTGATGCCACACCATCGAAATAGCCTTCCACCTGCAACGGGACGACCGGTGTGCTGAAAGCGAGTACAGACTCATCGGTGTTGCCCTGAGCAGTAGGACCTGCCTGAGCGACACCGATGCCTCTCGCATTGAGCAGCCCGAAATTGAACGTCACGGCCGCAGCCGCTGGTCCCGAAATCATGATCGCCGCTAACGAAGCCCCGACTGCAAGCGTTGCCAAACCACGCCTGGGAATCTTCAAATACTGCACCACAAACTCCCCGCTCCCGGATCGAATCAGCCCAACGCCGCGCAAACCAGTGCCGGCCAGAGGTATCTTGCGGAGCTCCTTCCGTTCAACGAATTCAGCCCCTGGTTGTCGAATGTAAGCGTGACGGCGACAATAGAGCCTTGGGCAAGCTGGCGGCGCCCGCGATGTGGGCGCCATCGCGCGTTTTGTCGTCTCGCCGACGCCGCAGTTGGTTGGAACTTGCAGCCGGAGAAGTTGCTAACCAGCTACCCTATGATACCGGTATCATTTGTCATGACACCGGTGGCAATGGAAGTCGCCATACGAATTCGGGACGCCACGTTGTAGGGGAGCAACATGAGACACGACGGCCGCATCCTTTGTTTCGGCGAGGTTTTGATCCGCCTGTCCGCGCCCGGCGCGGAGTTCCTGCTGCAGACGCCGGGACTGAACACCGCCTTCGGCGGGGCGGAGGCCAATGTCGCCGTCTCCCTGGCGCGATTGGGGCACGCGGCGCGGATGGTCAGCGTCCTGCCGGCCAATGCGCTCGGCCGCGCCGCCGTCGACGAACTGCGCCGCTACGGCGTCGACGTCTCGGGCTTGCAGACCGGGCCGGGTCGCATGGGCCTGTATTTCTTCACCCCGGGCGCCGTCCGCCGCGCCTCCGAAGTGTTGTACGACCGCGCCGATTCGGCCTTCGCCCGGGCCGGCGCCGACGCCATCGACTGGGAGGCGCAGCTGGCCGGGGCTGGGTGGCTGCACCTGTCGGGGGTCACCGCCGCCATTGGCGCGCAATCGGCCGCCGCCGCCCTGCGCGCCGCCAGGGCCGCCCGCGCCGCCGGGGTCACCGTCTCCTTCGACTGCAACTACCGCGCAAGCCTGTGGGCGGCGTGGGATGGCGACGGCCCGGCGATCCTGGGCGAGATCCTGTCCCTGTCGGACCTGGTGTTCGGCGACCACCGCGACATCGCCCTGATCCTGGGGCAGACCTTCAGGGGGGAGGGCGAGGCGCCCCGCGCCGCCGCCGCCAAGGCCGCCTTCGCCGCCTATCCGAACCTGGCCCGCATGGCCTCCACCCGCCGCATCCAGCACAGCGTCGACCACCACGACCTGTCCGGCTTCATGTTCGCCCGCGATGGTGGGGTGTGGACCACGCCGTCGATCCCCTTGACGCCCATCGTCGACCGCATCGGCGGCGGCGACGCCTTCGCCGCCGGCCTGATCCACGGCCTGCGCCAGGGCCTGCCCGATCAGCAGACCGTCAGCTTCGCCCTGGCCGCCGCGACCCTGAAACACGCCACCCCCGGGGACTTCAACCTGGCTCGGGTCGAGGATGTGGAGACGCTGTTGTCCGACGGCGGGCTGGACGTGCGGCGGTAGGCCTCTTCCCCTATTCCACCACCACCGGCGTTATCTTCGGGGCCAGCAAGTGCGCCGCTCCCGCCGCCCCGGCGATGCGGCCCTCGTCGCTGAGCACATAGACCGCGACGATCGGCGGGCCGAAGGCTTTTCGCCCGCCTCCCGCTCTGAGTGTTTTTGATCGGTCAGAGGTGCGACATTCTGTCAAAAATCTGCGTGCTTAACTAATAGTTCAGTCGGCTCTGCGACGCGATCTCGTGACTGCACACATTCCAGGTGAATGCCAAGTCTGTCGAGTATGGATTCGTAGCCGCGTATTCGGACCATATTACAGCCGATCTTGCGTTGACCATGCGCGAGAGGCCGGACCAGATGTTCTTAAATAACATCAGTATTTCAAAGAAGATGACACTGGGTTTCGCCGTGGTGGTGACGATCGTCCTGGCCATGTGCGCCGCGGTCAATGTCGGCCTCTCGGCGATCAGGACCACCACCGACGGCAACAACCGCAGCTACGCGGCCCTGGCGGCCGCCAACGGCGCCCTGTCCGCCGCCGTCGAGGAACAGAATTCCGTGCGCGGCTTCGTCGCCAGCGGCGATCCCAGCTTCATCGCCAAGTATAAGACCCACAAGGACGAGTTCTCCGTCGCGCTGGGCGATCTCTCCACAATCGAATCAGACGCCGCCGGCCAGGCTCACGTCGCCGATCTCAAGGCCGCGATCGCCGTGGTCAACGGCGAGGAAGACGCCCAGATCGCCCAGCGTCAGGATCCCGCCCAGACCGCACAGGCCCAGGCCAGCATCATGACCAGTGGGCGGCTGTTCAAGATTCGCGAGATTCTGAAAGCCGTCACCGGAACCGAGAATGCGCGCCTGAAGACCAACGCCGCCGCCCAGGCCTCGGCCATCCACGCCGCCAATCTGGCCTTGATGCTGGGCGCTGGCGTCGCCACCCTGCTGGCCGCCGCTGTCGGGATCATGCTCACCCGCGCCATTGCCGGCCCCGTCGCCGCCATGACCGGCGCCATGGGCCGCCTGGCCGCCGGCGATAACACCATCGCCATCCCGGCCACCGGCCGTCGCGACGAGGTGGGCCGCATGGCCGGCGCCGTGCAGACCTTCAAGGACGCCGCCATCGAGAAGATCCGCCTGGAAGCGGAGGCCGCCGACCAGCGGGCCGCCGCCGAGCTCGGCCGCCTGGCGGCCGAGGCCGATCGCGCCGCGGTCGCCCAGGAACAGGCTGATGTGGTGGGGGCCTTGGCCCAGGGCCTCGAGCGTCTGTCCGACGGCGTGCTCACCTACCGCCTCACCGCCGCCTTCGCCCCCGCCTATGAGAAGCTGCGGGCCGACTTCAACGGCGCCATGGACAAGCTGCAGCAGACCATGAAGGTGGTCACCGCCAATACCGTGGGCATCCGCACCGGCGCCGACGAAATCAGCCGAGCCTCCGACGACCTGTCGCGCCGCACCGAACAGCAGGCCGCCAGCCTGGAGGAAACCGCCGCCGCCCTGGATGAGATCACCGCCACCGTGCGCAAGACCGCCCAAGGCGCGGCCGAGGCGCGCGAAGCGGTGGGCGCGGCCCGCGGCGACGCCGAACAGTCGGGCATCGTGGTTCGCCAGGCGGTGGAAGCCATGAGCGGTATCGAGACCTCCGCCCAGCAGATCAGCCAGATTATCGGCGTCATCGACGAGATCGCCTTCCAGACCAACCTGCTGGCCTTGAACGCCGGGGTCGAGGCCGCCCGCGCCGGCGACGCCGGCCGCGGTTTCGCCGTCGTCGCCTCCGAGGTCCGGGCCCTGGCCCAGCGCTCGGCCGAGGCCGCCAAGGAGATCAAGACCCTGATCTCCGCCTCCACCCGGCAGGTGGACGCCGGCGTCAGCCTGGTGGGCCAGACCGGTGAGGCCCTCGGCCGCATCGTGGTTCAGGTCGCCCAGCTCAACAGCCTGGTGGTGGACATCGCCGCCTCGACCCAGGAACAGGCCGTCGGCCTTGCGCAGGTGAACGTCGCCGTCAACCAGATGGACCAGGTCACCCAGCAGAACGCCGCCATGGTGGAGGAATCCACCGCCGCCAGCCACGCCCTGGCTCAGGAGGCCATGACCCTGGCGCGACTGATCGCGACCTTCGATGTGGGTGACGGCCGTGGCGCGCGTCCGGCGGAGCGTTCTCGCGCCGCCTAGACCGCGACAGCCCAAATGGCTGCCGCTTGAAGCGCCCGTAAGGCTCTAACTGTCGCTCGACGCAGAACGGTCAGCGCTCCGAGGCGCGTCGTGAGCACACTGGGTGCAAGCACACCTTGCGCGTTCACATTGGCTGTGAATGCGTCTTGTGCAATCGGGCGAACTGGGCTTGTTAATCCGCCACGCGGGCGCCGCGAGCCGGGTCAGCCACCCCGGAACCTAAGGCGGACCAGGCGTATTGTGTATGTCGCAGGGTTCCTGGGCTGCCGAGGCTCGGGTGGCGGCATTTGCTGAGTGTGCGTCAGGAGTGCGGCCATGCCGTTCGACCAAAGTGTTTCCCAGGCCGTCCGCGAACGATCCGTGGATGTGCCGGAGTATTTCTTCTACCTGCTGTTCCAGGCCCAGCGCCGCCGCGACTTGACCTTCGATATGGCTTTGGCCGAGGGCGGATTGAACATCAACCGGTGGCGGGCCCTCTCCGTGATCCGGCGCATCCACGGCTGCACCATGAAGGACCTGGCGGGCTTCACCGCCATCGACCGCACCACCTTGACCCGCGCGGTGGATCAGATGGTCGAACAGGGCTTGGTCCTGCGCGCCACCCCACCGGGCGACCGGCGCAAGGTCGTCCTGACTCTGACGGACGAAGGCGAGGCGTTCTTCCAGGCCGCGCTCAGCGTCCTGAACGACTTCAACCGCGTCGCCCTGGAGGGCGTCCCAGAGGACCGTCAGCTGGTGGTTCTCGATGTGCTGGGCAGGATCCTGCGCAACCTCTGCGCCACCGAGGAACAGCTGGCCGAACTGCTGACTTTCGGCGGCCGGGAACGCCGGCGCGTCGTCGCCTAGCGGACTAACGCCGGCTCGGAAACCCTAGAACACCACTGCCCGCGTGCCGTTCAACAGCACCCGATGCTCCGCGTGCCACTTCACCGCCCGCGCCAGCACCAGGGCCTCCACGTCGCGGCCGACGGCGATGTAGTCGTCCACGGAAAGGTTGTGCCCCACGCGCTCGACCGCCTGTTCGATGATCGGCCCCTCGTCCAGGTCCTGGGTCACATAGTGGGCGGTGGCCCCAATCAGTTTGACCCCGCGCTCATAGGCCCGGTGATAGGGTCGCGCGCCCTTGAAGCTGGGCAGGAACGAGTGATGGATATTGATGATCCGCCCCGGCCGCCGGGCGCAGAAATCCGCCGACAGGATCTGCATGTAGCGCGCCAACACCACCAGTTCGGCGCCCTCGCCAGTAACGATCTCTTCCAGCGCCGTCTCTTGCCGCGCCTTGGTTTCGGCGCTCACCGGCAGGTGGTGGAAGGGCAGGCCGAAGGAGGCGACCAGATCGCCGAAATCCTCGTGGTTCGAGACCACCGCCTTGACCTCGATGGGCAGGGCGCCCGTCCGCCAACGGAATAGCAGGTCGTTCAGGCAGTGGCCGAAGCGCGAGACCATGATCACCGTCGGCGTCCTGCGCGCCGCGTCGAACAGGTCGGCGATCATGTCGTGCCGCTCCGCCACCGGGGCGATGCGGGCCTGCAACGCCTCCAGCCCCAGGCCGTCGGCGGACTCGAAGACGGTTCGCATGAAGAACCGGCCATTGCCGGCGTCGCCATGCTGGGCGCTCTCGAGGATGTTGCACCGCGCCTGCGCCAGCACGGTGGCGACATCCGCCACGATGCCGATCCGGTCGGGACACGAAAGGGTCAGCACGAACGTCGGAGGGCTCATGCCGCGCACATGCCGGGAATGGCGGCGAAAAGCTAGGCTTTGACGCGGCGTCGCGGCAGCCTACTTGCTGATCCGCGATAGTTCGAACTCGATCAGGCCCGGGGTTTCCCGCAGGCGCGCGGCCAGGTTCGATAGGCCGTCGCGCTTGCCGGTCTGGGCCATGCCCTGGAATTCGAAGACCTCGCCGTCGCGGTGAAGACCGTAGCTCAGGCCCGTGAGGCTCACATCCAGGCGGTCCAGGTCGGCGATCAGCGCCGCTTCGGTGGGCGCCACGCCGGCGTGGTAGCGCAGCACCACCTGGGCATAGGCGCGCTCGGGCATCACCCCCTCCAGCCAGCGGAACAGCACCAAGGTCGTCAACACTGCGGCCGTGAGCAGGGCGCCGGGACCATACAGTCCCAGGCCCAGCATCAGGCCGATGGCCGAGGTCGCCCACAGCGCCGCCGCCGTGGTCAGGCCCTGGATACTGATCCCCTCCTTGAAGATCACCCCGGCCCCCAGAAAGCCAACGCCGGTGATCACCCCCTGGGCGATCCGGCCGGGATCCAACCGCCCCTTGCCCAGCAGGGCGGCCGGGACCAGTTGTGGTTCGAAGGTCAGGATCATCGCCGCCGCCGCCGCCAGGGCCACGATAGCGTGGGTGCGGAAGCCCGCCGCGCGGCCGTTGTGGCTGCGCTCGATGCCGATCAGGCTGCCCGCCGCCCATGCCGCGCAGAGATTCACCGCGATCTCGCCATAGATACCGTCCATGCGCGCCAGTCTGCTCCCGAACCGGGGTTGGCCCTAGTCCAGATTATCCGTGGGCAAGTCGATCGGCGCCCTATCTGGCCTCGGCCGCGTCGGGCTAAGATCGCCAGATTGGGGGGACCATGACCGACGCCGCGCCGACGCCAAACCCGTTCCGCGCCTTGTGGGTGGTGCTGGTCTGCACCCTGATCGCAGTCCTGGAAGGCTATGACATCCAGGCCATCGGCGTCGCCGCCCCGACCCTCGCCCCGGCTCTACGGCTGGGCCAGAACCAGATCGGCTTGGCCGGCAGCATGGCCATGGTCGGCCTGGTCTTCGGCGCCCTGCTGGGCGGTTGGGCGGCGGACAGGATCGGCCGCAAGCCGGTGCTGATCGCATCGGTGGCCTGGTTTGGCGTTTTCTCATTGGTCACCGCCGCGGCCCCCGGCCTGGACATGTTGCTGGTGTCACGGCTGCTGACCGGGATCGGTTTTGGCGGCGCCATGCCCCTGCTGATCACCATCGCCGCAGAGGTCAGCGCCCCGAGCCGGCGCGTCTCCACCATCACCAGCGTTTTCGTCGGGATGCCGGTGGGCGGCTCCATCGCTGCGCTCATTGCCCGCTTCCTGCCGCCGGAGTTCGACTGGCGGCTGATCTTCGTCATCGGCGGCGTCGCGCCGTTGCTGATCGCGCCCCTGGCCGCCGTCCTGTTGCCGGAAACCGCGGCGCGGCGGGAAGGACGCGTCAATGCCCGGCTGCTGTCGGTTCTCTTCGGCGAAGGGCGCGCCCTGGCCACCGTCCTGCTCTGGGTTCCCTTCGTCGCCACCCAACTGGTGCTTTCGATCATGCTGGCCTGGCTGCCGCTCCTGGTAGTTGGCAAGGGCCTCAGCCGCGATACCGGCTTCGTGTCCTCCCTTAGCTTCAACCTGGTCGGGATTGTCGGCTGTCTCGTGGTGGGGCGGGCGGTGGACCGCCTGGGGCCGCGCCTGCCACTGCTGGCCGCCCTGGTCGGCTTGGCGTTCGCCGTGGCGCTGTTGGCGATGGCGCAGGGATCGACCCTGGTGGTGGCCTTCGCCGGCCTGGTCGGCTTCGGCGTCGTCGGCGCCCAGTTCAGCCTCTACGCCATCGCCCCGCGTTTCTATCCGGCGGCGGTTCGCGCCACCGGCGCGGGCGCGGCGGTGGGCGTCGGACGGATGGGCTCCATCGTCGGGCCCCTGCTGGCGGGCGCCCTGCGCGCCGGGCACGCCAGCGTCACCCAGACCCTGGCCTGCACCTTGCCAGCGATCGCCCTGGGCGCCGCCTGCGTGCTAGTCCTGACCCACAAGGCTCGCACCTTTGCCGACTGATGCCTCCCGTGATCCCCCGTTCTCCTCCAGTGACCCGCTAGTGACCCCCAGCGACCCTCCAGCGCCCCCGAATATCCATCCCGTGATCCTCTGTGGCGGCGCCGGCGCCCGCCTGTGGCCGGCCTCCCGCGCGGACCGGCCCAAGCCCTTCATCAAGCTCTTCGCCGACCGCTCCCTGTTCCAGGACACCGTGCTGCGGGTGGCCGGCCTGCCTGGCGCGCCGCCGCCCCTGGTCGTCTGCGGCGCCGCCCACGTTGGCCAAGTCACTGCGCAACTTGCTGAAATTGGCGTCTCCGGCCAGCTCATGGTCGAGCCGGAGGCCCGTGACTCCGCCCCGGCCATCCTCGCGGCCGCCGCCTGGGTGCAAGCCCGCGATCCCCTCGCCCTAGCCCTCGTGGTCGCCAGCGACCACTACATCCCCGACGCCGCCGCCTTCCGCGCCGCCACCGCCCTGGCCGCCCCCGCCGCCGTCGCCGGCGCCATCGTCACCTTCGGCATCCGCCCCACCAGCGCCTCCCGCGACTACGGCTACATCGCCGCTGGTGGTCCGATGTCGGGCGCGCAAGGCTTGCGCCGGGTGACTAAATTCATTGAGAAACCCGATGCGGAACAAGCGACTGTCCACGTCGCGAACGGCCTGCTTTGGAACAGCGGCAACTTCCTGTTCCTGCCCCAGGCCCTCCTCGCCGAGGCTCGGCAGCACGCCCCGGGCGCCCTGGATCCGGTCCTCGCGGCCCTAGCCGACAGCCGCCAGGAGGGCGGCATCCTCACCCTCGGACCAGTCTTCGCCCAGGCGCAAAAGATCTCCATAGATTTCGCGATCATGGAGCGCACCACCGCCGCCGCCGTCCTGCCGGTGGATTACGTCTGGTCCGATGTGGGGTCCTGGGACGCCGTCTGGTCGGCCTCGGCCCATGACCAGGCGGGCAACGCTTTGTCCGGAAAGGCCTTCGCCATCGATAGCCACGGAACCCTGGTCCAGGCCTGGGACGGGATGACGGTGGTGGCGTTCGGCGTCGAGGACCTGGTGATCGTCGCCGAACCTGGCAGGGTCCTGGTCGCGCGGCGATCCCGCACCTCGGAATTGAAAGTCGCGGTGGAGAAACTGGACCTGCCACCTGAATAGATTGTGACGGTTACTTTGGGGTGCGCCGTCTCTGGCGGCATAGATACACTGCGTGGTTTTGGCCACGCCACGCTCGACTAAAGGATAAAGTTTTTCCGACGCGTTGCCGAATTGAAGGCGGGCGAAACATTTGCCGCGCGCTCAGCCACTGGCTAAAATGCTGGCCTCGACAGAACCGGAGTACAGAGCATGGCGGCCACCCCTTCACGGCGCGCGATCGGCGCGGCCTTGGTCATGGCCGCGACCGCCCCCCTGGCCTTGGCGCTTCCCAGCGCCGCCCGGGCGCAGGACGAGGGCCTGCCCAACGTCTTCATCAGCCCGGCCGGTAAGCCCTTCCGCGCGCTCCCCGGCGCCCCCTATCCCGTGGCGGACTGGTTCAAGGAAGCCGACAGGAACGCCGACGGCAAGCTGGACCACGCCGAGTTCCTCGCCGACGCGGGGGCCTTCTTCAAGGTCCTGGACCTGGCCAAGGCGGGCATCCTCGACCCCTTCGACATCTCCGTTTACGAGCACCGCGTGGCGCCGGAGATCATCGGCGCTCGTGTGCGGGTGGGAACGCTGAAGCCGGGTGTCTGGCTGGCGCAATATGCCCCCGGCAGTCCTGGAAGCGACGTCCCCGTCACCGAGGGCAATGACCAGGGCTCACAGCGGCGGGGGCCGCAGATCCTGGACGAGACCCTGCAAGGCGCTTCCCCCTACAGCCTGCTGAACATTCCCGAACCGGTGACGGCGGGCGGGCTCGACGCCCGCGGCGTGGTCACCAAGGCCGCCTACATGGCCCAGGCCGAGCGCAACTTCACGGCCCTGGACGAGGACGAGAAGGGCTATCTGACCCTGGTGGAGTTGCCGCAGACCAAGATCCAGACGCTGTTGTACGGCTCCAAGAAACGCCGCAAGCGCTGATCGCTTCGTGCGTTCAGCGACCGACGAAGTTGGCTGGCCGGCGCTCCAGGAAGGCCGCGACACCCTCCTTGTGGTCGGCGGAGCGGAAACAGGCGGTAAGGGTCTCCACGTGGGCGGCCATGTGTTCGCCCACGTCCCGCTCCAGCCCTTGCCAGACCAGGGACTTCATGTGCCGCAAGGAAAAGGGCGAGGAGGCCAGGTACTGCCGCGCCTCGGCCAGGGCGGTCTCCGCCACCGCCTCGGGCGCCACCACCTCGGCGGCGTAGCCGATGGCCTTGGCTTCCTCGGCCTCCAGGAAGGCGCCGGAATAGAGCAGGCGCAGCGCCCGGTGCGGGCCGATCAGGCGGGGCAGAAGCCAGCTTCCGGCGCCGGTGTCCGGCACCAGGCCGCGATGTGCGAAGTTCCAGGCAAAGCGGGTGCGGGTGGAGATGATGCGCACGTCGCACTGGCTGGTGAACTCAGCGCCCATGCCCACGGCCACCCCGTCGATGGCCCCGATCACCGGCTTGGGGCAGACCACCAGCGGCCACCAGCGGTGGTCGTCCTGGGCCGTGCCGCGCACGCCGCGGGTCTCGCCGGGAACCGTGGCCAGGTCGGCCAGGTCGGTGCCGGCGCAGAACGCCCCGCCCGCCCCAGTGACGATCACCACCCGGACCTTTTCGTCCGCTCCGGCCTTGGCCACCGTTTCGATGAAGGCGCCCAGCATGGCGTAGGTCATGGCGTTGCGCTTTTCGGGACGGTCGATTGTGATCGTGGCGATCCCATCGCCGTCGACGTCATAGCGGATGTGGTGTGCGGTCATGAAAGCCTCCCTGGTCGATTTTCTTATTGGGTTCAGGTGTTTGTCGGTTCAGTGGCCAGCCGCGACCTCGCTCAGGGTCGGGCCGATCTCGTCGTGCAGGACCAGGTCGGCATAGACGTCCATCTCGGTGGGCTCACGGTTGACGATGGCCAGGGCCGCGCCGTTTCGCTTGGCGATCAGTGGAAATCCGGCGGCGGGGAACACCACCAGCGACGAGCCCAGCGCCAGGAACAGGTCGCAGGCCAGGGTTTCGTCCTCGGCCGCCGCCATGGGTCCCGGCGGCATCGGCTGGCCGAAGGAGATGGTGGCGGTCTTCACGATGCCGGCGCAGTCGCGGCAGCTTGGGACCTCGCCCTGTTCCATGAACGGCGCCTTCAGGTCGGCTAGCTCGTGGCGCAGGCCGCATTCCAGACAGGTGGCGTAACTGGCGTTGCCGTGCAGCTCGATGACCTTGCCATCCGCGACGCCGGAATCCTGGTGCAGGTTGTCGACGTTCTGGGTGATCACCGCAGAGGCCTTGCCCGACCCCACCAGGCGCGCCACCGCGTAGTGGCCGGCGTTGGGCGAACGCCCCGTCCAGCCGGCGCGGCCGGTGAAGGTGCGCGTCCAGGCCTCGCGCCGGCGATCTTCGCTGGCGATGAAGTCCTGGAACATGATCGGCTTCATCGTGCTCCACACGCCGCCGGGGCTGCGGAAGTCGGGGATGCCGGACTCGGTGGAGATGCCGGCGCCAGTGAACACCACTACGCGGCGTGCGTCGGCGATCATGCGGGAGAGTTTGGCGCGGCTGTCGTTCACGCGCCGCCTCCAGGACCGAATGCCTCCGTGAAGAAGGCCACTGTGTTGTCCCGCGCGGCGGCGGCGGCCTGCGCGTGGAACGCCATCAGCACCGGCCCACCGGCGCCCTTGTGCGCGAACGGATCGACGATGGTCTGGGCGGGCAGGTCGCGGTCGAAACCGTGGCCGGCGCCCTTGTGCGTCACGCCCCGGACGATGGCTTTCGACGCCGCCGGCAGCCGCGCCAACAACTGGTCCAGGCCGTCCGGGTCATCATAGGCGTCGGCGTCGCCGGCCTGGATCATCACCGGCGATCCGGTAAGGCCCGCCAGGGTCATGCCCGGGACGGTCTCATAGGCCCAGCACACCGGATAGAGCGCCATGTGCGCCGCGAAGGCCGGCTCGCCGGGGCCGAAGGTCGCAAGGGCCCGGTCCGTGGCGCTGAGCAGGGTCACCACCCCGCCCCAGGAGAACCCCATGATCCCTACCCGCGACGGGTCCACCTCCGGCTGGGCGGCCAGGAAGCGCTTGGCGGCGAAGGCGTCGGGCAGGGTCTGGGGCACCGAACGGGGTCGTCCCGCCGCGCCCCGGGCCGTGCCGCGCGCCGCCCACATGTCGATCTCCAGCGTGGCGATGCCGGCGGTGTTCAGGGCGGCGGCGTGGAACTCGCCGCGGCCGTCGACTCCGTCGGAGCCATGGCAGATCACCACCCCGGGCGCCTGGCCGGGCTGGGCCTCGCCGTCGCCCAGCTTGGGCGTGCTCATCTTGCCCGCCACCGTCAGGGGCGGGTCGGCGGCGGTCTGGAAGGCCACATAGGAGACCTTGAACATCATGCGGTTACGCCTCATCGGTCTTGGACGCACAGCTTCGATGCGGCGCCCCAAGGGAAGGAAAGTGGCCTAGATGATCACGCTCTACCACGCGTTCAACGCCCGATCCTTCCGTCCCCTGTGGGCGCTGGAGGCCGTCGGTGTGCCTTACGAGTTGAACATGCTGCCGTTTCCGCCCCGGGTGTTGGCCAAGGATTACATGGCCATCAATCCGTTGGGGACGATCCCCTGCCTGATCGAGGGGGACCTGCGGATGACGGAGTCCGCGGCTATCTGCCAGTACCTTGCTGATCGGCACGGGCTTGGAACCCTCGGCGTGGCGCCAGGCGAGGCGGACTACGGCGCCTATCTCAACTGGCTGCACTTCGGCGAGGCGACCCTGACCTTCCCCCAGACCCTGGTGCTTCGCTACCGCCGCTTCGAAAAGGATCGCGCGCCCCTGGCCGCCGACGACTACGCCAAGTGGTTCCTGGCCCGCACGCGGGCGGTAGGCCCGGCCCTGGACAAGGGTTTCATCTGCGCCGGCCGCTTCACCGCCGCCGACATTTCCATGGGTTACGCGTTCATGCTGGCCGGCCAGATCGGCCTGGGGGACGATCTGCCAGACCCGGCCAAGGCCTATTGGGCGCGCCTGCAGGACCATCCCAGCTTCCGCAAGGCCATGGCCGCGCAGACGGCGGCAATGAAGGCGCAGGGGATCGCCGGGGACTGGTAAGGCCTGCGTGAGTGCATGTCATCCCAAGTTGACATGGCCCTCGGATCGGCGTTCGAATTGGCCGGTATTTTATGTAGTCATTTCACGCGCTCCGCCTCGATCCGCCAGCGATAGGCAGACAGGGCGGCGGCGTTCAGGGAGACAGCCATGAGCGACGGTTCCATCGACATCACCCGTGAAGCGCGCGCCGAGGTCTATGATCAGCCACTGGACAGCCTGAACCCGGCCCAGCCGGAGCTGTTCCGCACCGACGCCATGTGGCCCTACTTCGAGCGCCTCCGCGCCGAGGCGCCGGTGCACTACACCGCCGAGAGCGACTACGGCCCCTACTGGTCGATCAGCAAATACAACGACATCATGGCCGTGGACACCAACCATCAGGTGTTCTCGTCGGCCAAGGGCATCACCCTGGCCAGCCTGGAATCCCAGGCCGAGATGGCCAAGCGCCCCGTCCGCCCCAGCTTCATCTCCATGGACCCGCCCCGTCACGACGAGCAGCGCCGCACGGTCAGCCCGGTGGTGGCGCCGCAGAACTTGCAGCGCATGGCGCCGGTGATCCGCGAACGGGCCGGGATAATCCTGGACAACCTGCCCATCGGCGAGGAATTCGACTGGGTGGATCTGGTCTCCAAAGAGCTCACCGCCATGACCCTGGCGACCCTGTTCGACTTCCCCTTTGAGGAGCGGCGCAAGCTCACCCACTGGTCGGACATGATGACCAATGCCCCGGGCTTCGGCCCTGTGAAGAGCTGGGATCACAAGCGCGATGAGGTGAACGAGTGCTTCGCCGCCTTTGGCGAGCTGTGGAACGAGCGGGTCAACGCCGAGCCTAAGTTCGACCTGATCTCCATGCTGGCCCACGGCGCGGCGACCCGTGACATGGACATCAACGAGTTCAACGGCAACATCGGCCTGCTGATCATCGGCGGCAACGACACCACCCGCAACACCATCTCCGGGTCGATCTACGCCCTGAACCAGAACCCGGCGCAGTACGCCAAGCTGAAGGAAAACCACGGCCTGATCCCCTCCATGGTGTCGGAGACCATCCGCTGGCAGACGCCCCTGGCGCACATGCGGCGCACGGCCAGCCAGGACTTCGAGTTCGGCGGCAAGACCATCCGCGAGGGGGACAACGTGGTGATGTGGTACGTCTCGGGCAACCGCGACACCGACGTCATCGAAAACCCCAACGCCTACATCATCGACCGGGCGCGGCCGCGGACCCATGTCTCCTTCGGCTTCGGCATCCACCGCTGCGTCGGCAACCGCCTGGCGGAGCTGCAGCTGCAGATCATCTGGGAAGAAATCCTGGCCCGCTTTCCCACAGTTGAGTTGGTGGGTGAACCCACTCGCACCCATTCGGTGTTCGTGAAGGGCTATGAGACCCTGCCGGTGGTGATCCCCCGCCGGAACTAAGCCCTGGCCGGGGAAGGGGACTCAGGCTCGCAGGGAAAGCCGATAGCGATGGCTGCTACTCGCGCAGTCTTAGGCCGAACCGCACCGTTCGCGGCGGGCCGTAGCTTAGCGTCCCATCCGCCGCGGCGGCTGTCTGGACGGCGGCGTCGAACAGGTTGTCGGCGGCGACATAGATCTCCGCGTGCGGGCTCACTGTCCAACGGGCTTGCAGCGCCACGGTCGTCGCCGCGGCCAGGCGGCGGCTGTTGATATCGTTCTCGAAACGGGCGCTCTCGTAGCGCAGGTCGGCGGTGAGCGTGACGACGCCCAGGAGCCGCCAGTCGGCGCCCGCGGTGAGGGTCAGCCTTGGCGCCTGCGTCGGCGTCTTGCCGGTCAGCTGCGGCGCCGCGGCCGCGCCGTTGACGGTGGCGTGGGTCCAGGCGCCCGCCATGTGCACGGAGACCGCGGCGGTGACCTGGCGTCGGGCGTCGCCCTCCAGGCCATAGGCGTCAATCCGCCCGGCGTTCTGGCGCTGGCGCAACGTGCCGCCGGCGGGCACGAACCCGGCGATGGGAAAGATCCCCGGCCCAACGCCGATGGTCACGTTGGTCACCGGGTCGCGGAGCTGGTTGTAGAAAGCGGTCAGCGACCAGCCGCCATGACGGCCGTCCTGTCCTGCGCCGGCCTCGACACCGTAAAGGCGCTCGGGCTTCAGGGCCGGGTTGGACTCGGTGATGTCGTTGCCCACCCGGAAGGGACGGTGCAACTCGTTCAACGTCGCTGGCCGGAAACCGGCATAGGCGGCGGCGCGCAGGAAACCGCCGCCCCCCAGAACGTCGTCGCCCAGGGCACGGCGCACCCCTAGGCGGCCGGTGGGCAGGACGCCGTGGCGGTCGGGAGTGGCGTTGTTCAGGGTCACCACCCCGGTGCCGAGCGAGGTCTCGATGCGGTGGGCGTTGCTGGCTGACCAGTAGTCCGCCCGTAGCCCGGCGCTGATCAGCCAGGGGCCTTGGTGGTGGTCCGCCTCGACATAGGCGCCGGCAACCAGGGTGTCGCCCCCGGTCACCCGCCGCTTGGTGAAGACGCCCGACTGGAAGCTGGCCAGTTCACGGTCTTCGCCCGTGGCCGCGCGCAGATCCGCCCCCACCTCCCAGTCAAAGGCCGTGCCCGAGCCCCGCAGTGCGCCGTTCAGGCCCCAGCCGATGGCCGGGGTGTCGTACTGATTGTTGGCCGGGGTGTCGGAGACGTGGCCCGGCGCGACGGAGACCGAGGTGTTGCGCAGGTTGCTGCCCCGGTACCAGCCCTGCAGCCGCCAGCCCAAGGCCTGGCCGGTGGGCTGGGCCACCACGGTGACGCTGGCGAAGTTGCCTGAGGCGCGGGCGTTTGCGCCCACCAGCCCGGCGCTGCGGCTCTCGGCGAAGGCGCCGGCGCGAACCGCCGCCACGGCGCCGCCGATGTTGGCCTGGGCTCGCGCCGCGATCGTCCAGGCGTCTAGGCGCAGGGCGTTGTCCGCCGCGCCCCGGCCGGCGCGCACCGGGATCCAGCCGTCGTCGTGCTCGGTTGCGCCAGCGAAGGTGAGGTCGATAGGCCCGGCCAGTTCCGCCGAGGCGGCGGCGCGGCGGTAGCCCAGGGAGCCGCCGCTAAGGTTCAGGGTGGCGCCGGGGTCGCCGGCCCGCTCCTCCAGCGCCACCACCCCGGTGAGCGCCCCCGCGCCATAGGGACCGGCGCCGGCGCCGCGCACCACATTGACGGCGGCGATGTCTTCCGACGGCAGGGCGGTCCAGATCACCCAGCCGCCGAACGGGTCGTTCTGGGGAACCCCGTCCAGGGTCACCAGGGCGCGGCCGGCGCCGGATGGGGCGAAGGCGCGCAGGGACAGGCCCTGGGTGGTGGGATTGGCGCCGACGCTGGACGTACGGCGGAAGAGAGAGACGGCGGGGACTTGGGCCAAGGCTTCGTCCAGCCGCTCGCGTGACTTCAATGTTTCCGGGGTCAGGCGCACCACCGAATAGGCGGCCTCACCGGGCGCGGCCGGCAGCCGGGCGGCGCGCACCACCACCGCCGCGATCGGCGCATCGGGCGAAGGTGGCGTGTCTGTGGGCATTCGGCGCATCTCCCCGGGGCGCGGACCTTAGGGGGAGAGCCGGCGCGCCGCTAGATTCCGCTGCGCCGTCTTCACAGACAATGCGAGCGCCAAGCCGATGGATGGTCTATTCCGTCTCACCGAGGGCGTGTTTCAGAGAGTGACTTTGTGCTGACAAGATCGATGATCCTGGCTCTGGGTGTGACCTGGGCCTTCGCCGCCGCCGCCCAACCCACGGGCGGTGACACCGCCGCCACCCCGGTGAAGCCGCAGGGCCGGCCCTCGGGCATGGCCGTCTACCGGGTCTGCAAGCCCGACATCCATTTGTACTGCCCGCACATGAGCCTGGGCGGCGCCAAACAGAAGCAATGCATGAAGGAGAATTTCGAAAAGCTGAGCCCCGATTGCCAGGCGATTTCGAAACGCTACGACGCTCAACCTCCGAAATAGATTGCACTTTCATCCGCTCCCGCCGCCCCATCAGGGGTTGCGGTGAAGCTCTCGACGCGACTCAAGCGCTCTTGTCCGCGCAAAGCCGGGTTCTCGGAACGCTTGGCAACGTGTAGAGGGGTCGAAGTCGGATAATTCTCTTCGGCCCTACGTTATACGGATGCGCACTATGACTAGCGGAAAAGTAAAGTGGTACAACGCCACCAAGGGGTTCGGCTTCATCGAACCCGACGATGGCAGCTCTGATGTCTTCGTGCATGTTTCAGCGGTGGAACGTGCCGGTCTGTCGGCGTTGCAGGAAGGCCAACCGGTCAATTTCGAACTCGAGCGCGATCGTCGCTCGGGCAAGACGTCCGCCGGCAATCTCGAAGTGACTGGTGAGGGCGTTCCGTCCTCGCGCGGTGGCGGTGGCGGTGGCGGTGGCTACGGCGCCGGTGGCGGCGGTGGTTACGGCGGTGGCGGTGGCGGTAGCGGTGGCTATGGCGGCGGTGGCGGTGGCTACAGCAGCGGTGGTGGCGGCGGCGGCGGATTTGGCGCCCCCCGGGCGCCCCGGCCTCCCCGGGCGTCCTCGCCCGGTGATCGGGTCGGCTCCGGTTCGGGCTCTGGCACCGTGAAGTGGTTCAACACCACCAAGGGCTTTGGCTTCATCCAGCCGAACGACGGCGGCGACGACGTCTTCGTCCATATTTCGGCGGTGGAGCAGGCTGGCCTGCGCGGTCTCAACGAAGGCCAGACGGTCAGCTACGATCTGGAAGCGGATCGCAAGACCGGCAAGACCTCCGCGACCAATCTTCGGGTCGACTAGATAGTCTAAGGCGTGTGATCCCGGGCGACCACACCCGGGATCACGGCTTCTTTTTCAGCCGGCGCTGAGCCGGCGGCCAGGCCGCGAGCCGGGAATGTCCCGACCGCTGCGGCCATGCGGCGGGTATTGCCCGCCGCCGTCGGGCGCCGACCGACCTATCGTGAGCAGAAGTTGGCCATGTCGCTGGCGGTGTCGCGGCTGATGTCCGGGCAGCACATGGCGAAGATCTCGGTGCCGTGGATCGTGCCCATCACCTGTCGGCATCGGGCGCTGACGCCGTTGGTCAACAGCAGCCGATAGAAGGCGATGCCCTCGTCACGCAGCGGGTCGCACTCGTTCACGCTGATCACCGTGGGCGGAAAGCCCTTGATGTCCTGCGCCGTTGCGAAGGCAGGCCAGGCCAGGGGGTTGCGCGCTTCGAACGCCTCGATGCCATAGGCCATGGCCCCGCGGTTGCTGTGCAGGTCCAGCAGTATTCCGTTGTTCTCGGTGGAGGAGGGATACTGCGGCAGGGGCCATTGGCCGGCGATATAGGGGCACAGGGCGTAGAGCCCCTTGATCAGCCCCAGATCGCCGTCCTGCTTCAGCTTCAGCCCGGTAGCCAGGGTCAGGTTGCCGCCGCCGCTCTCGCCGGCGACGATGATCCGGGCCGGGTCGATGTTCAGCTTGGCGGCGTTGGCGTGAACCCATTTCAGGCCGGAGACGCAGTCGTTCAGCCCGGCCGGGAAGGGCACCACCTCCGGCGCGGACGAGGCGCGCAGGGCGTTGCGGAAATCCACCATGGCCACGGCCACACCCTGGGCGGCGATGATCTTGCCCCAAGCCCGGTACATGCCGTCGAAGGCGGACATGGTCTGCATGCCGCCACCATGGATGTAATAGACGCACGGCAGGCGCTCGGCATTGTCCGGGCGGATGAACTGGATGTTGATCGTGTTGCCATCGGGCGAGGAAACAAAGGTTTCCGTGTGCACGATCAGGCCCGCCGAAGGCGCGACGGCCTCGTTGTCCACCATGTCCATCATGGCTTTCTGAGCGGCCGCGCGGCCATTGGCTTCCTCGGTGGCCTCCTCGGCCAGCAGCGCCGCCCGATCGGCGACATCCCCCGGCGTGGTCATCTCGGGCATGACCCCGAAGACGGCCTTGATGCGGGGGTCGATGCGGGTGTCTTCGGCGAGCTTCGAGGCCATGGGCGTTTCCTGACTGGTTCTGTTCGGCGCCGATATCGTCAGGCGCGGGCAGGGGGCGTCAATCGCTGAATCTCGAAGCCAACCCGCCCTACATCACCGCCCCGATCTGCCAGGGCACGAATTCCGAGCCGCCATAACCCAGGGCCTCGCTCTTGCTGGGCGTCCCCGAGGCGACGGCCAGCAGATAGTCCAGGATCTCCGCGCCCTTGTCCTCGATGCTCGCGCCGCCGGTGGCGATGGGACCGCAGTCGATATCGATGTCGCCCTCCATCCGCGCGAAGATTTCGCTGTTGGAGCTGAGCTTGATCGACGGGGAGGGCTTGCAGCCGAAGGCGGAGCCGCGGCCAGTAGTGAAGGCGATCAGGGTCGCTCCCGACGCCACCTGGCCAGTGGCCGAACAGGGATCGAAGCCAGGGCTGTCCATGAAGACAAGACCTCTCGAGGCGATCGGCTGGGCGTACTCGATGACGTCGTTCAGCGGCGAGGCGCCCGACTTGGCCACCGCGCCCAGGGATTTTTCCAGGATGGTGGTCAGGCCTCCGGCCTTGTTGCCGGGGGAGGGGTTGTTGTCCATCTCCGCCCCGTGGGCCTGGGTATAGCCCTCCCACCAGTCCAGGCGGGCGCGCAGCTTGGACGAGACCTCCGGCGTCGCGGCGCGGGCGTAGAGCAGGTGCTCGGCGCCATAGATCTCCGGCGTCTCTGACAGGATCACCGTGCCGCCCAGGGCCACCAGCCGGTCGGACGCCGCGCCCAGGGCCGGATTGGACGTCACCCCCGACCAGCCGTCGGAACCACCGCATTGCAGGCCCAGCACCAGTTCACTGGCGGGGATTTCGCTACGCCGGGCGCGGTCTGCGATGGGCAGCAGGCCGCGCAGCCGATCCAGCCCCTCCTCGATGGCGCGCCTGGTGCCGCCAACGTCCTGGATGGTGAAGGCCTGGAAGGTCTCGCCGTCGGACAGGCCGTAGTCCGCCTTCAACCGGCCGATCTGGATCACCTCGCAGCCCAGGCCCACAAGCAGCACGGCGCCGAAGTTGGGATTGGCGGCCGTGCCCCACAGGGTGCGGCGCAGGATGTCGAAGCCCTCGCCGGCGCTGGCCATGCCGCAGCCGCTGGCGTGGGTGATGGGCACGATGCCGTCGACATTGGGGTATTGCGCCAGTAGGCCCGACCGCTCCGCCGCCTCGGCGATGTGCCGCGCCACGGTGCTGGAGCAGTTCACCGAGGTCAGGATGGCCACATAGTTGCGCACGCCGACCTTGCCGTTGGCGCGGCGATAGCCACGGAAGGTGCGGGCGGGCTCCTGGCGGGACCATGGCGCGACGGCCGCCGCGCTCTGGCGCTGGCTGGAGACCGCGAGGTTGTGGCTGTGCACGTGGCCCCCGGCCGCGATATCCGCGGTGGCGACGCCAATCACCTGGCCATATTTCAGCACCGACTCTCCGGCCGCGATCGGGCGGACCGCGATCTTGTGCCCATTGCCAATCAGTTCGGCGGCGGTCACCCCCTCCAAGCCGATGACCTCCTCCACCGCGATCCGCCGCAAGGCGACGGCGACGTTGTCTGACGGGTTCAGGCGCAGGGCGGTGGGGCCAGTGGTGTCGATCATTGCCATATCAGCATAGCGAATATGGCTGGATTTTCCAGGGTGACTCCATCGATACCTCCCCGCTAACATGCCAGCCAATAGCGGAGGCGACCCATGAGCGACTTCAACGGCCTTGGCCTCAACATGGGCAATATCTCCCGTCTGTCGAAGGCCAGGACGCGGTCCATCAGCCCGGAGAACTTCACCGGCGAAAAGGGCGGGGGCGGCATGTCGGTCGACGGCCCCGCGGCCAACGCTGCGCGGGGACTGGGCCAGGGCTGGAAGGTCTCGCCCTATGTGATCATCCAGCCGGGCGACACCCTGGATTTGGCTGATATCCACGGCTCCGGCGCCATCCAGCAGATCTGGATGACCCTGGCGCGGGGCAAATGGCGCCACTCGATCCTACGCGCCTATTGGGACGACCAGGAACAGCCCTCCATCGAATGCCCCACGGGCGACTTCTTCGCCAACGGCTGGGAGAAGTTCGCCCAGGTCAGCTCCCTGGCGGTGTGCGTGAATCCGGGCCGGGGTTTCAACTGCTATTGGGAGATGCCGTTCCGCACGCGGGCGCGTTTCACCATGACCAACCTCAGCGCCGAGCCGCTCGTGGTCTACTACCAGATCAACTACACCCTGACGGAGGTCCCGGATGACGTGGCCTATTTCCACGCCCAGTTCCGGCGGACCAACCCGCTGCCCTACGGCGAGGTCTACACCATCCTCGACGGGGTGACGGGCGCCGGCCAGTACGTCGGAACCTACATGGCCTGGGGCGTGAACAATTCCGGCTGGTGGGGTGAAGGCGAGATCAAGTTCTTCATGGACGGCGACGGCGAATTTCCCACCATCTGCGGCACGGGGACCGAGGACTATTTCTGCGGCGCCTACAACTTCGACCCCGGTGTTATCGAACGCGACCTCAAGAGCGCCTACGTCGAGTTCACCACCCCGTACGCTGGCGTGCCCCAGGTGATCCGGCCCGACGGGGTCTATGCCTCCCAGCAAAGGTTTGGAATGTACCGCTGGCACATCATGGATCCGGTGCGGTTCGAGGCGGATCTCAAAATCACCATCCAGGCCCTGGGCTGGCGCACCGACAAGGACCGCCGCTACCTGCCGCTACAGGACGACCTCGCCTCCGTCGCCTACTGGTACCAGACCCTGCCCACCGCCCCGTTCCCCGCCCTGCCGGACAAGGACTATCTGGAGGTGATCTGACGTGCCGCAGATCCGCGGGACGCTCCGTGAGGCGTCCAAGACCGACCGCGTCTACGCCATCCTGCGCCGGCGCATTCGCGAATTGGCGCTACCGCCCGGAACCCCCCTGCGCAAGGAGGAGATCGCCGTCGAGCTGGGGGTTTCCCGCGCGCCGGTGAGCGAGGCGATCAGCCGGCTGGCGGAGGAAGGCCTGGCGGAAATCTTCCCCCAGCACGGCAGCTTCGTCACCCCGATCCGGCCGGCCGAGGTGCGCGAAAGCCTGTTCATCCGCGCCGCCCTGGAGATCGAGGCCATGCGCCGTCTGGCTCCCGTTGCGGACGCCGCGCTGATCGAGCGGTTGGACGACAACGTGGCAGGCCAGGCGGCGGCGCTCGAGGACGGGGATCTGGCGCGGTTCCACGACCTGGATGAGGCCCTGCACGGCCTGTTGTTCGCCGCCGCGGGGTCTCCCCGCGCCCTGCGCCTCCTGGACGCGGCACGCGCGCCGCTGGACCGGGTGCGGCGCCTGGCCCTGCCCGAGCCCGGCCGTGCGCGGGCGACCCTGGCCGAACACCGCCGCCTGGCGGACGCCGTCCGCTCCCGCGACCCGGAACTGGCCGGCGCGGCCATGCGGGTCCACCTGGCCATGGTGGCCCGCTCCATTGAACTGGAGCTCAGCAAGATCGCCGCTGGGACCCCTGACGGGGGTTGACGTTGCGGCTTCAACGGAAAGGGTGAGTCTGACCGAAGCTTAATCCGCTCGGGACTGGCGCCGCCCGTCGGTCGCCCCTATGCATTTGGCCAAGGGGAGGCGGCCGAGACAATCGGACCGGAAGAACATGGCCAATATCGACGACATTATCGCGCCTATCGGACCGCCCAGCGACAACCACACGGCGCGTTCGACCCGCCTGGGGATCGGCACCCTGGCGATCTACGGCTCTGGCATGTTGGTGCAGGATACGCTCGGACTTGGTCTCGGCTCCCTGCTGCTGTTCTACCTGACTATCATCTGCGGCATGTCCGGCTCGGCCGCCGGCCTGGCGCTCGGCGTCGCCCTGGTGGTGGACTCCTTTATCGATCCCTTGGTCGGTTCGATCTCGGACAACAGCCGTTCGCGCCACGGGCGCCGCCACCCGTTCATGATCCTGGCGGCCATCCCCATCGCCGTGGGCTTCGGCCTGCTGTTCTCGATTCCCGCCCAGCTCACGGGCTGGGGCCTGTTCGCCTACGCCTTGGCGATGCTGATGGTGGTCCGGGTCGGACTGTCCTTCTTCCAAGTGCCCTACATCGCCTTGGGCGCGGAGCTTTCCGACGACTATGCCGAGCGCTCGACCATCGTGGCGGCGCGGGTTCTGTTCACCGTCGTGGCCGGCCTCGCCGCCGCCATCCTGGCCTATGGCGTCTTCCTCAAAGGCCACGATGGCCAACTCAACCGCGCGGCCTACGGCCCCTATGCCTGGACCTGCGGCATCCTGGTCCTGCTGGGGGCGGCAGTCTCCGGCTTCGGCACCCTGGGCATGCGCCACCGGCTGCACGCCGCCCCCGAGGACGAGGGCGGGGGGGCGGCGCGCGTCGTCGCTGAAGTCATCGAGGTGTTCAAGAACCGCTCGTTCTGCATCCTGTTTGGCTCCTGCCTGGTCCTGTTCATCGGCCTGGGCGTTGGCGGCCAGCTTGGCCTGCATGCCAACACCTATTTCTGGAAGCTGCAGCCGCCGCAGATCCTGATGATCACCCTGGTGCTTTCCGCGGGCTATTTCGGGGGGGTGTTCATCGCCGCCGCCCTGTCCCGCCGATGGGAAAAGCGGTCCGTGGCCGTGTTGGGCATCAGCCTGATCGGCGTCAGCCAGTTGGGGCCGGTGTCGCTGAAGCTGGCCGGACTCATTCCGCCCGGCGGCGAGATATTGACCCTGATGTTCGGCGCGGTCTGTGGCGGCGTCGGCGCGGCCAGCGCCCTGATCGGTTTCCAGTCGATGATGGCCGACGCCGCCGACGAGCACGAGCACCTGTTCGGCGCCCGCCGCGAGGGTCTCTATTTTGCCGGTATCAGCTTCTCGGCCAAGGCCTCCAGCGGCATCGGCGCGATCATCGCCGGCCTGATCCTCGATATCATCGCCTTCCCGCACGGCCTGGAGACCCCCGGCGCCCCGCATGTGGCCATCCCCTGGGCGACGATCCAGAAGCTGGCCCTGTCCCACGGCCCCGGCGCGGCGCTGATCACCGCCGTCTCGGTGCTGATCCTGACCCAGTACCGGCGCGGCAAGCGCGACCACGAAGAGGTCCGCGCCGCCCTGGTCGCCAAGCGCGACAAGGTTGGGGAGGCTCCAGCCCACTAGAAGCCCAGGGCGGAGCCGGCCACGCTTGCCTGGCGCCGCCTGGGGTCTATGTCAGGCGCATTGCCTCGGGAGCCCGCCATGTTGAACCTCAAAGACCCCACCCTGCTGCGCGCCGACGCCTATGTGGACGGCTGCTGGGTCCAGGCCGGGTCGGGCGCGCGGTTCACGGTCAGCAACCCCGCCACTGGCCAAGCGATCGCCGAAGTGGCCGACCTGGACGGCGCCGACTGCGACGCGGCCATCGAAGCGGCCGCCGCGGCTCAGCCGGCCTGGCGCGCCCTGACCGCCAAGGCCCGCGCGGCGCTGATGCGCCGCTGGTTCGAGCTGATCCTGGCCAACCAGGAAGACCTAGCCCAGTTGATGACCGCCGAACAGGGCAAGCCCCTGGCGGAGACCCGCGGCGAGGTGGCCTACGGCGCCAGCTTCATCGAATGGTTCGCCGAGGAGGGCAAACGCGCCTACGGCGACGTCATCCCCACCCACGCTGCGGGCAAGCGTATCCTGGTGTTCAAGGAGCCGGTGGGGGTGGTGGGCGCGATCACGCCGTGGAACTTCCCCAACGCCATGATCACCCGAAAAGCAGCCCCGGCCCTGGCGGCCGGCTGCGCCTTCGTGATCAAACCGTCCGAGGAGACGCCCCTGTCGGCCCTGGCCCTGGCCGAGCTTGCGCATCGCGCGGGCATCCCCGCCGGGGTGTTCAACGTGGTGACCTCCACCAACGCCCAGGCGGTGGGGCTGTCCCTGACCCAGAATCCCCTGGTGCGGAAATTCTCCTTCACCGGCTCGACCGCCGTGGGCAAGACGCTGATGGCCCAGTGCGCCACCACCGTGAAGAAGGTGTCACTGGAGCTGGGCGGCAACGCCCCCTTTATCGTCTTCGATGACGCCGACCTGGACGCGGCGGTGGAAGGGGCCATGGTCTCCAAGTACCGCAACATGGGCCAGACCTGCGTCTGCGCGAACCGCTTCCTGGTGCAGGACGGCGTCTATGAGGCGTTCGAGGTTAAGCTGGCGGCCAAGGTCAGGGCGCTCAAGGTGGGGGACGGGGCGGCGGACGGGGTCACCCAGGGGCCGCTGATCAATGACAAGGCGGTGGCCAAGGTCGAACGGCTGCTGGCCTCGGCGACGGCGGGCGGGGCGCGGGTGGAGGTGGGCGGTCACCGCCACGCCCTGGGCCGGACCTTCTTCGAGCCGACGATTGTCACCGGCGTCACCGCCGACATGGCCATCGCCCGCGAGGAGATCTTCGGGCCGGTGGCATCCCTGATCCGGTTCAAGGACGAGGCGGAGGCCATCCGCATCGCCAATGACACCGAATTCGGCCTGGCGGCCTATTTCTACGCCCGTGACATCGGCCGGATCATGCGCGTCTCCGAAGCGCTAGAATACGGCATACTGGGGGTCAACGAGGGGCTGATTTCCACCGAAGTGGCGCCCTTCGGCGGGATGAAGCAGTCGGGCACGGGCCGCGAAGGTTCCAAGTACGGCATCGAGGACTACCTGGAGATCAAGTACGTCCTGCTGGGCGGACTGGCCTAGGACAGGGCGGGGGGCGACGCTTGACCGATCAAACCCAGGACCCCGTCGGCGCCGTCCAGACCGCCCTGGCCCACACCGTGCGGCTGCTGGCCAGCGAACCGGCCCTGGCCGAGGCCCAGGCGCGCGCGATCCTCAACGCGGTTCCAGGCCATCCGGAAGCGGTGCTGCTGTTGGCCCGGGCGCGGCGGGCTCAGGGGGACGTGGCGGGCGCCCTGTCGCTGTTGCAGCCCCTGGCGGCCAGCCAGCCGCGGGCAGCGGTGGTTCACATGGACCTGGGCGCGGCGTTGGGGGCTTCGGGGCGCGGCGCCGAGGCTATCGCCGCCCTGCAACGGGCGGTGACCTTGAAGCCGGACCTGGCCGACGCCTGGCGGCTGCTGGGGGACGAGCGGACCATGGCCGGGGACGATGCCGGCGCCGGGGAAGCCTATGCCCGCCAGGTCCAGGCTTCGGTGAGCGATCCCGAATTGCTGCAGGCCGCCGGCGCCCTGTGCGATGGGCGCCTGGCGGTGGCCGAGCGCCAGCTACGCGACTTCCTCAAACGTCATCCCACCGACGTCACCGCCCTGCGCATGCTGGCGGAGATCGGCGCGCGGCTGGGGCGTTATGAGGATGCGGAGGCCCTGCTGGCGCGGTGTCTGGCCCTGGCGCCGGGGTTCGACGCCGCGCGCTTCAACTACGCCACCGTGCTCTATCGCGAGGGCAAGCCCACTGAGGCCCTGACCCAGCTGGACACCCTGCTGGCCCGCGCCGCCGACAATCCCAACTATCGAACCCTGAAGGCCGCCGCCCTCAACCATCTTGGCGAGCATGGCCAATCCATCGGCATCTATGAGACCTTGCTGGCGCAATACCCTCAGCAACCCAAAGGCTGGATGAGCTATGGCCACGCGCTGAAGACGGTGGGCCGGCAGGGCGACAGCATCGCCGCCTATCGCCGAAGCCTGGATCAGGCCCCCAGCCTGGGCGAAGCCTATTGGAGCCTGGCCAATCTGAAGACTTTCCGCTTCGATCCCGCCGATATCGCCGCGATGCGGGCGCAGCTGGCCCGCCAGTACATCACCGACGAAGACCGCTTCCACCTGCACTTCGCCCTGGGCAAGGCCCTGGAGGATGCGGGCGACTATGCGCCGTCGTTCGAGCACTACGCGCAGGGCAACGCCCTACGCCGCCGGACCCTGGACTATGACGCCGAGGAGACCAGCCGTCAGGTGCGCCGGTCCAAGGCGGTGTTCACGGTGCCGTTCTTCGCGGCGCGGGCGGGCATGGGCTGCCCCGCGCCGGACCCGATCTTCATCGTCGGCCTGCCCCGCGCCGGCTCGACCCTGATCGAGCAGATCCTGGCCAGTCACTCGGCCGTGGAAGGCACCATGGAGCTGCCGGACATCATGGCCCTCGCCCGGCGGGCGGGTGGCGGGCGCATCCGGGGCGAAGAGGCCGACTATCCAGCGCCGCTGGCGGAGCTGGGCGCCGATGATCTGCGCGCGCTGGGCGAGGAATATCTGCGGCGTACGCGGGTTCACCGCAAGCTGGACCGGCCGTTCTTCATCGACAAGATGCCGAACAACTTCGCCCAACTGGGACTGATCCACCTGATCCTTCCCAACGCCCGGATCATCGACGCCCGGCGCCATCCCCTGGGCGGCTGCTTCTCAGGGTTCAAACAGCATTTCGCCCGCGGCCAGGGCTATACCTATGACCTGACCGACGTCGGCCGGTACTACGCCGACTATGTGACGCTGATGGCGCACTTCGACGCCGTCCTGCCGGGGCGAGTCCACCGGGTGATCTACGAGGCGATGATCGCCGATCCGGAAACCCAGGTCCGCCGCCTGCTGGACTATTGCGGCCTTCCCTTCGAGGCGGGCTGCCTGCGCTTCTACGAGAACGATCGGGCGGTGCGCACCGCCAGTTCCGAACAGGTGCGCCAGCCGATCTTCGCCGACGCCGTCGATCACTGGCGCCATTACGAGCCTTGGCTGGATCCGCTGAAGGCGGCGCTGGGGCCGGTGCTGGACGCCTATCCAGACGCGCCGGCGGTTCCCATCTAAAACCGTCGGCCCGCTGAGCAAGGTGGACTAACGAAGGCCGTGGCGCCGGCGCCGCAACCGTCGCGAAAGCTTCTTGGAGCGGTGACGCGAGCTTGACAGCCAGGCGGGGCGCAAGGGCACATTCCTGCGCAATAAAGACGCACTGGAGCCTAAATGCGCGCAATCGGGTCGGGACACCGCAGGTCGTCCGTCTATTGGCTGTCCACCAGCCTGCTGGCGTCCACCATCCTGGCGACGGGATCGGTGGCCTATGCGGCGACGGACACGGCCGCCGATGCGAACGGCGGCACGGCGGTTGGCGAACTGATCGTCACCGCCCAGAAGCGCGAAGAGAACATCCAGAACGTGGCCGCCAGCGTCCAGGCCCTCGGTGCGGCCAAGCTGGAACAGCTGCATGTCGTCAACTTCAACGACTACATCAAGTACCTGCCCAGCGTGACCTACCAGTCGCTCGGCCCCGGTTATTCCAACGTTTACATGCGCGGCGTCGCGGCCGACAACCAGTCCAACCATTCCGGATCCCTGCCCAGCGTCGGCACCTACCTGGACGAACAGCCGATCACCACAATCGGCGGCGCCCTGGACATCCACGTCTATGACATCGCCCGGGTGGAATCGCTCTCGGGGCCGCAGGGCACGCTCTATGGGGCCAGCTCGGAAGCGGGCACCATCCGCATCATCACCAACAAGCCCGAGTTCGGCGTGTTCAAGGGCGCGGCGGATGTCGAGGTGAACAGCGTCGACCACGGCGGTACCGGCTACAGCGGCGAAGGCTTCGTCAACATCCCGATCAGCGAGCATGCCGCGGTGCGCCTGGTGGCGTGGGGCGAGCACGACGCCGGCTATATCGACAACATACACGGCACGCGCACCTTCTCCAGCGGCGCCGTTCTCGACAACAGCGCCCTGGTGAGGAACAACTACAACACCGCCGACATCTACGGGGGCCGCGCCGAGCTGAAGGTCGACCTGAACGAGAACTGGACCCTGCTGCCGACCCTGATCGTCCAGGATGAGAAGAGCAACGGCGTCTTCGGTTACGATCCGCGCCTGGGTGACCTGAAGGTGCAGCACTTCCACCCGGAGACCAACCACGATCGCTGGTACCAGGCGGCGCTGACCGTACAGGGCAAGATCGGCAATCTGGACCTGACCTATTCGGGCAGCCATATGGACCGGCGGATCGACAGCCGCTCGGACTACACCGACTATTCCTACTATTACGACCAGATCTATGCGTCGTCCGCCCAGTACGTGAACAACCTCGGCGCCAGGGTCGCCGACCCCGCGCAGCAGATCATTGGCTACGACCGTTTCGGCAAGGACAGCCACGAGCTGCGCATCGCCTCGCCGGCCAGCGATCGGTTCCGGTTCCTGGGCGGGCTGTTCTACCAGCGCCAGACGCACCACATCATCCAGGACTATGTGATCGCCGACCTGTCGACCGGCCAGTCGGTGGGGGGATGGCCCGGCACATGGTGGCTGACCAACCAGCAACGCGTCGATCGCGACTACGCCATCTTCGGCGAGGCCAGCTTTGACATCACGCCCCAGCTGACGGTGACCGGCGGCGTGCGGGTCTACAAATACGACAATTCACTGGTTGGCTTTTACGGCTTTGGCGCCGGGTCGGGCCACACCACCGGCGAGCTGCTATGCGCCGGCCGGCCGCCGATCGTGCCCAACACCCCCTGCACCGACCTCAACACCGACGTGACGGGCAACGGCGAGACCCACAAGCTCAACCTCACCTACCATGTAGCCGAGGGGAAACTTGTCTACTTCACCTATTCCACCGGATTCCGCCCTGGCGGCGTGAACCGCAACGGTGGCTTCGCGCCCTACAAGTCTGATCAACTCGACAACTTCGAGCTTGGCTGGAAGACCAGCTGGCTGGGCAACAGCCTGGTCTGGAACGGCGCCGTCTTCTTCGACAAGTGGCGCAACTTCCAGTTCGCCTACCTGGGTCCCAATTCGCTCACCATTGTCGCCAACGCCGGCGACGCGAACATCTACGGCGTCGAATCCAACGTCATCTGGCGGCCAACCCACGCCCTGACCATCTCGGCGGCGGCCGCCTACACCGACGCCAAGCTGGCGCAGGACTTCTGCAATGGCGATTGCGTGCACAATCCCGTCACCGCCCCCAAGGGCGAACAGCTGCCGGTGACGCCGAAGTTCAAGACCAACGCCACGGCGCGGTATGAGTTCGACATGATGGGCCTGCAGTCTCACCTGCAGGGCTCGCTGGTCTATCAGACGTCCAGCTGGTCCGACCTGCTGACCTTCGACCGCAACACGCTCGGCCAGCAGCGGGGCTATACGACGGTAGATTTCTCCGGCGGCATCGCGAAGGACAAGTGGAGCCTGGAGATCACCCTGCTCAACGCCTTCGACACCCGCGCCCAGCTCTATCGCTACTCGGAGTGCACGATCAGCGTCTGCGGCGCTGGCACCACCTATGTCGTGCCCAACAAGCCCAGGACGATCTCCGTGCGCGTCGGCGCCAAGTTCTAGCCTCCGGTTGACGGCGCCCATGGGGCATGTGGAACTCACGGCGGGAGGACCATCCATGCTCGCCGCCACGGCCCAGGCCGCGCTCTACCGCGACCCCGACGTCTATGACCGCGAGCGCGGGGCGATCTTCGCCAAGGCCTGGCAGTTCCTGGGTCTGGAGGCGGATATCGCCAGTCCGGGCGACTACATCGCCGAGACCCTGGCCGGCTTTCCCATCGTCGCCGTGCGCGGCCAGGCCGGGGAACTGCGAGCCTTCCACAACGTCTGCCGGCATCGCGCCGGACCCCTGGTGGGCGACACCGCCGGGCGCTGCGAGGGCGAGTTCGTCTGCCGTTATCACGGCTGGCGCTACGCCCTGGACGGACGGCTGAAAAGCGCCACCGGCTTTGGCGCCGCCGAGGGGTTCGATCCGCGAGACTTCGGCCTGTTCCCGGTGCAGATCGAGGCTTGGCGCGGCTTCCTGTTCGTCAATCCGGATCCCGGCGCGGCGCCGCTGATGGAGACCCTGGGGCCGCTGGACGCGCTGTTCGGCAACCGGGTCGTCCCCACCGCCAGCCTGCGCCGCGCCCACGATCTGGACTGCAACTGGAAGGTCTATGTGGAGAACTACCTGGAGGGCTACCACATCGACGCCGTCCATCCGGAGCTGGCGCTGGAGGTGGACGCCGCCCGCTATGCCGTGCGCATGGACGGCGCCATCGCCGTGCACGAGGTCCCCGCGGTAAGCGGCGCGGCCGAGGGCCTGTGGGCCTGGATGTACCCGAACCTGGCCTTCAACCTCTACAACGGCGTGGTGATGGTCGAGCACATGCGCCCATTGGGTCACGGCAAGACCCGGCTGGACTATCTCTACATGCACCAGGCTGGCGATCCCCAGATCGACGCCGCCATCGTCACCTCCGAACGGCTCACCGCCGAGGACGCCTGGATCTGCAAGCGGGTGCAGGAGAACCTGGACGCGGGAATCTACACCGCCGGCGCCCTCTCGCCGCGGCACGAGAACGCGGTGGCCTGGTTCCAGGCCCGCAACGCGCGACTGATGGCCGGGTGAGCGAGGCGGCCGACCCCTCCACCCGCAAGATCGGCCCTCTGCTGGCCACCGGCCTTGTGGCCGGGAACATCATCGGTTCGGGGGTCTTCCTGCTGCCGGCCACCCGGGGCGCGGTGGGCAGCGTCAGTATCGTCGGCTGGGTGATCGCCACCGTGGTCGCCTTCGCCACCACCGCCGTCTTCGCCCAGCTTGGCCGGATCAGTGGCTCGGTGGAGGGCCTGGTCGGATACGCCGGCGAAGGCCTGGGCCGGTTCGCCGGCTTCGCGGTGGCGGTGGTCTACTGGATGGGCGCTTGGGTGGGGACGGTGGCCATGGCCGTGGCCGTGGCCGGCTATTTCGCGGTCTTCGTCCCCGCCCTGGCCAGGCCGATGCCCCTGGCCCTGACGGCGGTAGCGGCCATCTGGCTGTTCACCCTGGTGAACATCTTCGGGGCCAAGGCGGCGACCCGGTTCTCGACCCTCAGCCTGGTGGCGGGCCTGCTGCCCATCGTCTCGGTGGCGCTGGCCGGCTGGGCCTGGTTCGATCCGAAGGTGTTCACAGCCTCCTGGAATGTCTCGGGCCATTCGGATTTCAGCGCGGTCAAGGCGTCGATGATCTCGGTGTTCTGGGCCTACACCGGCTTCGAGAGCGCGGCGGTGGCCTCGGCCGTGGTCCGCGATCCGCAGCGCAACGTGCCGATCGCCACCTACGCCGGCACCAGCGTCGCGGCCCTGGTCTATATCGCCGCCTCCGCCGCCCTGATGGGCATGGCGCCGGCCAGGGAACTGGCGGCCTCCACCGCCCCCTTCGCCTTCGCCGTGGGCAAGATCCTGGGCCCGACGGCGGCCATGGTGGTGGCGATCTGCGCCCTGGCCAAGACCTGCGGCACCCTCTGCGGCTGGATCCTGGTGGTGGCGGAGTCAGCCAGAGCCGGCGCCAACGTCCATCTGTTCCCGGGCCGATTTGAAGGCCGGGACGGCCGCCTGCCGGTCCGCATCCTGCTGGCCATGGCGGCGGTGATGTCGGCGGCGGCCCTGGTCACTGTGTCGCCCAGCCTGGGCAAGCAGTTCGGCGTGCTGATCAACATCTCCACCCTCTGGACGATCGTCTCTTACATCATCTGCTGCGGGGCCTTGTGGCGGCTGGCGGCCGGGCTCCGGGGCCAGGCCCGGAGCGCCACGCGGGCCGCCGCCGTGCTGGCCTTCGCCTTCAACGTCTGGCTGATGAGCACCAGCGACGCCCTCACGGCCTGGACCAGCGCGGGCTTGGGTCTGGTGATCGTGGCGCTGTGGTTTGCGCTCGCGCGGAAGGCAGAACCGCCTCTGGCCCAGGGCGAGGCGTGACCAGCAGTTGAAGCGTCCCTGCGCCTCAGTCATGCTCGAGGTCAGACAAGGGCCTACAGATGACCGCTCACACCAAGCCGCCGACCAACGACCTCGAAGCCTTCTGGATGCCGTTCACCCCGAACCGGACGTTCAAGGCCGACCCGCGGCTCCTGGAGCGGGCGGAGGGGATGTACTACTACGCCCCCGATGGGCGGCCGATCCTGGACGCCACCGCCGGCCTGTGGTGCGTCAACGCCGGACATTGCCGGCCCGGCATCGTCGAGGCCATCCAGCGGCAGGCGGCGCGGATGGACTACGCCACCAGCTTCAACCTCGGCCACCCCAAGGCCTTCGAACTGGCCTCTCGCCTGGCCAACCTGCTACCCGGTGACCTGGACCATGTGTTCTTCACCAACTCCGGTTCGGAGTCGGTGGACACCGCCCTGAAGATCGCCCTGGCCTATCACCGCGCTCGGGGCAAAGCGGCCAAGACCCGGTTCATTGGCCGTGAGCGGGGCTATCACGGGGTCGGCTTCGGCGGCATTTCGGTGGGCGGCATCGTCAGCAACCGCAAGCAGTACGGAACGCTGCTGAACGGCGTCGACCATCTTCCGCATACCCACGACCCGGCTCGGAACGCCTTCAGCAAGGGCCAGCCGGAGCACGGCGGCGAGGAATTCGCCGACGCCCTGGAGCGGATCGTGAGCCTGCACGACGCCTCCACCATCGCCGCGGTGATCGTCGAGCCGGTGGCCGGGTCCACCGGGGTGCTGGTCCCGCCCAAGGGCTATCTGCAGCGGCTGCGGGCGATCTGCGACAGGTACGATATCCTGCTGATCTTCGATGAGGTGATCACCGCCTTCGGACGCCTGGGCGCGGCCAATGCGGCGGAGTATTTCGGTGTGCAGCCGGACCTGATGACTATGGCCAAGGGCCTGACCAACGCCGCCGTGCCCATGGGCGCGGTGGGGGTGCGCGCGGGGGTCTATGACACCCTGATGGCGGCCGAGGAGGGCGGTATCGAGCTCTTCCACGGCTACACCTATTCGGGCCATCCCCTGGCCTGCGCGGCCGGCCTGGCGACCCTGGACACCTATCGCGACGAAGGCCTGTTTGAACGCGCCGCCGACCTCTCGGGCCATTTCCAGGCCGCCGTCCATAGCCTGGCCGACGCGCCGCACGTGGTCGACATCCGCAACCTCGGCCTGATGGCCGGGATCGAGATGTCGCCCCGCCCTGGCGCGCCCGGCGCCCGCGGCCAGGAAGTCTTCCACCAGGCCTTCGACCGCGGCCTGCTGCTGCGCGTCACCGGCGACATCATCGCCTTCTCGCCGTCGCTGATCATCGAGCCGGGGCAGATCGACGAGATTGTCTCGGTGACGCGGGCGGTGATGGAGGGCGTGGGATAGGGGGAGCATTCTCTTCCCCCGCCCTTTCCCAGTCCATCCGGCTAGGCCCATACTCGCTCCGAATCCGATGGAGCCCCAATGACCCACCCGCGTGAGGATCGCCTGTTGGCGGAGATCGAGGCTCGGCGGGACGACGTGGTCGCCCTGACCCGGGACCTGATCCGCCTGCCGACGGTCAATCCGCCCGGGGTCGGCTATCGCGACGCCTGCGAGCTGCTGGGCGAGCGCCTGCGCAAGCGGGACTTCACGGTGGAATACGTCCGCGCCGAGGGCACGCCCGGCGACACCGAAACCTATCCACGCTGGAACGTCATCGCCCGCCGCGAGGGCGCGCGGCCAGGCCCCTGCGTGCACTTCAACAGCCACATCGACGTGGTCGAGCCGGGCGAAGGCTGGAGCGTCGATCCCTTTGGGGCGGTGGTGAAGGACGGCCGGGTTTATGGCCGCGGCGCCTGCGACATGAAGGGCGGCCTAGCGGCCTCGGTGATCGCGGTGGAGGCGTTGCTTGATTCCGGCGTCGAACTGCCCGGCGCCCTGGAGATTTCGGGGACCGGGGACGAGGAGTCCGGCGGCTACGGCGGGGTGGCCTACCTGGCGGAGCGAGGCTGGTTCTCCAAGCCGCGGGTGGACCATGTGATCATCCCCGAGCCCCTGAACGTCGACCGGGTCTGCATTGGCCACCGCGGCGTCTGGTGGGGCGAGATCGCCACCGAGGGACGCATCGCCCACGGCTCTATGCCCTTTCTCGGCGACAGCGCTATCCGGCACATGGGCGCCGTGGTGGAAGCCCTGGAGCGCCAGGCCTGGCCGGCGCTGGACGGCCATGTGACCAGCATGCCGGTGGAGCCGCCGGGCGCGCGGACGCCGACGCTGAACATCAACTCCATCCACGGCGGCCAGCCGGACGTGGGGCCAGGCGACCTGGCCGGACTGCCGGCTCCCCTGGTGGCCGACGCCTGCCGGATGGTGTTCGATCGGCGGCTGCTGATCGAGGAAGATTTGGACGAGGTGAAGGCGGCTATGCGGGCCTTGCTGGACGGCCTGGCCCAGAACCGCCCGGGCTTCCGCTATCGCCTGCGTGACCTGTTCGAGGTGCGTCCCAGCATGACCGAGCCGGAACGGCCCGTGGTGCGCCAGACCGCCGAGGCGGTGCGCCGGGTGCTTGGCCGGCCGGCCAAGCTGATCTGTTCGCCGGGCACCTATGACCAGAAGCACATCGACCGCATCGGCCACCTGCGCGACTGCATCGCCTACGGACCCGGCATACTCGACCTGGCTCACCAGCCGGACGAGTATGTCGAGATCGACGACATGGTGCAGTCGGCCAAGGTGATGGCGCTGTCGGCCTACGCCCTGCTCACTGGCGCGCCGTAGAGCATGACAGCTTCAAGTGGATACCGGTTGAAGCGCCGGTCATGCTCTAAATGTAAGAAGATAGAGCCTTTTTACCCGGTTCAAGTGAGTCCACTTGAACCGGAAAGGCTCTAAGCCAGCGCCTCGAACCCCCCCGCCTGGTTCAGCCGCGCCCAGCTTCGGGAGAAGGAGGCGGGAGAACCCCGGCCTTTGGGGGCGGCGAGGATTTCGCCGCGCCAGCGGGTCTCGGCCTCGGCGGCTTCGGCCCAGCACCCTTCGACCACGGCCTTGAGGTTGCCGCCGCCCGCGGCGAGCGCGGCGTCCACGGCGGCGATAAACCGGGCCTCCAGCGCGTCCCGTTCCGGGGCGATGGCGGCGGCGCGGGGGGCGTAGTCTCGCAAGACGGCGCGATGGACCTGTTCGTGGCGCCACCACAGGGTTTCGCCGTCGAACCGGTCGCTGGCGGTGGGGCCGTGCGCGGGCAGGCCGGTCTCGAACAGGAAGGGCTTGAACAGGCTCAGGCAGGGGGCCGAGGTTCCGGTCAGCCAGTGAACGGCCCGGCCGCCACGCAGATCGCTGACCATGGAGCCCACCGACTGGCTGCGGCGCGGCCCCTGCGCGGCGTGCATGCAGAGGCTGCGACCCACCGTGTGGGCGGGATGCCAGTGGGCCTCGCCCTCGGCGGCCTCACCGTGGTCCCGCAGGATGGCCATCATGCCGGCGGGGTCCAGGCGGCCGCGTTGTCGCTCCAGCAGGGACTGGCCCCGGGCGCACCGCATCCGGCCCCGGGACACCGCGTCGCGCTCTTCATCCAACAGACGGCCGGCGAAGTCGAAGCGGCCGACGGCGTCGGTCCAGCCTTGGGCGCTGGCGTGCTGTGTCAGGGCAGGACTGACGGCGTCGGGATGATCTCCGATGCTGAGGGCGTTGGAGAGCGCGCGCAGGTCGCGGACCTTTTCCACCACCCACCATCGGCCAACGGTTTCCAGTACATAGGCCTGGACCGCGTCGGCGATGATGTAGCTGTTGTGATAGTAGAACCGCCCCAGGTGGCCGCAGTCGCCGCCCTGGCCATGCTGTTCCAGCAGGCGGGTGATCACCTCCACAGCCGCCGTGGCCGTGGCCGCGCGTTCCAGCCCAAGCCGCACCAGGTCCATGCCGATCAGGCCGCGGCGGCGCTGGGCGGGGATCTTGGCGTGGACGGCCTCATTGCCGATGACCACGCCATGCTCGTTGGCGCCCATCTCCGCCCCCCACATCCAGAACGGCCGGCTGATCAGGCAGGCGTGGGTCTGGGCGACCTGGGGAATGGCGATGTAGGTGAGCTGAACGCTTGAGCCGGCGGCGTGACGGGCAGCGGGGATGAGTTCGAGGTTCTGCGCTTCGTTGCGCTCGCGATCGCTGTTCTTGCCGAAGACGGCGCCGCCGGTGGCGGTGGCAGGGCTGAGGCCGATCAGGGTGTCGCACATACGGGGCTCTTCAGGTTTCGCCGGCGCGCAGCTCCGACGGCGTCCTCTCATAGCGGCGACGGAAGGCCCTGTTGAAGTAGGAAAGATCGCCAAAGCCCACGTCATAGGCGATCGAGGAGATCGGCCGGCTGGCGTGGCGAGGGCTGGTCAGCATTTCGCGGGCCCGGCTCAGGCGCCGTTCCAGCACATAGTGGGAGAAACTCTGGCCCTCGGCCTCGAGCAGTTTGCGCACATAGCGGGCCGAGACGCCGATGGCCTGGGCCACATACTCGGCGGACAGGGGCTCGGGGCCGATGGTCTTTTCGATCACCGTCTTGACCGCATCCAGCCGCGCGGCGCGCAGGCCGTGCTCTCCGGCCAGGCGGCCCGCATCGCCGGTGGCGCCGAGGCTGAGGCCCACAAGGTCGGTGATGTGGCCTACCACCAGGCGGCTGACCTCGGGCTCAATCGCCAGCTCGCCCACCACCGACAGCGGCGCCACATAGCTCAGCAGCATCTGTAGGGGTCCGGTGTGGCGGGGGATCAGCCGCAGGGTGTGGTCCTCCGGCTCGCGCAGGAACAGGGTCAGGGCCGAGCGCGGCAGGCGCACGCAGGTCAACCGCCCCGCCTCCGGCCGCTCGAAACTGCCCAGCTGGGTGCAACTGACCAGGGTGGCGTCTCCAGGCCCTAAAATCACCTCGCGCTCGCCCTGTTTGGCGATGAGGCGGGTGTCCATGTTGATCCACAGGGTCAGGTCGTCGTTGTCGTTGGCCACCAGGGACCGGGTGCGGCGGTTCATCGACGCACCGATCTGGCCGGTGCCCAGCGACAGGCCGTGCTGACTGCGCAGGGTCGCGGTGGCGCTGAACGGGACGCCGCCTAAAGGGTCGATGGACAGGCGCAGCAGCTTGCGGGTGATGATCTCCCGCCACAGCTCCAGACGGTCGGCGGCGGGCAGTCGGTCGCTGGTGAAGCGCAGCAGGCGGAAGTCAGGCGGAGCGGGGTCCATCGACACGCGGGGCGAGCCTCAACCGGGGGCGCCCATCCAGCGGAGCGGTTCACCGTATCGTTGCTACATAGCGGATTTGGCCGGCCGGTAATAGTCGCGCCCGACCGGATCTGGCGCGGGGAGGGCCAAATAGGCAGGGCGGGGGTTCCGCTGCGTCCAAGCTGAGCAGGCGGCGGGTCTTTAAGGTCGCGGGAATGGTGACGCCAACCGGTTGGACGGTCGCCGCTCGTCACAGGGCGGGGACCTGAAGAGCGGCGCCGGTCGGGGAGCCTTGCCCCACCTCGGTCTCATCGACCGGCGCCTGCCGTCCTCAGACTTCGGGGTCGAAGGGGCGCGCGGCCAAGCCTGAGGTCTCTACCGGCATGGCGTAGAGATCACCGCCGCCCTTGCCCGTGGGCTCGCGCGCGCTGGTGACGAACAGGGTCTTCAGGTCAGGCCCGCCAAAGCAGGGCATGGAGGGGCGGCGGACCGGCACGGGATAGGCGGCCATCAGTCGCCCGTCGGGGTCGTACCGGTGCAGCCGGCCCCCATCCCACAGGCAGGACCAGTAGCAGCCATCGGCGTCGGTGGCCGCGCCATCGGGGCGTCCGCGGTCGGGGGCGTCGGGGTCCAGACGGGCGAAGGGGCGCTGGTTGCCGATCTCGCCGCTGGCGACGTCATAGTCGCACCGCCAGATCACGAAGCGCGGGGTGTCGGAGAAATAGGCCGTGCGGCCGTCGGGGGAAAAGGCCAGGCCGTTGGCGGTGATCAACCCATCGGCCAGCCGCGCCAGGCCGCGACGATCATAGCGGTAGAGGGCCGCGACGCCGCCGGCCTTGGCCTCGTCCACCGTCCCGGTCACGAAGCGACCCGCCGGGTCGGTGCGGCCATCGTTGAAGCGACTCGTGGCGGGGTCCTGGGGGTTGTCGGCCAGCTTTGCCGTCTGGCGACCGCCGTCATCCAGCCGCCAGATCCCCGACCGCATACCGGCGATGAAGCCACCGCCCTTGGCCGGGGCGATGCAGCCGGCGTTCTCCGCCAGATCCCAGGCGGCGTGCGCGCCCGCCACCGGGTCGAACCGGTGCAGGCGCTTGCCGTCGATATCCACGAAGAACAGTCGCTGCTGCTCCACCGACCACACCGGTCCCTCGCCCAGCGCGGCGCCCACGGCCAGGGCCGTTTCGAACCGCGCCGCGCTCATGAAGGCCGTATGCAGACGATCGCTACACCCGTTCGATGATGATCGCCGGCGCCATGCCGCCGGCGGCGCACATGGTGACCAAGCCGCGCTTGAGGTCGCGGCGTTCCAGTTCGTCCAGGATGGTGCCGATCAGGATCGAGCCGGTGGCGCCGATCGGGTGGCCCAGCGCCATGGCGCCGCCGTTCACATTGACCTTGTCGCGGTCCAGCTTCAGGTCGCGGATGAACTTTTCCGCCACCACCGAGAACGCCTCGTTGATCTCGAACAGGTCGATGTCGTCCAGCGTCAGGCCGGCCTTTTCCAGGACCTTGCGGGCGGCCGGGACCGGGGCGTTGAGCATCAGGGTCGGGCTGTCACCCATGTTGGCCATGGCCACCACCCGGCCGCGCGCCTTCAGGCCGTGCTTGGCGGCGTAGGCGGGGGAGGCCAGCAGCACCGCCGCCGCGCCGTCGACGACGCCCGACGAATTGCCGGCATGGTGGACGTGGTTGAACTTCAGGTCCGGATAGACTTGGTGGATCAGGCCGGCCAGGGTAGTGCCCTTGTCGTCGATCGGCACATTGGCCATGGCTTCGAACGAAGCCTTCAGACCGCTAAGCCCCTCGATGGTGGTCTGCGGGCGGGGAAATTCCTCGTGGTCGAGGGCCAGGGAGCCATCGTCCTTGTAGACGGGCACCAGGCTCTTGTTGAAGTGGCCGCCCCTGATCGCCACGTCGGCGCGTTGCTGGCTGACCAGGGCCAGTTCGTCCACCGCCTGGCGGCTGATGCCTTCCAGGGTGGCGATGGCGTCGGCGCAAATGCCTTGGTGCGACTGGGGATGGCTGGCGCGCAGCCGCATGTTGCCGCCGTCCATCAACATCGGGCCGCCGGAGCGGTCGGCGCTGGAGGCGGTGTAGGACATCATTTCCGTGCCGCCGGCGATCACCAGGTCTTCCATGCCCGACATCACCATGGCCGCGGCCAGGTTCACCGAGGTGATGCCCGAGCCGCAGAAGCGGTCCAGGGTCACGCCGCTGGCCTTGATGTCGTAGCCGGCGTCGAGCGCGGCCATGCGGCCAAGGTCGCCGCCCTGCTTGCCGCGCTGGCTGCTGGTGCCCCAGATGATGTCATCCACCTGGGCGGTGTTGAGGTTGTTGCGCTCGGCCAGGGCTTTGAGCACCGTGGCGGCCAACTGCTGCGGGTGGATGTCGGCCAGGGCGCCCTTGCCGACCTTGCCGATCCCGCGGGGCGTGCGGCAGGCGTCGATGATGAGGGCTTCGGGCATTGGTGGTTCCTTCCTGATCGGCGGTGTCCGGTCCAGCGCTGGCGGGTTCGGACGTTCTGTTGGCGCCACCTTGGCTACCCGCCCTCGCGTCAGTCCAGCCAAAAAACGCTGGCCGGCCGCGCCTCAGCAGGCCATGGCGCTGGGGACCGAGCGGGATGGATAGAGGAAGGCGCCGGCCAGGGCGCCGTCACGCAGGGTGATGCGCAGCTCCGCCGTGCGGCCGTCGTCGGCGGTCTGCTGGGCCAGGGCGCGGGCGGCGGCTTCGGCCCGGCCGCCGGACGGGAAGAACTGGGCCTCGTCGACGGCGTCGGATTGAACGGCCCAGCCGTCTCCGGCGGGGGCCACGGAAATGAGTAGAGCCATGGACGGCTCCTTTTCGGATAGATTTTGCAACATGGGACGGACCAAGGCGGTCCGGCCGGGGCTTGGCGCTGGCCTTCGGACAGCGCCGATCAGGACGATGTCAGGCCGGCATTCGGCGTTTTACAAAATGACATCGCCACATGGCGGGCCCCTGCAACTCTAAGGTCGGTGACGCTTAGATAGGCGGCGGCTCCGGGTATCGCCACCCAGAACTCCTGAACATCGACCCCGGTTTTCTGAGATCGACCTTCTGAGATGAGGTTCAAGCCTTGGGCTGGGCGCAGGTCAGCCGCGCTCGATGCAGGCGGCACTTGGCGATCACTGCGTCGCTGAGGTCGTGGAAACTGCCGATCCAGTCGGCGCCCCGGCGGTCGAACACGAAATATCCGAACCGGCCCATGGTGAAGGCCTGGGCGACGGCGCCGTCGATGGTCACCGGGCCGATGGCGGGCGGCGGCAGGTCGTTGGGGTCTTGCAGGTCGCCGCCGGTGCCGACGATCAACTCAGGCGGACGGGCGGCGCCGAAATCCAGGCTGGTGAAGTTGTGCACGTGGCCCACCAGCACCAGGTCAACGCCCGTCAGGTCCCGACCCTTGACCGCGGCCCGCTCGTTGGCGTTGCCCATGCCATCGCTGAGCGTGCTGTCCTTGCGGGCGATGGTCCAGATGGGGCGGTGGGTGATCAGCCAGGCCGGTTCGCCCTTGCCAGATTTTGCGCGCAGCCTGTCCATGGCGTCCAGGCGGGCGGCGAAGGCGACCTCCTGGTCGGGCTTGAGGATGAAATCGTCGGGATCGGCGCTGTCGACGATCAGCAGACGAGCGCCGCCGATCTCCACGGCGAAGGTGTCGCTCTGGGTGGGGCAGGCGCGGACCTCCGGCGAGGCGTCCAACAGCCGAAACCAGCCGGCCCCGCCGCGATTGCAGTCCTCGTGGTTGCCGCGCGCGAAGACCCATGGGGCGGCTGCCAGCAGAGGGGCGGCGGGGGCGAAGACCTCGGCCTTCCAGGTCTCCCACTTGTCGCCAAACGGGCTGCCCGCGCACTTGGCCTCGCCGGCGGGGCAGGGGGTTTCGCGGTAGTAGTAGTCGCCGACGTGGACCACCAGATCCGGATGCTGCCTGGCCGCCATGGCCGAGACCCGGGCGAAGGGCCAGCCGGCCACCGGGTCGTTGCAGTTCTGGACCAGCGGCCCCTTCAGGCGGCAGCCGGAGTCCCCCAGGATCACCAGCCGGTTCGGCCGCGCCTTGGGGACGGGCAGGGCGTGGCCGTGCAGGCTGATGGTGCGCGCGCTCTTCGGCAGGGCCGCCACGCAGACGCGGTTGGCGAAGGCGTCCGTGGGGCCGGCGCGCTCGGCCATGGCGCGGCGCCGACCGTTCACCCGCAGGGTGGGGCAGGCAGCGGCGTCGGTAACGGCGCGAACCTGTGCGCCCGCTCCGGTAACCTCCACCCAGGCGGATGGCGTTTCGGTCGCGTGGGCCGCGGTGGCCAGGCTCAGGGCCGCGAAAAGTCCCGCCAGAACCTTCATGCCGTCCCCTCCCTAACCGAGCCGAACGCGCTGGCTCGGTTCGTCCTACTTCGCCCCCTGGTCCACATTCCAGCCGCCGCTGCGACGCTGGTGTAGTCCACCTGGCCGGCGTTGTATTGGTTGGTGACGATACGTGCGTTCTGTTCGGCCGCCGATCGGCGGCCGTCCATCGTCGTCTGGCTCATCAGCTCTGCGTCGACTGCATGATCGGGAAATTCGGACATAACTTTCCGCGGCTGAATGATCCGCAACAGGCCACGTTCCTGAAAAGGCCAAACTTCAGGGAGATTTCCCGGACGCAATACGGCGGGGCACTACGTCGGCGAAGAAGAGCCAGGCGCGGGGCAGGCATGGAAAGGCCGCCAGCCCCGAGGGACTGGCGGCTTTCCCTCTTTCCCCCGCTTCGTTTGGGGGAAGAGAAGCTTCTTCCTAGGCGCTGAGCTTGATCGCCGCCTTGGCGATCAACTCGCCCTGGTGGCGGGCGCCGGCCAGCTCAATGGCGCTGGGCTGCCGCGAACCATCGCCGCCGGCGATGGTGGTGGCGCCGTAGGGGCTGCCGCCGGTGATCTCTTCCAGCGTCATCTGGCCCTGATGGCTGTAGGGCAGGCCGACAATGGTCAGGCCGAAGTGCAGCAGGTTGGTGATGATCGAGAACAGGGTGGTTTCCTGGCCGCCGTGCTGGCTGGCGGTAGAGGTGAAGGCCCCGCCCACCTTGCCGTTCAGCGCGCCGCTGGCCCACAGGCCGCCGGCTTGGTCGAGGAAGCTGGCCATCTGCGAGCCCATGCGGCCGAACCGCGTGCCGGTCCCGACGATAATGGCGTCGTAGTTCGCCAGATCCTCGACCTTGGCGATCGGAGCCGCTTGGTCGAGCTTGTAATGGGACGCCTTGGCCACCGCTTCGGGCACGGTCTCGGGGACGCGCTTGATGTCGACCAGAGCGCCGGCGGCGCGGGCGCCTTCAGCCATGGCATTGGCCATGGTTTCGATGTGGCCGTAGGCGGAATGATAGAGAACGAGAACCTTGGTCATGATGGTTTCCTTTTTCGGGGAGGGGGTTGATCGGGTTGGGGGTTAAAGGGACGCCGCGTCAGGCGGCGATGCGGCCCATCCGGCCGGCGTGGTAGTCGCGGACGGCCCGCTCGAGCTCGTCGATGCGGTTCATCACAAAGGGCCCGTGGCGCACGATCGGGGCGTCCAGGGGTGCGCCGCCGATCAGCAGGGCCTGGGTTCCAGCGTCGGCGAACAGGGTCACGGTGTCGCCATCCGTGAGCCGCGCCAGGCGGCCGGGATCGACGGTCGGGCCGTCGGCTGACAACCGCACGCCAACGGTCATGACATAGAGGCCCAACTCCTGGGCCGCGCCGGTGGGCACGGTGATCTTGCCGGCGCCGCTGAACGACGCCTGGGCCACGAGGGGGGCGCCGAAGCTTTCGATGGGGCCGTTCAGGGCGCCCATGGCGCCGGCGAACAGCCGCACCTTGACCGCGCCGTCGGCGCTCTCCAGCGCCGGAACCTCGTCCGACTTCACATGGCGATAGGCCGGATCGTCGTGCTTGTGGCCGCGGGGCAGGTTCAGCCACAGCCACAGCTGCAGCCCGTGCAGAGGGCCACCGTCCCGGCGCATGATCTCGTCGGGGCTTTCGTCGTGCACGATGCCGCGGCCGGCGCGCATCCACTGCGCCTCGCCGGCGCGCATGCTGGAGACATTGCCCAGGCTGTCCTTGTGGGTCTGGCGGCCTTCCAGCAGCAGGTTCAGGGTCTCGATGCCGGCGTGGGGATGGGCCGAGGCGCCCTTGGCTTCGCCGGGCCGCACGTCGATGGGGCCGAAGTGGTCGAGAAAGATGAACGGACCCACCGCTTCCAACCCGGCGCCGGGAATGGCGCGCCGCACCTCGAAGCCATCGCCTTCCAGGGTGCGCAACGCGGTGCTGACGGCGTCGATCGTGCGGGGCTGTGTTTGGGTCATCGGAAAGGCTCCCTCTGTCGTGAAGGGGATTTAGGGGCTGGCCATTCGGTGGAAAACTCGTATAAATTTGATCAAACTATTCAGGAAATTAGATATGCGTGGACCGGGGACCCCCAGTCTCGATCAGCTGCAGGTGTTTCTCGCCGTGGTGGAGACCGGCAGTTTCGCCGCCGCCGCGCGCCAGCAGGGCCGGGCGGTGTCGGCCGTCAGCTACGCCATCGCCAACCTCGAAACCCAGCTGGGCCTGCCCCTGTTCGACCGTCACGCCACCCGCAAACCCCTGCTCACCCAGGCCGGCCGAGCGGTGCTGGCCGAGGCCCGCACCGTGGCGCGCGGCGTCGACGACCTGCGGGCCAAGGTGAAGGGCCTGCTGGGGGGGCTGGAAGCGGAGGTGTCCCTGGCGGTGGACGTGATGTTCCCCACCACCCGGCTGGTGGACGCCTTGCAGTCTTTCCAGGCCGCCTTTCCCACCGTCACCCTGCGCCTGCACGTGGAGGCCCTGGGCGCGGTGACCCAGCTGGTGCGGGACGGCACGGCGGGCGTCGGCGTCAGCGGGCCTTTGCCGGTGGAGGGCGAGGACCTGAGCCGGATCGGCTTGGGGACCGTGGAGCTGATCCCGGTGGCCGCCCCCTTCCATCCCCTGGCCCGGCGGCTGGGCGAGGCGCCGGGCGCCGCGCGGGGCCATACCCAACTGGTGCTCACCGACCGCTCCAAGTTGACGGAAGGGCGCGACTTCGCGGTTCTCAGCATCAACACCTGGCGTCTGGCTGACCTTGGCGCCAAACACGCCCTGCTGCTGGCGGGGGTGGGCTGGGGCAATATGCCGACCTGCATGGTCCAGGGCGACCTGGAGGCCGGGCGGCTGGTGCAGCTGCGCCTGCCCGACTTCACCGGCGGCCAGTATCCCTTCCAGGCTCTCTACCGCACGCAGGCCCCCCCCGGCTCGGCGGCCCAGTGGTTGATCGACCGGTTCCTGGAGCAGGTGGCGGAGGGGTAGGCGCCAACACCCTTCCCCTTAGCCCGCCATTGCGCGACGGTGTTGAAAACAACGGAGGATCCCATGGCCGACGACGCCAGCGCCCTGACCCAGGCCCACCCGGTGATCGACCTGTGGCCGCAAGGCGCGCCCGATGGCGGCCTGTCGGACGTGGGGCCGGAGGCGGTGTTTCACCAGATCGCCGGCAACGGCCCCTCCACCCCCATGCTGCGCAACGTCAGCCAGCCGACCTTGACGGTCTTCCCGGCCGACCCGGCCAAGGCCAACGGGACCGGAGTCATCATCGCCCCTGGCGGCGGCTGGCAGATACTGGCCTGGGAGCACGAGGGGTTGGACCTGGCCCGCTGGTTCGCCCAGCAGGGGGTCACCGCCTTTGTGCTGAAATACCGCCTGCTGGCCACCCCGGACGATGCCGCCAAATGGGCCGAGCGCAACGCCGCCTCCAACGCCCGCCAGGCGGAGCTGGCCAAGCTCACCGGCAAGACCGCGCCGCGCAGTATCAGCGAACTGCTGCCGAACGAGTCGTTCGTGCGCGCCCGTCAGATCGCCGCCAACGACGGCCGCCAGGCCTTGGCCCTGGTGCGCCAGAAGGCGGACGAATACGGCCTGAAGACCGACCGCATCGGCATGGTCGGCTTCTCCGCCGGCGCCTTCCTGGTGGCGGACGTCGCCGTGGAGCCCGGCGGCTTCCCCCTGGCCTTCGCCGCGCCGATCTACGGCGGCGAGACCAGCGGCAAGCCGGTGCCGGCGGACGCCCCGCCGCTGTTCACCTGCATCGCCCAGGACGACCGCATGCTCTACCGGGTGGTGGAGGGCCTCTACCGCGACTGGTCCGACGCCGACCGGCCGGCCGAGCTGCACATCTTCCGCCGCGGCGGCCACGGCTTTGGCATGGTCACCCAGAACAAGCCGGTGGATCGCTGGCTGGAGCTGATGGCCGACTGGTTGCGGGATCTCCACTACCTCTAGGGCGGGTCGGCGCCCAATCCCTCCCTTGCCTAACGGCCGAATAGGGCTGACCTTCCACCGCCTCTGGTCCCGCCTGTGCGAGGCCGGCCAACCGGAAAATACGGTGATTTACGGTGGCGCCCGCCCGCCGGCGCTGCTTTCGCCCGCTTCCTGGCCAAGCTGACGGCGCGTAACGCGAACGCCTGTTTGACAACCGGCCCCCGGAGCCCTAGCGGCGGAGGTAAGAGGAAATCGCAGCGAGAGGGTCACCCCCGTGCACTACAAGGAACTGAAGCAGGCGTGGTCCGAACTGATCGCGCCGGGATCCCCGTTTGAGATCACCCCGATCGAGGTGCGCGGCCAGGCGATCCGCAGCTTCAAGAACGCCCCTCCCAGCGTGCGGGAAGTCTGGCTGTCGACCACCCAGTTCGCCGACCGCGACTACATGGTCTACCAGGACGAACGGCTGACCTACGCCCAGGCCCATGTTCAGGTGGGCGCCATCGCCGCCTGGCTGTTCGACAATGGGGTCAAGCCGGGCGACCGCGTGGCCATCGCCATGCGCAACTATCCCGAATGGATGCTGATCTACTGGGCCTGCGTTTCCGTGGGCGTTGCCGTGGTGGGCATGAACGCCTGGTGGGTCACCGACGAGCTGGAATACGCCATGAAGGACTCTGCCCCCAAGGTGGTGTTCGCCGACGCCGAGCGCCTGGCGCGGGTGCTGGAACGGCCAGCCATGGCCGGGGATGCCAAGCTTGTCGGTGTGCGCCTTACCGAGACGCCGGCCGGCGTCATCCCGTTTGCCCAGGTGGTCGGCTCCGGCGGCGTCCTGCCGGACGTGACCGTGGACCCCGACGCCGACGCCTGCATCTTCTATACCTCCGGCACCACCGGCTTTCCCAAGGGCGCCCAGCTCACACACCGGGGCTGCGTGTCGAACCTGTTCAACATGATGTTCTCCGGCCAGGTGCAGACCCTGGCGACGCAGCGCGCCACCGGTGTCGCACCTGATCCGAACGCCCCGGTCCCGGTGCCGGCGGCCCTGCTGACCACGCCCCTGTTCCACGTCACCGCCAACAACTGCGGCGCCTACGCCATCACCGCCGGCGGCGGCAAGATGGTGCTGATGTACCGCTGGGACGCGGGCGAGGCGCTGAAGCTGATCGAGGCCGAGAAAATCACCGCCATGAGCGGCGTGCCGGTGATGTCCCGCGAACTGATCACCCACCCGGACTTCGCCAAATACGACCTCTCCAGCCTGGTCTCCCTGGGTGGCGGCGGGGCGCAGCTGCAGCCCGACCTGGTGGCCAAGATCGACTCCGAAGTGAAGACCGCCCGGCCCAACACAGGCTACGGCATGACGGAGACCTGCGGCATCATCACCTCGGTCTCAGCCGACTTCTTCATCGACAAGCCGGCCAGTTGCGGCCCGGCCATGCCCAGCTTCGAGGTCAAGTGCGTGGACGACGATGGCGCCACGGTCCCGGCCGGCGAAGTCGGAGAGCTCTGGGTCAAGGGAGCGCCGGTGATCAAGGGCTATATCAACCGCCCCGAGGCCACCGCCGAGTCGATCACCGACGGCTGGCTGCACACCGGCGACGTGGCCCGCATCGACGAAGACGGCTTCATCTTCATCGTCGACCGCAAGAAGGACATGGTCCTGCGGGGCGGTGAGAACGTCTATTGCGCCGAGGTCGAGGCCACCATCCACCACCATCCAGGCATCGCCGAATGCTGCGTCTTCGGCGTGCCAGACACGCGGCTGGGCGAGGAAGTGGGGGTCGCCGTGGTCCTGCGCGACGGCCACGCGGTGGATGCGGACGCGGTGCGCGCGCACTGCGCCTCCCGCATCGCCAAGCACAAGATCCCCCGCTACGTCTGGTTCCTGAACGAGAGCATCCCGCGCAACGCCAGCGGCAAGTTCCTCAAGCGCCACCTACGCGACACGTTGAAGCCGGAGACGGCGGGTTAGGGCGGAGCCTAGACCCCCACCGGCGCACCGCTGCTAAGAGGCGTGACGTCATTCGACGCCACGTCCGTGACGATGGCGTTGGCCCGCGCGATCTTGGCGAAGGGAATGCGCATGGGTTCAACTCGCCGCCTTCCTCAGCGCCGCCACCTGCTTGGGCGTTACGCTGGAACCCTTGGCGCCGAACCGGGCGGTGACGTAGTTGGTCACCGCCGCGATCTCGTCATCGGTGTAGGCGTGACCAAAGGCGGGCATGAAGCTGTTGCCTGTGGCCGTGCGCCGATTGGCGCCGGAGATCACGATCTGGGCGACGTTGGTGGCGGTGGGATCGTTCACGGCCCGCACGCCTGTGAGGGTGGCCCAGGGGTTCAGCGAGCCCTGACCGGACCAGCCATGACAGCTGGCGCAGGCGCCCTCGAAGATCTGCTTACCCTTGGGATGGTCGGCATCCGCGAGCCCTAACTTGGGCGAGGCGGGGGCCGGCTGAAGCGCCGGGGCAGGCTGGTCGTCGCTGGCGATGGCTGGCGCCGAGCGGACGTAGGCCACCAAGGCCTTGATGTCTGACGGCGTCAGGTGGCTGAGGCTTAGGTCCACCGCCTCGGCCATGGGGCCGGCGGCCGTGCCGCGGCCATCGGCGTGGCCCACCGCGAGGTACTGGCCCAGCTCCGCGTCGCTCCAGGCGCCGACGCCGGAGAGACGATGGCCGGTGATGTTGTACGCCTTCCAGCCGGCCGACACCGCGCCGGCGTATTTCTGACGGTTGTCCAGAGCCTGGGCCAGGCTGCGTGGGGTGTGACAGTCGCCGCAGTGGGCCATGGCCTCGGCCAGATAAGCGCCGCGGTTCCATTCGGGGCTGCGGTCGGGGCGCGGGGCGAAGCGCTCGTCCGCGTCGAACAGCCTCGCCCAGATCGCCATGGCCCAACGCTGGTTGAAGGGGAAGGAGAGGGTGTTGCCCTTGTTCTCCTTCTTCACCGGGGCCAGGCTGAAGATATAGGCCTTGATGGCCAGGGCGTCGGCGTCGGTCATATAGGCGTAGGCGGCGTAAGGCATGGCCGGATAGAGGGGCTTGCCCTCGTCATCCACGCCCTTGTGCAGCGCGCCCAGGAACTGGGCGTCCGTCCAATTGCCGATGCCGGTGTCCTTGTCGGCGGTGATGTTGGGCGACCAGATCGTGCCGAAGGGCAGGTTGAAGGCCAGGCCCCCGGCGAAGGGGACGCCACCCTTGGCCGTATGGCAGGCCTGGCAGTCGGCGGCGCGGGCCAGATACTGCCCGCGCGCGACCGGATCGGCGGACGCGAAGTCGGCGGGCGCGCCCGTGGGCGAAGGCCCCTTGTAGGCCGCCAGCTCGACGGTCTGGCCGCCGGCGAAGTCCATGGGCTTGGGGCCCGAGACGATCCAGGCGAACAGGCCCACGCCGACCGCGGCAATGATGCCGACGACGATCAGCAGGATGCGGCGGATGCTCATGCCTGCTTCCTCCCGGCCAGGACGTCACGGTCAATGGGCAGGCGGCGCAACCGCTTGCCGGTGGCGGCGTAGATGGCGTTTGCCAGCGCTGGCATGGCGGCCACCGTTCCAGCCTCGCCAATGCCGCCGGGGGCCTCGCCGCTGGGGATGATGAAGATGTCGATGGGCGGGGTCTCGTCCATGCGCAGCATGCGGTAGTCGTGGAAATTGCTCTGCTGCACCCGGCCCCCCTCGACGGTGATCTCGCCATAGAGGGCGGCGGTAAGGCCGAAGATGATGCCCCCCTGCAGCTGGGCGACGACAGTATCCGGATTGACCGCGATGCCGGTGTCCACGGCGCAGACAATGCGGCGCAGCTTGACCGCGCCCTCATGATCCACCTCTACCTCCGCCACGGTGGCGATCCAGCTGGTGAAGGCGGGCTGGATGGCGATGCCGCGCCCGCAATTGGGCGGCAGCGGCGTTCCCCAGCCGGCCTTGTCGGCGGCTAGTCTTAGCGCCGCGGCCAGTCGCGGCGACTTGTCCAGCATGGACAGTCGGAAGTCCAAGGGGTCCTTGCCGGCCTTGTGCGCCAGCTCGTCGATGAAGCTCTCGATGACGAAGACGTTGTGCGCTGGCCCCACCCCGCGCCAGAAGCCGGTGGGCACCCCCGGCGGCTCCTCGCGCACGAAGGCGACGTGCAGGTTGGGGATGTCGTAGGGCAGGTCGGCGGCGCTGTCCCAGGCGTCGAAATCCTTGCCATCCACAAAGGCCGGCGGCAGCCAGCGGGCCAGGACCGAGGAGCCGGTGATGATGTGTTTCCAGCCGTCGATCTTGCCGTCCTTCAGGTGGGCGCTGAAACGGTCGTGCCAGGCGGGGCGATAGACGTCGTGCTGGATGTCCTCTTCGCGGCTCCAGATCACCTTGACCGGACCGTCCACCTTCTGGGCGATCCGCACCGCCGAGGTGACCATGTCGTGTTCCAGCCGCCGCCCGAACCCGCCGCCGATCAGGTGATTGTGCACGATGACCTTGTCTAGCGGCAGGCCGGTAAGGTCGGCTGCGGTCTTCTGCGCCCGGGTCATCACCTGGATGCCGACCCAGATTTCGCACGAGGACGGGGTGAGGTGGACGGTGCAGTTCATCGGCTCCATGGTGGCGTGCGCCAGGAAGGGAACCTCATAGGTCGCCTCGACGACATCGCTGGCCAGGGCCTTGTCGATATCGCCGGCCGACTTGCCCACCACCCCTGGCCGGCTGGACGCGGCCCGCAGGCGTTGCATGACCTGGGCGGTGTTGACGCCGGCGTTGGCGCCCTCGTCCCAGGTGATGTTCAGCGCCGCCAGGCCCTGGCGCGCGGCCCAGGTGTGGTCGCCTACCACGGCGACCAGATCGTCCATCACCAACACCTGGCGCACGCCGCTGACGGCCATGGCCTGACTGTCGTCCACGTGGGCGACCTTGCCGCCGAACACGGGGCAATGGGCCAGGGCGGCGAACTTTACCCCGTCGGGCAGGGCGTCGATGCCGTACTTGGCCTGGCCGTTAACCTTGGCCGGGGTGTCCAGCCGCTTCAGGGGCTTGCCGATCAGGCGGAACGCTGCAGGGCTTTTCAGCGGCGGGTCGGTTGGCGGGGTCAGGCCCGTGGCGCGGCTGGTGAGGGCGCCGTAGGCGATCCTGCGACCGCTGGCGTCGTGGATCACCTGGCTGGCTTCGGTGCGGCAGGACGCCGGATCGACGCCCCAGCCCGAGGCGGCGGCGGTCACCAGCATAGCGCGGGCGGCGGCCCCGGCCTTGCGTAGTGGGGTCCAGAAGGCGCGGATGGAGTTGGAGTTGCCGGTGACCTGCAGGCCGAAGATCGGGTTGGCGTAGAGGGCGTCATTGGGTGGGGCGTGCTCAAAAGCTACCTGGGCCCAGTCGGCGTCCAGCTCTTCGGCCAGGATCATGGAGATCGAGGTGTAGACCCCCTGGCCCATCTCCACCTGGGGCATGGTCAGGGTGACCTTGCCGGCGGCGTCGATGCGGATGAAGGCGTTGGGCGAAAATCCCGCCCCGGGACCGGCGGCCTTGCCCACGGGGGCGAAGAAGCCGACCAGCAGGCCGCCGCCCACGGCCGCCCCGACCTGCAGCAGGGCGCGGCGCGAGGGGTTTGATGGGGTGTCAGGGTTGGGGGCGCCGGGAACGGCCTCGTCGGAAGCCGGCTTATCAAAGGGGGCCATGGTCGGATCTCTCCCTCAAGCCTTCGGGGCCGGTTGCGCGGCCGTGACGGGCGCTGGGGTCAGGCCCAGCTTGGCGGCGTGTTTGATCGCCTGCCGGATCCGCACATAGGTGCCGCACCGGCAGATGTTTCCAGCCATGGCGGCGTTGATGTCGGCGTCGTCCGGATTGGGCGTGCCTGCCAGCAGGGCGGCGGCGGACATGATCTGGCCCGACTGGCAGTAGCCGCACTGGATCACCTCCAGGTCGAGCCAGGCTTGCTGCACCTTGGCCCCGGCGGCGGTATTGCCGATCGCCTCGATGGTTGTGATCGCCTTGCCCTCCACGGCGCTGACCGGCATCAGGCAGGAACGGATGGGAGAGCCGTCCACATGCACCGTACAGGCCCCGCACTGGGCTATGCCACAGCCGAACTTTGTGCCGGTGAGCTTCAGCAGATCGCGCAGCACCCACAGCAGCGGCATGTCCGGCGGCGCGTCCACCATCTGGACCTGACCGTTCACATTCAGGGTCGCCATCGCCGCCTCCCGTTACGCGGAACCACCGGCGACGCCCGTAGCGCGCCAGGGCTTTTGGGGAGCCTACAGCGGGCGGGCGCGGGAGTCAGCCGTCGGCGGCGCTTGGCCGGAGGCGAGGGCTGGCTATTGGATGATCGTGCGGTGAGGGGCGGCAATGCACAGCAGATCGGCGCCGCGCGGACCGGTAGGCGCTTCCTGATCCGGCGATTACCCTTAAGGTGCGCGCACGGCGTGATTTGGGGGGCCGGGCTCGGGGGCGGGCGATGGAAGAGGGGACGGCGCGGCGGGGCTATGCGGTCTGCGGGGAGCCGCGCAGCGGCAGCAGCTATCTGATGGCGCTGCTGCGGAGCACCGGCTGCCTGGGCCAGCCGCGGGAATACTTCAACCTCACGTCACCCTTCCTCCTGAACATCGAGGGCGATCCCGCCGATCCGGAGCAACAGTTCCAGAGGATGCTGCGAATGGGGACCACCCCCAATGGCGTCTATGGCGTGAAGGTCTTCGCCGCCCATTTCGACCTGGTCCTGGCCTCGCGCTGGGCGGCCAGGCTGCCGAACCTGTCCTTCGTCTATCTGCAGCGGCGCGACGTGCTGGGCCAGGCGCTGTCGCACGCCCGCGCCCGGCAGACGGGCCAGTGGGGCGCCGCGCGGCCCGCGAACGGTGAGGCGACCTATGATCGGGACGCGATCAACTATTGCCTGGTGGAGCTGCTGCGCAACACCACCCGCTGGGACTTCTACTTCGCCCGCAACGGCCTGACGCCCCTGCGGCTGGTCTATGAGGATGTGGTGGCGCAGCCGCTGCAGGCGGTGGCCGCCATCGCCGCCCTGGTGGGCCTGAGCGGGGAGATCACGGTGGACATGGGTCAGGCCGCGCCCCGCATCCAGAGGGACACCCTGACTGAGGAATGGCGTCGAAGATTCCTGGAGGAGTCCTTCGACCTGACGGCGTTTCACTAGCCGTAAGTCAGGTCGGAACGCAGGGTGGGTGTCGTGTGCACAAGGCGTTCGGTGTACCTAAGGGGGCGGAGAGGTCCGCGCCGCTGGCCCCGGGAGACGATGACGTGACGGGGCGAACGCTGACACCGGCGGAATGGGACGGCTTGAGTCCTGGCCTGGCCGACGCCCTGGCGCGGGCCGGCGTGTCGCCCCGGATCGAGGCGCGGGCGCATTTGGGAGCTCGGGTCGCGGCCCTCTGGCGCGGCGCGGTTCCGGTCATGGCCGTTGGGCGGACGATTTGGTGGCGGGGCGCGAAGACGGACTTTGCCGGGGACCCGGCGATGGCCACCCTGCAGCATGAATTGCAGCATGTGCTGGACTATGCGCAGGGACGGCTGTCGGCATTGGGCTATCTGTTGAGGCCGCGGCATTGGCGCTATGACGTTGTCCTGTCGCCAGGCCTGGGCTGGGACAATCTTGGCGCCGAACAACGGGCGAGCCTGGCCGAACGGCTATGGCGTTGCGAGCAGAGCGATCCGCGGGGCGAGGCGGTAAGGATGATGCGATCGGTGATCCCCTGGGCCAGACCGGCGTGAGCATGCCCCTGACGTTCGGGCCCGGGCGGCGCGTGGAGATCGGCGCGCTCTGCGTACGGGTGGTGATGAGCTTGTTTTACGCCCTGGCCGGTTATGCCCACCTGACCCATCCCCAGCCGTTCCTGGCCATCACCCCCGGCTGGGTTCCCTGGCCGGCGCAGGTGATCGCCGTCACCGGGGTTTGCGAGATTCTGGGGGCGATCGGGCTCTGGCCGCGGATTTCACGGCGGTTGAGCGGCGTGATGTTGGCGCTGTATGCGGTATGCGTCTTTCCAGCCAATCTGAACCATGCCTTTGGCCACGTGGCCGCACAGGGCCTGCCCAGCAGCTGGTGGTACCACGGCCCTCGCTTGGCGATGCAGCCGGTGCTGGTTTGGGCGGCCCTGTTCGCTGGCGGTGTGACCGCGTGGCCGTTCGGGCGGCGGCCTAAGGCGGGGGCGCCACCAGCGCCTTGAGCGCTGCGCACGGTCCGGGGGACCATCGCCCATCACCGAGGACAGGCGGGCGACGTGGATCCAAGGCCCAAATCCAGTTGGTGGCCGTCGGTTCGGCAACCGCCTCTGAAACTCCGATACCCAAGCCTAGCAAAGGGCGACGGCGCGCAGGAACAAGCGGCGGCCCATCAGGCCGGCCTCGGTACGCTCGTCGAGTTCGGTGTCGTTGTTGGGCATGGAAGATTTCTCCATCCGAGGCGCGGTGGCGGGAGCTTGGCGCGCCGCTTGACAAGGATGGAGGGAAGTCTGGGCGGGGGCCGCGCGATCGCAACGCCGGCGTGGCCGCGCTGAACATTTCACCGGGTTGGGCGCCCGTTGAACAGCGCCTGCTTCCCCCAGGTCGGGTGACGGGGTCGCGCGGCCGTGATCGCGTCAGCGACCTGGCTCCGGCAATGCAACATGGAGCGAAGCATAGGGGTGAAGCCGCCCACGGCGCGGGTCCGTGCTTGGACGGTTATGGCGCGGTTCCCGGTATCAGGCTCAGTTGGTCCAGAGGGCGCGGACTTCTACCGCGCCGTGGCCGGAGGCGGGACAGCGGGCGGCCCAATCCGTGGCGGCGTCCAGGTCCGGAGCCTCGATCAGGAAGTAGCCGGCCAGGACCTCCTTGGTTTCCGCGAAGGGGCCGTCCAGCACCTGGCGGCGGCCGTCCTTCACCCGCACGACGCGGCCGCCGACGCTGGGCGCCAGGCGGCCGGCGGCGAGCATGGCGCCCTCGGCGACGAGGGCCTCGCTGAAGGCGGCATAGGCGGCTAGGCCCTGTTCCTGCTGGGTGGGTGTCAGCTGGGGCCAGCCAGTCTCGTCGACATGGGTGATCAGAAGATATTGCATGGCAGAGCTCCTGTAAGGCCGCTCCGGGTCGAGGGGCCGTCCCTCAGGACGCAAGGGTTCTGGACATTCCGACATTGGATATGCGCGATGGTCAGAGGTTGATTGCGGGGGGTGGTATGGCGAAGTCGCAATTGATGGCCGTCCTGGCCTTGAGCCTCTGCGCCGCCGCCCGCGCACCGTTGGCCGTCCCACCTTGCCGCGCGATGATCTTCGAAGGTTCGGGCTTCACGGTCTGCCGTTACGACCCGGCGCGGGACCAGCTGCGCTTGGCGGCGCGGGGGCCGACGGGTCCGCTCGACAATCTCGCGGGGTTGCAGGCCTCGCTGGGCAAGGACGCCCGGCGCGTGGCCTTTGCCTTGAACGGGGGAATGTATGATCCCGCCCAGGCGCCGCTGGGGCTGTTCGTGCAGGGCGGGCGCACCGTGCGACCCCTCGATCTGGGCTCCGGCGAGGGCAATTTCTATTTGAAGCCGGGCGGGGTGTTCTGGACCGACACGGCCGGGGCGCCGCACGTAGAGGAGACCCAGGCCTTCGCCGCCCAGTCGCCCGCCGCGGTCTGGGCCACCCAGTCGGGACCGCTCTTGGTGAGCGGCGGTGCGCTGCATCCGGCGATCGCCGCCAACGGAACCGCGCTGACGGTGCGCGACGCTGTGGGCGTAAAGGGGCGTCAAGCGCTGTTCGTGATCAGCGACGCGCCGGTGTCCTTCGGCCGCCTGGGGCGGTTCCTGCGCGACGGCCTAGGCTGCCCGGACGCCCTCTACCTGGACGGCCATGTTTCCAGCCTGTGGGTTCCGGCGATGAGGCGGAGGGACGGGCGGACAGGACTGGGAACCTTCGTGGTGGTGCTACGCAAGGCCGGGAAGGCGGGGCGCTGATCTCAGGTCGCCCGCTCGATCGGCTGGGCGTAGAGTAGGCGGATGGAGCGCTCGCCCGCCCAGGACTCGTCCTCCACCGTCCCGGACTCGACGAAACCGGCCTTCTCCGCCACCCGGCGGGATGCGATATTGTCCGGGTCGATATGGGCTTCGAGCTGTTCAAGGCCGGGGATCAAGGCGGCCGCTTCGCCTAACAGGACCAGGGCGCGGGTGGCGTGGCCGCCCCTTCGGAACGGCGGATAGATCCAGTAGGAGACGTTGGCGCGGCTCGGCGCCAGCAGCCTGATCTCGCAACCGCCCATTAGCGCGCCGACCGGTGATCCTGGTAGCTGGCGCAGGGCATAGACGAAGTTCGGGCCGCCAGCGACGCGGGCGTCGCTCCAGCGCCGCATGACGCCCCGGGTATGCTCTAAGGTGGCGCGTTGGACCGAGTCGAAGCGGCGCATCATCTCGTCGTCCTCGCCCGCCAGATGCGCCTCGGCGTCCTCAACCCGGTGATCGTCCAGGAGGATGACGCCATCGGTCAGGGACCCCGGCAGGCGGATCGGCTGGTTGATCGGGTCCATGGCGGGCTCCTGCTTGGCGGACCCGTTACCCGAGCGGTAAAGCGCCGTCGATCTCAGGCCGCCGCCCGCTCACCCTCGGCGTTGGCGGCGACGGGATCCCAGAGCGGACCCTTGTTGGCCGAGGCCAGGGCCAGGCGGGCGCGGGCGCGTTCGGGGCTGAACAGGGTCATCACGGCGACAACGACCACGAAGCCGACCATCGCATAGGGCCCTGCGTAGGGCTGGATCGAATAGCACAGCAGGCCGAAGGCGGCGCCGGCGAAAAGGCTTCCGCGCCAGGACGTCGAGCGGCAGATCAGGGCCACGGCGGGAATAGCAAAAAGCGCCGCGTCATAGCGCATGGCGTAGGGCGAGGCGAACAAGCCGGCGGCCATCAGGGCAATGACGCGGAAGGCCGGGTCCGTCCGCCGTCGCCAGGTCAGCCAGACCAAGGCGGCGCCGATGGCGACGAAGATCGCGCGCAGGGCCAGAAGCGCCGTCGGATGCAGATGGTTGGTGATGCCGGCGCTGGTGGGGGTGATCAGGCTGGGCAGGAAGGCGGGGTCGAACAGCACCACGCGCTCGAAGCGCGGCAGGGCCTCCAGCCAGTCGATCCAGGCTTGGGGGCCAAGCCAGATGGCGGAGGCCAGGGTCAGAGCCGCCCCGGTGATGGCGGCGACCATCAGCGGGCGATAAGCGCGCGCCGCGATCAGGGCCAGGGGCAGGGCGACCATCGCCGAGGGCTTCATGGAGGCGGCGGCGCCCAGGAGAATCCCGGCCACGATAGGCCGGCGGTCCAGCATCAGTACGGCCAGGGCCACGGCGACGGCGGTGAGGAAGGTGGTCTGGGCGGCGACCACGGTCAGGGACGAGGCGGGCAAGGCGACCAGCAGGGCTACCGCTAGGATGCGATCACGGGTGATGAATTTTAGCGCCCCGGTGAGCTGAGCGACGATGGTCCCGCCAACCCAGGCGACGGTGCTGATCCAGAACGGGGCCAGGCTGAGCGGGGAAAAAATGAGCAGGGCGCTGGGCGGGTAGATCCAGGGCCGCTCGCGGTTAAGCGCGCCGATCAGCCAACGCTGGCCGTCGGTGATGGCGGCGAAGTCGTACAGATGTCGCGGATGGGTCAGGGCCATGCGGCCGGCCGTCCACAGGGGCAGGTAGTCGATGGCGAACGGCTGGCGCTTCAGGATGTGAATCGACTTGGTCCAGTCGACGTTCGCCAGGAACAGGATCAGCAGGCCCAGCGCGCCGTACCGCAGCAAGGCCGGCATCTTGCCGCCGCCTAGCCTGGACACCCAGCCGGCGGCGCGGCGCAGGACGCCAAACGGCGCCTCCGACGCGAGCGCCTGTTGATCCTCAGCATACGAACTCATCCACGCCCCCAAGAATGGACCGTCCACCAACCGAACAGGCTGCCAGATAGCCGTGTTCGTCCGCGTGGCCGAGAGGCCCCGACCTTCAAGCCACGCTCGAATGCGTCAAATGCACAGCGAACAGGCGAAGTCGAGAGCGGAAGCGCCACAAGGCGGCGAGCTTAAGGTAGAATTCACCCAATGATGCGTTTGCGCCAAGTCCAGGGCGCCTGGACAAGGACGCGGCTCGTCGCCCAAAGAACGTGCCTTGATGACAGGAGACAGCCATGACTCTGAAGCTGTTCGGCTGCGTATGCGGCCATCTGGACAGTTCCGCCGCGGGGATGGGCCTGGCCGGCGGCGCGCAGGACCGGGTGAGGGCGCCGATGCCCTTCTACGTCATCGACCATCCCAAGGGCCTGACCCTGTTCGACTGTGGCCTGCATGAGGGGATGTTGGATCCCCAGGAGCGCTATCGGCTCCGCCTGGCCTCGCAGGGCATGAACGTTGAGCTGACGCCGGAAGCCACGCCGACGGCGCTGATGCAGGCGCTGGATTTCGACCCGGCCAAGGTTGCCTTCGTGGTGCTCTCGCACCTGCATTTCGACCACGCTGGCGGACTACACCAGTTTCCCAACGCCACGGTGGTGGTGCAGAAGCGCGAATGGGAGGCCGGGTTCGACGACGATCTGGCGGCGCGCTACGGTCTGCCCAAGGCCTATTTCGATCTGGGTCACGCGGTGAAGACCATCGACGGGGAGCATGATCTGTTCGGCGACGGGTCGGTGACCTGCCTGCCCAGCTACGGCCATACCCCAGGGCACCAGTCGCTGCGGGTGCGGCGTGAAGGCGGCGACCACATCCTGACGGCCGACGCCTGCTATTTCTGCGACGTGGTGCGCAGCCGCACCTTCCCGGCCTTCGCCGACGCGGGGGCCATGAACCGATCCCTGGATAGTTTGCTGGGCCTGATGGAGCCGGAAACAGTGATGATATTCGGCCATGATCCCGATCAGTGGGGCGAAAGCCCGGTGCTGCCCACCGCGCGGGGGTAGACCGGGCGCGGTACACGGCGGGCAAGGGTGAATTCGTGGCGGCGATCAGCGCCCCGAATGACCCCTAGAAGCTGACGGCGGTGCGCAGGCCCAGCACCAACGCGTCCTTGATGGTGGGATCGCCGGACGGGCGATGAATGTATTGTAGGTCCGGCTGCAGGGTAAGGTGGGCGCCAAGCTTGTCGGCGTAGGTGAGCTCGATAGCGATTTCAGCGGTGTCCAGCGGCGCGCCGGCGTCGGCGCTGTTGGCCCGATACTTGGCGGACAGCGTGCCCCAGCTGAAGCCCAGGGCCAGCACCCCGTCAGGACGGCCGGGAACAAGGTGGCTGGCCGTCAAACCCGCCGACCCGGCGGCGCGGTAGGGCGTGGTGTCGCCGTCCGAGACGCCGAAACGGACGAAGGCGGAGACCTGGGGGGCCTTGTCCGAGACCCTGAGAAGCGGCTCGTCGATTGTCAGGTAGGCGCCGTGGGAGCGACTGGGCCGCGGCTCTCCCGAGGGCAGGGTGTCGCGGACGTCCGGTTGGCGCTTGGTGTAACCCCAAATCCCCACGGCAATTTTGCCACGGCCCGTCCAGCCGGTTTCGCCCCACATGATCAAGCCGTCGGAGAAGCTGGTGTCGACGCCGCCGGGATCGCCGAGGGTTCCAGCGTGGGCGTTGATGGCCGCGACCTTGATGTAAACATCGGTTCGCGGTTGGAAATTCACCCGCAAGGCCAGGGCCGGGGACGGGAAGATTGAGGGACCATTGGGGCCTGTGGCGGCGATCTCCGTAGAGATGCCGAACGTGGGCGTCAGGAAAATCCCGGCCGAGTCGGTGACGTTGAACTCACTGTTGGTGTCATAGAGGCCGGCGCGGACGTCCACGGCGCCGCCGGCCAGGGACTGGTCCAGCCAGGCCTCGTAGAGCTTGGCCCGGTGGTGGACGACCTCGATGTTGTTGATGCCCTGCAGCGAACCGGCCAGGGTTCCTGGCTGGCCGCCCTGGTTGGCCAGGAAACTGACGTGGGCGCTGGCGCCGTGCCAGTGCAGCAGGGCGTCTAGATCGGCGTCGGCGTTGATGCTGAGGTTGTCGAGGGCCACGGCGCGCCGCTGCACCCCACCGGCCGCCACGCCCATGACGTCCAACTTGTAGACCATGGAGACGCTCACGGCCTTGGGCTCTTCGGCTCGCGCCGCCCCGGCGAACGTTCCGGCGGCGGCAAGCGCCATCAGCATAGATTTCGTGGCGCGACGCATGATTCGATTCTATTCTTCAGTTTCAACGGACTATTAGGCTTAGTTCTTAATTTCGACTGATCACCGGAGGCGCCTTCATGTCGCAGGCGGATGCCGGCGCTGTCTTGTGGGCGCTAACGACCGGACGACGCCCTTGACCCACGCCTTCCGCGGCCCGACGATTGCCTCGAAGCCTGACATGGTCTCACAACGGGATATCATGATGGTCATTCTTCCTTGGCGTGCGTTCGGCCTGGCCGCGATGCTCACGGCGTCAGCGACGACGGCGGCGCTGGCCTCAGCCGCCGGCGGGCGAACCTTCTCGACACCCAGCGTCATGACGGTGGACGGGGTCGTGCGCGTGCACGGCTCGATCTGCCGTACGTCGACGGTGACTCCTGGAACCCTGAGCGGTGTGCGCATCGAGTGGGTGGACGTCGCCGGCCACGTGCTGGACGCCAAGGTGGCGCGCATTTCGCGGGATCTGTCCGGCCGGGAAGTGGGATGCGCCTTCTATGATCAAAAAACCGACTGGGGGCTGAACGTCGGAGACCGGATTCGGGTCTGCGCGGCCGGCGGCGTGGACTGCCCCGCCGTCTAGAGCCTTTCCGGTTCACCTGAACGGGATGAAAAGGCTCTACCTACATGCATTTAGAGCATGACCGGCGCTTCAACCGGTAACCACTTGAATCTGTCATGCTCCAAGCGCGCCGATCAGGCCGCCACCGCCTCCTCGTTCGCCGCCGGAGCGATGTTGTCCAGGTACAGAAGACTGACCACGGCATCGTCCATGGTCATGACCCCGTGGACGAATTCGTGCGGGCGTCCGTCGCCCAAATCCGGCGGTGACTGGATCATGCCGTCCATGACACGCAGGATGTCGCAGACCGCGTCCACAAGCAGGCCCACTTGGCGCGGCCCGATCTGGACCACGATGACAACTGACGCGCGGCCGACTTCGCTGAGGCCAAGGCCCAGGCGCGCGCGAAGGTCCACCACCGGCAGGATCGTGCCTCGCAGGTTGATCATGCCCAGGAAGTGGGCCGGGGCGTTGGGCAAGGGGGTGGACCGTGACCAGCCGCGGATTTCGCGCACTGACATAATATCGATGGCGAACTGCTGGCCGCCGATGGAGACGGTGACAAGCTCAGCGCCGGTGAGCGGCAGAGGACGGGACGGTGCGGTCATGCTTAGAATTCCTCCCAGCCGTCGACGCTGCCGCCACCGGCGACGCGCTTCTTGGGCGCTGAATGAGCCACGGCTTCGCGGCGCTGAACCGGGTTGACCACGGCCGACGGCGGAGCGCCGCCGACCTGGAAACGGGCGATGAGGCGGGTGAGTTCGCCGGTGTCGCTCTTGAGGGAATGGGAGGCGGCGGTGGATTCCTCCACCATGGCGGCGTTCTGCTGAACCACCTGGTCCATCTGGTTGACGGCACTGTTCACCTGGGAAAGGCCGGTGGCCTGCTCGGCGGCGGAGGAAGCGATCTGGGAGACCAGGGTGTCGATTTCAGCCACTCGGGTGACAATGGACTGCAGAGCCTTGCCGGTCTCGCCGACCAACTCAACGCCCTGACTCACCTGCCTTGAGGAGGCGGAGATCAAGGCCTTGATCTCCTTGGCGGCCTCGGCCGAGCGCTGCGCCAGGGAGCGCACTTCGGAGGCGACCACGGCAAAACCGCGGCCGGCGTCGCCGGCGCGGGCGGCCTCGACCCCGGCGTTCAGGGCCAGCAGGTTGGTCTGGAAGGCGATCTCGTCGATGACGCCGATAATCTGGGTGATCTGTTGCGACGACTTTTCGATCTCGCCCATGGCTGACACGGCGCCGGAAACCACCTCCCCGGAGCGCACGGCGTCGGCCTTGGCGGCGCCGACGGCGTCGTTGGCCTGGCGGCTGTTGTGGGCGGTCTGTTTCACCGTGGCGGTGATCTGGTCGAGGGCGGCGGCGGTTTCTTCCAGGCTGGCGGCCTGTTGTTCGGTGCGGCGGGACAGGTCGTCGGAGGCCATGGCGATCTCGTCGGCGCCCGCGCCAATGCCGTTGGCGTTGCCGTGGATGATCTGAATGGTGTTTTCGAGCTGGGCGATGGCGCTGTTGAAATCGTCACGCAGCTGGCGGTACTCGCCCGGGATCTCGTCGGACATGCGATAGGTCAGATTGCCCGCGGCCAGGGCGGTGAGGCCTTTGCCCACGGAGCCGGCGACGACGCTGCGCTCCTGGGCCAGGACCTGGGCTTCGGCCGCGCGCTGGTCGGCCTGGGCGCGGAGCTCCTGGGCCTTGGCTTCGGCGTCCCGTTCGATCTTGGCCAGGGCGTCCTGCCGGAAGGACTCGGTGGCGCGGGCCATGGCGCCGATCTCGTCGGCGCGCGCCGCGCCGGCGATTTGCGAAGTGGAGTCGCCGGCGGCCAAGCGGGTCATGGACTGGGCCAGGGCGGCTAGGGGCTCCACCAGGATGCGGCGGCTGAGCACTACCAGGGCGCCGGCCGCGACCACGGCCACCAGCAGGGCGCCCAGCATCACCAGGCTTGCGATCCGCGCCAAGGCCGCGCCGCGTTTGGCGCCGGCGGTGTCGACGGCCTCGATCTTCAGGCTGGCGTCTTCCATGGCCTTTTCGAGGAATTTGAACTTGGCGTTAAAGTCGGGAAGAGCGGCGGCCGCGCCGGCGCGGTCCGTGCCGGCCTTGCCCACCAGGTCCTTGGCGGCGGCGACATACGCGGCGACCGGATCGTCCAGGGCGCCGAGGGTGGCCAGGATTGAAGAGTCACTGGTCAGGGTCTTGGAGAGGCGCACGCTCTCGATGATGCGGGCCGAATCCTTGTCCAGATCCGCCTTGATGGCGTCGATATTGCCGCCGACGGCTGGATCGGAGGCCAGCAACGCCGATTTCACATCCCCGTTGATGGCGTCGTGGGACTGGTCGGCGGCCATGTGGTTGCGCACCAGCTGTGCCGAGCGCTGGCTGGCGTTGAGCTGCCCGCTAAGCTGACTCACGGTCAGGGCGCCCACACCGGCGATCAGGGCGCAGACCAGGAATACCGCCCCGCAGGCCAGCATCACCTTGGCTTTGATAGTGTTCAAGTCTTCAGTCCCCCAGCGACTCGGGACGCTATGGCCCCGGTTGATAGGTGTGTTCGCACCCAGCGCATTGAGACATGGTGAATCCGCAGGCCCTGCGACGGACGGCCGCAGAATCCTGGTCCAACGATTTTCTTGCATCAACGGTGCAGCTTCTCGGGCTCCAGCGCGTTGAACATCCTGAGAGGCGCTAAGACGCCCGCTGATGATGAGGTCGAACCATGGACGCCCAGCTTGCCGCAGACGAGGCTTTCCGCGCCGAACTGACCCCCGTGATCTCGCACATGCGAGCCTTCGCCCGCTCACTCTGCGGCAACGCCACCGAAGCGGATGATCTGGTTCAAGAGGCTCTGGCCAAGGCTTGGAAAAGCCGCGCCAGCTATCAGCCCGACACCAGCCTGAAGAGCTGGGTGTTCACCATCATCCGCAACCAGTTCTATTCCGACAAGCGCCGCTCGTGGCGCCAGTCCTCCCTGGATCCGGAAACCGCTGAGCGCACTCTGATCGCGGTGACCAACCCCATGGGCGGGCTGGAGTTGGACGAGGTGCGCCGGGCCCTGGCGCAGCTTCCCGAGGACCAGCGCGAGGCGCTGATCCTGGTGGGGGTGGCCGGGCTGCCTTATGACGAAGTCTCGGCGATCTGTGGCTGTGCTGAAGGCACCATCAAGAGCCGCGTCAGCCGCGCCCGCCAGCGCCTGACCGACTTGCTGAACGGCAAGTCCATCCTTGAAGACGGCGTCCAGCCAGGCGTCGCCATGGACATGCTGCTGGCCGACGCGCGTCGCCTGTCGAGCCGCGCCGCCGCCTAGGGTCTTTATTCCGAATTTCCCTGCCAAGGCCCGGTCGGGCTAAGCCTGACCGGGCCTTGGGCTGAGGATTTCTGAATAACCACCTTCGGCCATATGAAGCCTGAAGATGCCCAAGTTGCGGAAGCGCCGGGCAACGGCAGTCAGTCCTGCCCCACCGCCAGGGCGGCCCGACGCGACACCGTCTTGCACGAGACGGCTACGGCGCGGTGATATCGCGCACGGTCGCCGCGGATGCGTAGAGCTCGACCGGCTTGCCGTGTGGGGTGCGGCGGTAGGCGTCGGCCCAGGCGTCCTTGCGGACGGCCAGGGCGACCGGTTCAGTGAGGCCACGGTCCAGGGAGAGCCGCTCCAGCGCCGCTAGCCAATGCTCGTAGTAGTGGGTTCCGTCATCCGGTTCTCCACGGGCGTCGGCGGCCTTCAGTTCGCTGGACAGGGCGGCGGCCCAGTCGGTCCAGGAGAAGGCGCCGGCAGCATGGAGCTGGACGGCCATGGCGAAGGCCTGGGCCTGCCAAGGCTCCTCGAACACCGGACCTTCGGCATCGACCGGCAGGCGTGGCAGGGCCTCGAAGCGTCGGGGGTCGATCGTGGTAGCGTCAGGCGGGCTCAAGATAGGACTCCCACAGGTCGAGATAGACCGCGCTCCTCTGCGCGATGTCGCCCCAGAGTTCGGCCGCTTCAAAACGGACCTGGTAGAGCGGCTGAGGCTGCTCGCCGCCGCCGTGGGCGTTAGTGTCCGGGAAAACGTGCGTCCCGTGATGGCGGGTGACCACGCCGGCGTGGCCCCGGATATAACGGGGCAGGCGGGTGTGGCCGGCGGGATTGAGGTTGCGGGCGCGGACGGCGTCGCCGGTGGCGAAACGGGCCGGGGCGGACGCTTCCCGGTCCGCCGGACCGCCGGCGGCCAGGGATCCGGCCACCCGCTCAGCGGTCAGGGGCGGAGCGGCCTTGGCAACGCCCGACTGAGGCTGACCCGTGGTCATTTCCTCCGGCGTGACCAACCCCGTTCGCAGCATCAGGACTTCGAGCCCCGTGATCCATTTTTCGTAGTAGCTCATCCGCAGATAGTCGGGTCCGGGGATGCGTTCGCGTTCATGGCGCGAGACGTCGATGTTCCAGCGACCCCAGGCGCCGGCGGCCAGGGTCAAGGCCAGGGCGCGGGCCTCCCATGGCTCGTGGAACAGGGGTTCGTCAGCCTCCAGATCGATGGGGCCTAAGCCGTGCATGCCGCCCATGTCGTGGACGCCGTTCATGCGCCGGGCGCCTGAGCCAGCGCCACGCCGATCATGGAATCCCGGGAGACAAGATCTGCCAGGGCGTCTTCGGAGAGCCCTTCGGCCCCGGCCGGTCGCTGTGGCAGCACCAGATACCGGACCTCGGCGGTGGAATCCCAGACCCGGACCTCGGTCTCCGTAGCCACGGTCAGGCCGAATTCGGCCAGGACGCCGCGCGGATCGATCACGGCGCGGGAGCGATAGGGCGATGACTTGTACCAGACCGGCGGCAGGCCCAGCACCGGCCAGGGGTAACAGGAGCACAGGGTGCAGACGACCATATTGTGGACGTCCGGCGTGTTCTCCACCACCACCATGTGTTCGCCCTGTCGTCCGCCATAGCCCAGCTCGGCGATGGCGGCGGTGGCGTCCTGAAGCAGGCGGGCCTTGTAGGCCGGGTCGGTCCAGGCGCGGGCGACCACGCGGGCGCCGTTGCGGGGACCGACCTTGTGCTCATAGGTCTCGATGATCGCGTCCAGGGCCGCCGGATCGACGATCCCCTTCTCAACCAGCAGCGACTCCAGCGCGCGGACCCTTAGGGTCATGTCCGAGGGCGGGTCCTGGCCGTGGTCGTGATCATGGTCGTGGTGATGATCGTGGCCGTGATAGTCGTCGTGATCGTGAGCCATGCGAACCTCTGGCGACGTCGGAAGGTCGGAGCGTGCTGGCCGCCGAAACCGCGCGCACTTTCAGCGACCACACCCTAGCGGGCGAATTTCGCCCAGATCGGGGCCGAGGTGAAGTCGGCTTTTGGGGAATTCCAACGGACCCAAATCGAGGACAGCCGGCGAGGGGCGGCGCGCATTCAGCCAATTGGCGAGTCTTAGCGTCAATCGACCCGCTCCAGCCCGCGCCAACCCTGTCTGCCCGTCGACTTGCCGTGGACACGGACGGCTATTGATGCAAGCGGTTAGCCGCCCGTCGCGGCGATCACCTCCCGCACCAACCGCGCGACCGTGTCCATGTCGTCGTAAGGGGTGTAGGCCATGCCCATCCGGACGATGACCAGCTTCCTGGACGGGATGATGATCGTGTACTGGCCCTGGCTGCCGCGCGCGAAGTAGCTATCGGTGGGCATGCCGCCGCCGACACGCCTGCGCACGCCATCGCCGTCGCCCCGGTTGGTCCAGAACCCGGCGCCGTAGCCATAGGTCTCGCTGCCGGGCGTCATGCGCGCCGAATAGTCCGTCCAGCCGACCGGCAGGATCCGCTCGCCGCCGACCACGCCGTCGTCCAGATAGAGCATGCCAAAGCGCGCCCAGTCGCGGGCCGAGGCCCACATGTGGCTGGAGCCTATCGGCGTGCCGGCGGCGTCGAACTCCAGGGTGACCTTGGTCATGCCCAGCTTGTCGAACAGCTCGCGGTGGGCGAAGCGCAAGACCGAGGGGGCGTCGCCGCCGACCTGGTCGCGGATGACTCGGGAGAGCAGCAAGATATTGCCATTGGTATAGGTCCAGGCGGTTCCTGGGGGGCTCTTCAGGCGCGCGCGCTCAGCGTAGGCGGCCATGTCGCTGGTGTCGAAAACCATGTGGGCGGTTGGATCAAGGCCGGTGGAGATGTTCTGGGTCATGGACTGGCCGATATCCAGGCCGCTGGCCATCCGCTCGAGGTTATCCAGGCTGATGGCGTGGCGGGGGTCCTTGGGGTCGGACCAGGCCGCGATCGGCGCCGGACCCTGCATGCTGATCTTGCCCTCGCGGACCAGGATTCCCAGCAGGGCGTTGGTCACCGACTTGGTCATCGACCAGCCAAGTATGGGGGTGTCGACGCCATAGCCCGGGGCATAGCGCTCGGCGATCAGCTTGCCGTCCTGGACCACCACTACCGCCTTGGTGAAGCGATGAGGGCCGCTCGGTGTCTCGCCGAAAGCGTGGTCCAGGGCGGTGCTGAGGGCGGGGTCCGTGGGCGTGACCAGGTCAGGGCCGGCGATGGGTGGCAGCAGGGCGGGCGGCTGCGGTGGCAGGGCGATGGCCACGGGGGCGGCGTCGCCGGGGTGTTCGACGCGGCACCCCAGGCCGGGGGTGAACACCGCCCGGCGCCTGGCTAAGCCCGCCAGGTCGGCGGTGACGGTCCTGGCGGCGGTGTCGACATGATGGTGCGCCAGGCCGCCCGCGACGGACAGGCTCGGGGCGAGCGCTTCACGATAATAGACCTCAGGGTCGAGGCCGGAGGTGAAGGCGGCGGAACAAAGCTGATGGCTGACGTAGCCGGAAGACACCCCCGCCAGGTCGCCGATCCCGCCGCAGGCGGCAAGGGACGGCGCGGCGGCGGCGATCAGGGTAAGGGTCGCCAGGTGGCGGGGCAGGCAGGGCATGGGGATCTCTTCAGGGCGACGCGGAAAATCCGCGGGGACCCTCAGCCCATGCCGTCTGGCGCCGGCGCCCTCACGCCGAGTTTGAAATTCGGCTAGCCGATGCCGGATTGAAGGTTTCGGCCGTGGCCGCTGGGTGGACCAGGGCCCGATGTCTGTAAGCCGTGGGGGTCTGGCCCGTCTCTGCCTTGAAGGCGCGGTTGAAGGGGCCCAGCGAACTGAACCCGGCGTCCAGCGCGATGGTCAGGACCGGCACCCGGGCCTGGCTGGAGTCAGCCAGGGCGGCCTTCGCTTCGTCGATACGATAGGCGTTGAGGAAGGCGTTGAAGTTGCGATGCCCCAGGCCCCGGTTGATCAACCGGCGCAGGCGGTATTCGGGCAGGCCCTGTCGCTGGGCCAGGCCGCCGATCGTCAGACCTTCCTGGCGATAGAGGCGGTCAAAGGTCATCGTCCGCTCCAGGGCGGCGACCAAGGCCAGGTCGGCGCCGTCCAGCGAGGCGTCCGGTGCTTGCGGACGCGGGGCGTGGTTGGGAGCCGGGATCGGGAACAAGGCCTCGCCGCCGGCCACGCCCAGCAGCGACCAGGCCACGGTTCCGGCGATGACGGCCAGGCTGAACGCCTGCACCGTGTTGGCCAGCAACGGCGCCGCCGCTGCCGCGCCCAGGATGTTGGCCAGGGTGTTGAGGGTTATGTAGCCGGCGCAGGCCGCGACGATGAACAGCCGCAGGCGGCGGCGCCGCTCCACCAGGTCGGCCCGCCAAGAGGCGACGGTCTGGATGGCGGCAAGGACGGCGAAGACCAGGGGCGACAGGGTCAGGATGATCTCTACCGGCCGCGCCAGGGGAGAGTGGCCGGGCTCGAACACGAAACCCAAGGCAAGGCCAAGGGCCGCGAACGCCAGCCAGAGGGCGCCGTGCCACGGCCGAGGGGTGAAGGTGTCGTCGAACAGGCTGCGCGCGAAGAGCCAGAACACCAGATTGTTGCCGACCGAGAGGGCCAGCACCGGCGCCGCCCAAAGGCCGAGGCCAGCGTGGATACTCGCGCAGGAGCATATGGCGTAGGCCGACACGCCCAGGGCGAAGGCCGCGCCCAGCTTTCCGGCCACCACCCGGCCATGATCCCGGGCGAGGAGGATCGCCACCACCAGCAGCAGCAGGGCGACGCCACCCCGCAGCAGCAGGTTCGCCTGTGTAAGGAGCGCGGCGTCGGCCATGCCAGCCCTTAGCACCGCCGAGGCGGGTGGGCCATCGGCTGCCGAATCCCGGCTTGGCGACCCCCTCTGGCGACGCCGCTTGCGCCTAAGCGCCACCGAACGCGATCCCCAAGAGGCGGAGCGTCTTCACACGGCGCCGATGCTGTTGGGGATTTTGCACCGGGTCAGCGTTTGGATCTGACCGTCACTTGGGTTGCCCTAAGCACTTGCTCCGTCCCAATCCTCGTGATTTCCGCCTGAAGATGACGGGTTGGGAGAGAAGGCGTCGAAGGCCGATATGACCTAGTCGCGGGCCAGTTCGGAACCTCTGGAGATTTCAGGCTTTCCTTCGCCAGCGGCGGAACAATTCCGCCTTGAGCGGAGGGTGTCTCATGTCCTTTCTAGCGTGGCTGGTCGTCGGCCTCATCGCCGGGTTTATCGCCAGTAAACTGATCAACAAGCGGGGCGAAGGCCTGCTCATGGACATCGTCCTGGGCGTCGTCGGCGCCTTTGTCGGCGGGTTCATCTTCAACTTCTTCGGCCACTCGGCCCCCAACGGCATCAACCTCTACAGCATCTTCGTCGCCGTCATCGGCGCGGTGGTGGTGCTGCTGGCCTATCACGCCGTCACCGGTCGACGAGCCTAGCGACAGCATCCCGCGGGAGTGATTTCAGCAATCCGGAAATCACTCCTGCAGCGATTTCAGTATTTTGCCATCGTGGGCGCGGCTAAGGCGACGGGGACATTCCGTCGATCGGAGCCGCGCCTTGGCAATTCCTCGCCGCCCCGAAGCCCGTGCCGCCTAGCCAGCGGCCTGAGCCATGAGCCAGACCTACCAGGGGGTGGTCAGCCCAGCAGCCGCGCCTTGATCCTCTCGCGCATCGCTCCGTCGACACCCAACGCCCGCGCCAGATACTCGTCGATCGAGCCGTGCCTGGCCGCAATAACTTCAAAGGCGGCGTCCAGGTATTCCTCACGCACGGAAACCGCGGCGCGCAGGGCCTCCGGCGATGTTTTGACCCCGGCCTGGGTCTCCATCCACGGGCCGAGGAAGCCCATCTTTCGGGCGATCCGGGCCTCGTCGTTGGTGAGCAGGTAGTCGGCGGTCATGTCGTCGCGATGCACGCCGGCCAGGTGATGCGTCAGCGCGCACAACAGGCCCGTGCGATCCTTGCCCGCCGCGCAATGCACCACCACCGGCCCCTCGCCTTCGACCAGCACCTGGAAATAGCGGCTGAAGAGATCAATGTGGCGCGCCTCGAACGGACTGGCGCGGTACATTTTCAGATTGTCCTCGTAGAACCAGCCGGGCGTCACCTCGTCCAGATTCCTCAGCACATCCAGCCAGTCATGGTGTTCGGAGGCGATGTCGTTCTCCACGACCTGAGCGTCGAAGCCAGGCCAGCGGCGCGCCGGCTCACGCTGGCGCTCCTCCGGGCGGCGCAGGTCGATGATCGCCGCCAGCCCCATGGTCGACAGGCGCGCCAGGTCAGCGTCGGTGGCATGGGCGTGGTAGCCGGAACGGAACAGCTGGCCAGCCTTCAGGCCCCGCCCGCAAGCCGTGCCGTAGCCGCCGAAGTCGCGGAAGTTCTCGATGCCTTCGAAGTCGATATGCCGGTCCATGGCGATCACGCTAGCCGAGTCCCGGCGTGCGGGCGAGGCGGCGGCGTCGCCATGCTGACACGTCTCTGGACGATACGCCCCCGCCCCTCTAAGCGGCTCTGCGGAACGCAAAGGACACACCATGGCCTACGAGACCCTGATCGTCGAAACGCCCGAGCCTGGGGTGACCCTGATCCGGCTGAACCGGCCCGAAGCGCTGAATGCGTTGAACGGCCAGCTGATGGATGAGCTGACGGCGGCGCTGGATGTGGCGGAGGCGGACGCGGCGGTGAACTGCATCGTCCTGACGGGGTCCGACCGGGCCTTCGCCGCCGGTGCCGACATCAAGGAAATGGCCAGCAAGTCCTACGCCGATGTCTATGGCGAGGACTTCATCACCCGTAACTGGGAGCGGGTGACGCGATGCCGCAAGCCGGTGATCGCCGCGGTGGCCGGCTATGCGCTTGGCGGCGGCTGCGAGCTGGCGATGATGTGTGACTTCATTATCGCTGCCGAGAACGCCAAGTTCGGCCAGCCGGAGATCAACCTCGGCGTCTCCCCGGGCGCCGGCGGCACCCAGCGGCTGACCCGCTTCATCGGTAAGTCCAAGGCCATGGATATGGTCCTCACCGCCCGGATGATGGACGCTGCCGAGGCCGAGCGCTGCGCCCTGGTGAGCCGTGTCGTGCCCCTGGCCGACCTGCTGACCACGGCCCTGGACGCCGCCAAGAAGATCGCCGCCCTGTCGCCTAACACCGTCAAGCTGACCAAGGAGATGGTCAACGCCGCCTATGAGACGCCGCTGTCTCAAGGGGTGATGCTGGAGCGGCGCCTGTTCCACTCCCTGTTCGCCTTCGACGACCAGAAGGAGGGCATGGCCGCCTTCATTGAAAAGCGGCCGGCGAAGTTTACCGGCAGATAAATTCTACCCCGGTAGGGCGTTCGTCATCCGATGTTCTGCGAATCGGCTGGCCTCCGGCGCTCGGATCGTTAATTTGCCCGCCAAGGGAACGCCCTGGCCGCCGGCGCGCGGCGTGTCGCCATGATTTCACCCTCAAGGTTCCCTATTCAGGCGGAGCCAAGCGGGGATCGCGGCGTCCGCTGACGCCGACGCGCCGTAATGCAACGAAAGGTTTGTCTGAATGCGCCGAGTTCTCTGTGCCGCCCTCGTCCTGGGGCTGCTGCCGCCGTCCCTCGCCTCCGCGCAAGGCGCGCAACCGGCCGCCAGCGCCCTTGGCGGCGTCGCTATCCCGGGCCTCTGCATGCTGTCGCAGCAAGAGGTTCTGACTCGGGCCAAGGTCGGCCAGGCGGCTACCGCGCGCCTGCAGGTGCTGGCCCAGCAGGCCCAGAACGAAGTCACCGCCGAACGCGGCCCGATCGACGCCGACGCCAGGGCTTTGCAGGCCGAGCGCGCGACGCTGAAACCGTCCGAGTTCCAGCAGAAGCAGGGTGCGCTACAGGCCCGGGCAAACGCCCTGCAGCAAAAGGCCAATGTGCGCTCGCGGCAGATCGAACTGACACGAGAGAAGGCGCTGGGTCGTATCGCTGGCGACGCCCAGCCGGTGATCGCCTCGGTCTACAAGGCCCGCGGCTGCGGGTTGCTGGTGGATCGCGGAACGGTGCTGGGCGGCAATATGAGCAATGATCTCACGGCCGGGGTGATCGACGCCCTGGACGGCAAGATCACTACCATCACCTTCGACCTAGAGCCTTTGCCCGCCCAGGCGCCGGCGCGCTAAATCAAAGACAGCGCCGGCCATGCATTGGCCGGCGCTGCTTTTCAGCGACCGAACCGCAACGCCGTGTCGCCGACGAATTGCCGTGGGCGATGTCGGCCTGATTTCGGAGCCGGCCCTGTAACGGAACGAGGAAGAGCCGTCTTGTCGCCTCAGGGTCTTGGCGTGAACTCCACCGGCATGGCGCGGATGGCGTAGACGAAGTTGTTAGGGGCCACGTCCTTGGGGCCGGCCTGCTGGATGTCCGGGAAGCGGGCCAGCATCTGCCGATAGACCGCTTCCAGCTGTAGCTGGGCTACGCGCTTGCCGATGCAGGTGTGAGGACCATAGCCAAAGGCGATGTGCTTGTCGGCATTGGCGCGCTGCACGTCCAGGGTGTCGGGGTCGGCGAAGACCGAGGCGTCGCGGTTCGCCGAGCCATAGTACATGATCACCTTCTCGCCCTCGGCGATCCCCTGGCCGGCGATTTCGACGTCGCGGGTGGCGGTTCGGCGCATGTAGATCACCGGGCTGATCATACGGATGAACTCGTTGACCGCGCCCGGCAGCAGGTCGGGGCGGGCAATGAGTTTCTGTTTTTCGCCAGGGAAGCGGCTCAGCAACTCCATGGCGCCGGAGATGGTGTTGCGGGTGGTGTCGTTGCCGGCGAAGACGATCAGTAACCACGAGCCGTCCAGGTATTCGTCGGACAGGAACTCGCCCTCCACCTGAGCCAGGGCGATGGCGGTCATCAGATCCGGCTGAGGGTCCTTGCGGCGCTTGTGCAGCATGTCGCGGCCGTATTCGAACATCTCGGTGATCGCGGCGGTAAAGGCGTCGAGGAAGGCTTTCAGCTCCGGCGGCAAGTCCGCCGCCGCGCCTTCCAACCCGCCGCCGGTGACCCCGGCCCGTTCGGCGGCGAAGGAATTGGCCATCTCCAGGAAGTGCATCCAGTGGAGGAATTTGCCACGGTCCTCCTGCGGCACGCCCAGAATTTCGCAGAGGGTGAACAGGGGCAGTTGCGACGACAGCAGCGGCACCAGGTCGCATCGGCCCATGGGAGCCATGGCGTCCAGCAGGCGGGTGACCTCACCCTCCACTCGGTCGGTGAGGCCGCGCAGATAGGTCGGGGTGAAATAGGGCATGTGCTCGCGGCGCAACTGCATGTGGTTGGGCGCGTCCATGTTGATCATGGTGTCGAGGGAGGCGCGGGCCAGCTGCATGTCCGAGCGCTGGTGCATCATCAGGATGCCACCCTTTTGCGAGGAGAAGGTCTCGTAGTCGCTGTTGACCCGCATCACGTCATCGTAGCGGGCGATGGACCAGAAGCCGGGGCGGTCGCCCGGTTCCGCGTTCCAGGCCACGGGCGCCTCGGCGCGCAACCGGGCGAATTCGGCCAGGGGCGGACCCTCGCGGAACTTATCCGGGTTCCAGAGCTCGACGGTGCTGGCCGGATAGATGGGCGTGCGGGCCGGACCCTTGGGACCCCCGACTTCGACGGTGTCGCTGATCAACTGCATGGCGTTTGAAGCTCCCTCGGGAGGTTCCTAGCGGGATGACGCAACGCCACTCAAGGCGCCGGCTTGCGGTTATCGATCAACAGAAAATGCGCTGGCCGAGGCCGCGGGGCGGCCAGGGCGCCGACGATGGCGGGGTGGGCGGCGAAGTTGGTCATGGGTCGTCTGTCGTGGCCCCGGCCTCCCACCCAAACGTCACGCGGTCTGGTCCTCTGTCAGGGCGAGAAGTTCGGCGGCCAGGGAAATGGCGATCACGGCGGGCGCCTTGCTTTTCAGGGTTCGCACGCCAAGGGGGCAGGTCAGCCGCGCGAGGTCGGCGTCGCTGAAGCCGTCGTCCTTGAGCCGGCTTTCAAAGCGGGCGCGCTTGGTGCGCGAGCCGATCAGCCCGACATAGCCGAAATCACCCTTCGTCAGGACGGCCTTGACGAGGCGGTAGTCCAGCTGGTGGCTGTGGGTGAAGATGGCGAACAGGGTGTCCGCCGGCGCCGCGGCGATACAGGCTTCCAGGTCGTCCTCGGACAGGATCTCGGCCTGGGTTCCGCCGGCTTCGGGGCGCAGGTCCTCGCGGCTGGCCAGCCAGTCGATGTCGAAAGGCAGGGGGGCGAAGGCGCGGGCGACGGCCTGGCCGATGTGGCCGGCGCCGAACATCACCAGGCGGGGTTGGGTGGGGGTGAACATCTCGGTGAGGATCCTGACCTCGGAAAGGGGTATGCGGCGCTGTCACTGGTGATCGAAGGGGTAGTTTCGTCCAAGAACCGGCGCAACTCGCCGCCGTCGAAGGCTGCGGTCAAGCTGAAGGGATGGCCGCCGGTGCGGGCTGTCTCGGCCGGATCCAGCCATGACAGACTTTTCCGATCAAGGGTCTCCAGAAGAAGGTGGACGCGGCCGCCGCAGCATCCGGCCCAGCGGATAGTCCTGCAGGGCGTGGCGGCTGAACATCTTCCCGGACGACGGCGTCAGCCGGCTGCGCGTGCGCGGGGCCGTGGCGCGTTAGCTGGCCAGCGTTCACCGAATCGGCGAGTTCTAAGCGGCGATTCAGCGACCACCCCCCTTTTGGGCGTTCCTCCCGCGAATCCGTCACTTAGAGAGAGCGTTCCGCGGCCTCGATCGCCGCCTGTTCGTGTACGTTGAGAGACCCGTAAGATGAATGCGACCCGCACCGGTCTGGCTGGCGTTCTGGCGATTGGCCTGCTGGCCGGCGCCTCCGCCGCCTGGGCCGACGCCGCCAGTGATGAAGCCAATCGCCAAGCGATGATGGCCGATATGCGCGCCAGCGCCGCCGCGAACGATCGGGCCAACGCCGAAAGCTTGCAGCGCAACCAGGCTGACTATGACCGCAATCACAACGGCGGCGGGAGCAGCGGCGCCTCCAGTTCAAGCGGTAGCGGCGGATCAAGTGGAGGGGGCGGCGGATTTGCGTCTCATGACGCGGCGCCCAGAGGACCTCAAAGCGTGGTGGCGACCTACAATTTCACCGTCTACAGGCAGGAGACGCCAGCCGCCGTGACGGCGCGCCTGGCGCGGGAGGCCGACGCCGGCAATGCCCTGTCCGCCTTCAACCTGGGCCGGATATTCTACACCGGCTTTGATGGCGCGCCGCGGGACGACGCCAAGGCGCGGCATTGGTTTGGAGAGGCGGCCAGGCTGGGTCATCCCGGCGGCGAGTCGCAGTTTGGCTATATGCTGCATGACGGTATCGGCGGTCCGGCGGACTCCTCTGGGGCGATGGACTGGCTGAAGAAGGCCGCCGACCAGGGCGACGTCTACGGCGAGGCTCTCTACGGCTACTATCAGGTTGGGCTGCATAGTTCCGAACCGAACGCCGATCTGGGCCAGCCCATCGCCTATCTCACCGATGCGGCCGACCACGGCCAGATGCTGGCGCAGGCTACCCTGGGTACGATCGTCTATGAGATGGGCGTCGGGACAGCGGTGGATTGGGACAAGGCCGCTCACTACAGCCGCCTCGCCGCCGACCAGGGCTATGCGTTGGCGCAGACCGAATTGGCGCGGATGTATCTTTCGGGGCGAGGGGTGGAGAAGAACGACGAGGTCGCCATTGCCCTGTTGCACAAGGCCGCCGCCCAGAAGAACGCCACGTCGATGACGATCCTGGCCCAGTTGGCCTTCACCGGCCGAGGCATGCCACAGGACGAGGCGGTGGGCGCCGACTGGTTCCGCCAGGCGGCGGATGCGGGCGATGCGGACGCCGCCGCCAACTACGGCGTCTTGCTGCTTAACGGTCAGGGAGTCGCCAAGGACGAGACCGCCGCCCTGCGTTACACCCGCCTGGCCGCCGAGGCAGGCAGCGATCAGGGCCAGTTGCACCTGGCGATGGACTATATGTTCGGCCACGGCGTGGCGATCGACATGCATCAGGCCTACGCTTGGTTCTCAAAAGCCGCCGCCCAGGGCAATGACCAGGCCATCGCGGCGCTGAAGGACCCCGCCGTAGCCGCCGCTGGCGGCTCCCAGTAACAAGGCCGGGCTCGCGCAAGCCATTCAACAACCAAAGTCTCCCCCTCGCTTTTGCAAAGGGTGGGGAAGTCGCTAAGACTGTTTCGTCAGGAGGACACCGATGAAAAGAACACTCTTCGCCGCCGCCCTATTCGCGGCCATCTCGACCATGTCGACGGCCCACGCGGGACAGATCAGAGACGGTGGCATCACCGCCGACGAGGTCGCGCAGGTCCTGCAGGCCAAGGGCTTCAAGGCCGAGATCACCAAGGATTCCAGCGGTGACCCGCTGATCAAAAGCGCCGCGGACGGCACCCGCTATTCGATCCTGTTCTATGGCTGCAAGCACACCGCGCGATGCTCGGCGATCCAGTTCTATGCCGGCTTCCACCTCGACAAGGGGATGACCACGGACAAAATCAACGACTGGAACCGCGAGAACCGGTTTGGCCGGGCCTATATCGACAAGGATCGCGATCCCAATATCGAGATGGACCTGGACGTTGAACACGGGTTCCTGACCGAGGGCCTGGCCAACAATCTGGACACCTGGGGCGCGGTGGTGCCGGCGTTCAAGAAGTTCATCGGCTTCTAGAGAAACCCTAGGCGCGACCGGTCGGCCGCAACGCGATAAGAACGCCGCCTGGGCGCTACTGCGCGCTGGAGGATGTCGTTGTGGTCGACCGGTCTGATCTTGAGAAGGCGCTGCAGGGCGGGGCTTACGGCGATCTGGTCACCATCGAAGAGGATGGCGGCCGGGAGTATTCCGGCTTTCTGCTGGGCGTCAGCGGTCAGTTCGTCTTGCTGCAATCGGTGGATGACTGGCGAGACGACGGGGCGATGATCATCCCCCTGCGATGGGTGAGGAGCTTCGACCAGTTCGAGGTGCATGCGGACCGCCTGGCGATCCTGGCCTGGACCGGCGTGAGCAAGACCGAGCGTTATGGCTGGATCGATATTTCGGACTTTCCAGCCCTGTTCCGGTCGCTGAAGGCCCGCAACGCGGCGGTGATGCTGTCGGACAACGACGATATTGAGATCGGCGACATCGTCGAGGTCAAGGACGCCAGTGTGTTGATCAGGGCCATCGACGGCGGCGGCAACTGGCTGGACGGCACCCTGGACTATCCCTTCGAGGACATCGTCTCGGTCTGTATCGAGAGCCACTACATCGAGGTGCTGCGGGCCTATGCCGGCGGCCAGGCGACGAAGGCGCCCAATCGGCGTCTGCACTGAGATAGAGGGCCAAACGGGCCCGCTGATCAGAGCGCGGAGACCGCCGACCCGCGCGATGAACGCCTCGATCAGAAAGGCCTCGCCCTGGCGGAGGGCCTCGCGGCAGCGCGGGACGTCATCGCCCGCGACCTTGGCGAGTCGCGTCAGATCATGACCAAGCGCATGCGGGACGAGGCGGCCAACCCGGCGACAGCGGTCGCCCTTGACCCCGGATGCGCATGTGATGTTTAGTTCGTGTTATGTTCCGTCATTCCTGGCGATGTTACACCTCCGACAAAACGCATCGTGCCCTAAGCCGCGCCGCTGGCTTGGGGCCAGCGTTCGGTCCGGACGTCTGACTGGTCCGGGTCGGGGATGACGTCCACCTCCACGGTCAGGGTCTGGACGCCGGGGGCCAGGATGACGCCGTCGATGGGAGCGACGTCGGAATAGTCGCGGCCCATGGCCAGGACGATGTGGTCGTTCTCCACTATCACCGCATTGGTGGGATCAAAGCCGATCCAGCCCCGGTCCTCGCCGCACCAGACGCCAACCCAGGCGTGGGTGGCGTCCGCCCCCTGCAGCCGCGGGCGCCCGGCGGGCGGGATGGTGCGCAGATAGCCGCTGACATAGGCCGCCGGCAGGCCAAGCCCCTTCAGCCCCGCGATCATGATATGGGCGAAGTCCTGGCAGACGCCGCGCCGCGCCTCGAACGCCTCCAGGGCCGCCGTCGAGACGGTGGTGGCCTCCGGATCATAGGTGAAGTCATGGCGCATGCGCGTCATCAGCTCGGCCGCCGCGGCGATGATGGGCCGGCCGGAGGGAAAGCTCAGGCGAGCGTATTCAGTGATGGCCGGGGCGTTGGGGGTGCGGCGGGTGGGGTAGAGGTAGGCGGCCGGGCCCTCGGGGCCGAGCGCGCCGGTGTCGTAGGCGCGGGCGCGGATCGCCTCCCACGGCGCGCTGTCCTCTGGGTCGCCTACGGGCGGGGCGTGGACGTCGATGCGGGAATTGGCCTCAATGACCAGCTCGTCGTGCGGCTTGTCGATGACCACGGTGAGGGTCTTCTCGCCGAAAGGCCCCGTGCCGGACAGGGAGTTCGAGGGCCGGGGGGTGACGCTGATGGCGATCTTCAGCACGGTCTGGGAGGCGGACGATTGCGGCGTCAGGCGCAGCACGCAGCGCGCGAAGGTCACCGGGTCTTCGTAGGCGTAGGTCGTGCGATGAACCAGGGTGTAGATCAAGCGAGGCCGGCGAGTTTGATCGTGGGCACGGCGTTGGCGCCCTGCAGGAAATAGCGGTCGGCGACCGCGCCAGACAGGCTCATCAGGGTGCGCTCGATGGCCAGCATGTCGGGGGCGGTCAGTTGTGTCGCGTCGGCGGTCTGCACCCGGGTGGTCAGGGGCAGCAGGATGCGGCTGGGTTCCTCCAGCATGCCGTCGTCCAACAGGGTGGGCAGAACCGCCAGGTGGTCCTTCAGGGTCACCACCTGGAAGGCCAGGGAGCGGGTGTTGAAGGGATCCAGCATGACCATGTCGCGCACTGGTGTCAGGGCCACCCCCACCAGGTAGCGGGCGCGGTAGGTGATCTGGCTGTCGGCCAGGTCGAGCAGCAGGTCGAGGTCGTCGGTGGTGGCTTCGTCGTGCGCCAGCGTCCGGGTCAGGCGGCAGGTGTTGATGCCCCGCTCGATGCGCCGGCCCATGTCCAGGAAGCGCCACCCGGCCACCCGGTTCATGTTCTCCTGCGCCAGACCCGACAGGGCGGCGAGGATCTGCAGGGCGCTTTCCACCTGTTGCAGGGCCTCGGCTTCCGACAAGGGGTTCTGCGCCCCCTGGGTGAGCTGCCTTTCCACGGTCTGGAGCAGGGTCCAGAAGTCCATCGACAGCCGCTCGCGCATGCTGGCGGCGGCGCGGCGGGCCGACCGGACCAGGTGGATCACCGAGCCGTACGCGTCCTCGTCGTGCAAGGTGTCACGGGCGGCGTCCAGGGCGCGGCCGCCCAGGGCCTTCTCGTCCAGCGCGCCCCAGTCGATCAACAGCTGCTGTAGGATGGCCAGGGTCTCGCCGCTGCCGTGCAGGGCGGATTCCGAGTCCATCAGGCTGGTGCACAGACTACGGGCTAGGCGCAGGGTGGCCTCGGCGCGCTCAATATAGCGGCCCAGCCAGAACAGGTTGTCGGCGGCGCGGCTGGGCAGGTGGCCAAGGATCCGGCGGACCTTTACGTCCTCCTTGCTGGCCATCAGGGTGACCCGCTCCACCGGCTTGTCGTCGATGATCCAGACGTCGGCGGTTCGGGCGTCCTCGCCCATGGAGATGGCCCGCGCATCCAGGCGTTCGGAGGTGCGGCAGAAGCCGCCGGGCATGATCTTGAAGCCCTCCGGCGTCCAGGCCGCATAGACGCGCAGGACGAACGGGGCCGGCTCCAGCCGATCCTCGCGCAGGACCGGCATGGTGGACAGCCGCACCACCTCCTGGCCCACGAAGTCCCCTGGCCGGTCGTTCAGCCGGGCCATGAAGGCGGTGCGCTGGGCGGCGGTCAGGTCGGACATCAGCCGCGGCTTGGAGAAGGTCCCGTCGTCGCCCTGGACGTTGAAGGCGGGGCCGATGGCGAAACGGTCCAGGTTCTGTTCCACCACCGCCCGCTCGCGGGGTTGGCCGCACCACCATGTGGCGACGTTGGGCATCTTCAGGTCTTCGCCCAGCAGGCGGCGACAGAGCATGGGCAGGAAGCCCATCAGGGCCTTGGACTCCACGACGCCGGAGCCAGGCATGTTGAGCACGGCGACGCCGCCGGAACGGATCGCCTCCAGCATCCCGGGGGTGCCCAGGTGCGAGGCGCTGTTGAGTTCGAGGGGGTCGAGGAAGTCGGCGTCCACCCGGCGCAGGATCACGTCCGCCCGCTTGAGGCCGGCGATGGTGCGCACATAGACCTTGCCGTCGCGGGCGATCAGGTCGTCGCCCTCCACCAGCAGGAAACCCAGGTAGCGGGCCAGGTGGGCCTGTTCGAAATAGGTCTCGCTGAACGGACCGGGGGTCAGCAGGCAGATGCGCGGGTCGGAGCGATCGGCGGCGGCCGCCAGGCCCCGGCGCAGGCCGTCGAAAAAGGGCGCCAGCCGCTCCACGTTCATGGCGTTGTAGAGGTTGGGATAGGCGCGGGAGAGGACCAGGCGGTTTTCCAGGGCATAGCCCGCGCCCGACGGCGCCTGGGTGCGATCGTCCAGCACCCACCAGCGGCCGTCCGGCCCCCGGCCGAGGTCCGCCGCATAGACCTGCAGGAACCGGCCGCCCGGCGGCTTGACCCCTCGCATGGCGCGGACGAAGTCAGGGCTGCCGGTGAGGGCGGCGGCGGGAAGAGCGCCGTCCGCCAGCAGGTTGGCCTCGCCGTAGATGTCGCGCAACAGGGCTTCGATCAGGGTGGCGCGCTGTTCGACGCCGCTGGCGATCTGGGCCCATTCCTTGTGGCCCAGGATCAGGGGCGTCGGCCCCAGCGGCCAGCTGCGTTCGTTCTCCTCGCCATAGATTCGGTAGGACACGCCGGTGTCGCGGATGTGCCGGGTGGCCAGGCCGAAGCGGTTCTTGAACTCCCGCTCTGGGTATTCGGCGAAGTCGCCCAGGAAGCTCAGCCAGTGGTCGCGCGGCCGGCCCATGGCGTCGAACAGCTCGTCGGGAATACCGGCCAGGGGGCGATAGCCCTTAAGCCAGCCCGACAATCGTCTGGCCGCGGACGGTTCCAGGCTCTCCTGCCGTCGATCGGTGGTGAATGCGTCAGCGGCCACCGGCTCGTCTCAGATCGAGGGTCATGGGAAACTCGTCCGTCTGCTCCGTGTCCGGCGGGGTCATGACGCCGGGACTATGGCCCTGTTCCTCGAACCGCGCCTTGCGACGCGCCTGCGCCTCGTAGGAGTTCACGGGAAAGGTATCATAGTTCCGCCCGCCGGGATGGGCCACGTGATACACGCATCCGCCGATCGAGCGGTGGTTGGCGCGGTCGATGATGTCGAAGGTCAGGGGCGCGTCGACCTCCAGGGTTGGGTGCAGGCCGCTGCGCAGTTTCCAGGCCTTGTAGCGCACGCCGGCCACCGCCTGCATCGACTGGCCGGTGGCGGTCATGGGCAGGGCGCGGCCGTTGCAGGCGATAACGTGGCGCTCGGGATTGAAGCCGTCGGCGAGGATCTGCAGCCGCTCGACGGAGGAGTCGACGAAGCGGACCGTGCCCGAGCCGGAGCTTTCCTCGCCCATCACATGCCAGGGCTCCAGGGCGTGGCGCACTTCCAGCGCGCTGGCGCCGTACTGCACGCGGCCATGCACGGGGAAGCGGAAGGCCCGCTGCGCCTCGTACCATTGCGGGTCGAAGGCGAAGCCGGCGCGGCCCAGGTCGGCCAGCACCTCCAGGAAATCGCTCCAGACGAAATGGGGCAGCATGAAGCGGTCGTGCAGGGCCGTTCCCCAGCGCACCAGACGGCCGGTCTGGGGCTCGCGCCAGAACCAGGCGATCAGGGCCCGGATCAGCAGCTGCTGCGCCAGATTCATGCGGGCGTCCGGCGGCATCTCGAAGCTGCGGAACTCCAGCAGCCCCAGCCGGCCAGCGGGACCGTCGGGGGAATAGAGCTTGTCGACGCAGATCTCGGTGCGGTGGGTATTGCCCGCCACATCGGTGAGCAGGTTGCGCAGCAAGCGATCTACAAGCCAGGGCGGCGGCGTCTCCCCGCCCGGACCGGGGATCGCATCCAGGGCGATGTCCAGTTCGTAGAGGGCGTCATGCCTTGCCTCGTCGATACGGGGCGCCTGGCTGGTGGGGCCAACGAACAGGCCGGAGAACAGGTAGGACAGGGCGGGGTGGCGCTGCCAGTAGAGCAGCAAGCTCTTGAGCACATCTGGGCGGCGCAGGAACGGCGAGTTGGCCGGGCTGGAGCCGCCAACGACCACGTGGGCGCCGCCGCCCGTGCCGGTATGGCGTCCGTCGATCATGAACTTGTCCGCGCCCAGGCGGCAGGCGCGGGCGTCCTGATAGACCCCGGTGATGATGTCGACGGTCTCGCGCCAGTTGGCGGCGGGATGGACATTGACCTCGATCACGCCGGGATCGGGTGTCACCTTAAGCACCCCGATGCGGGGGTCATCCGGCGGCGGATAGCCCTCGATGCGCAGCGGCAGGCCCTCGGCCGCGGCTTCGAGCTGGGCGATCAGGTCGAGATAGTCTTCGACCCGGGCCACGGGAGGCATGAAGACATAGAGGAATCCATCGCGGGGCTCGACGGTGATGGCGGTGCGGACATGGACGCTTTTGCGGGCGCCGCCCCTGGGTTGGGCCTCTGGCGCGGAAATCGCCACCGGCGCAGTTCCCAGGGCGGCGAAGTCCGGCAACGGCGGGCGCTCTTCATAGGGGTCGAGCGGGGTGACGTTTGGATAGTCCTCCGGCTTCAGGACCGGCAGGGCGCCCAGCGGCAGGCGCAGGCCCAGCGGCGAATCCCCGGGGATCAGGTACAGCCGTCCACGCCGGAAGCGCCAGGCCTCGCTGAGCCAGCCGTCGCCCTCGACCTTGGCCACCGCGCGGCGGAGGGGCAGGACGAAGCCCACGGCGTTGGACAGGCCCCCCTCCATGGCCCGGCGCAGGCTGGAGCGGGCGTCGGCGTCGTCGAGGTCCTCGTCGGCGATCTCGATGTTGTCGGGCAGATCCGCCTCGGTCTTGATCCCGTGCAGCGGATCTTCCCGGGCCGGAATGACCAGCCGCTGATCGATGCCCAATCGGGTCGCCAGGCGATTGGCCAGACCCAGGGCGTCGGAGGCGGCCATCGGCTTGCGCCGGGTGTCCCGCTCGTGGGCCGCGGGCCGCCAGACCGGCTGGCCGTCGCGACGCCAGTAAAGGGCCAAGGCCCATCGCGGCAGGGGCTCGCCCGGGTACCACTTGCCCTGGCCGAAGTGCAGCATGCCGCCGGGTCCGAAGCGCTCCTTCAGGCGGTGCAGCAGCTGTTCGGCGATCACTGGCTTGGTGGGGCCGGAGGCGTCGGTGTTCCACTCGGCCGCTTCGAAGTCGTCCACGGAGACGAAGGTCGGTTCGCCGCCCATGGTCAAGCGGACATCCTGGTCCTGGAGCGAGGCTTCCACCGTCTCGCCGAGTTGGTCCAAAGCCTCCCAGTCGGCTTCCTCGAAGGGCCGGGTGATACGGATCGGTTCGACCAGCCGCGTCACGGTCATGGAGAACTCGAAGTCGTCGGCGACGCGGCTGGAGGCGCCGGTGATAGCCGCCGCGGAGCGGTAGTGCGGCGAGGCGGCCAGGGGGATGTGGCCCTCGCCAGTGAGCAGGCCGGAGGTGGCGTCCAGCCCGATCCAGCCGGCCCCCGGGATATAGACCTCGGCCCAGGCGTGCAGGTCGGTGAAGTCTGACTGGGCGCCGAGGGGACCTTGGAGAGGGTCAATGTCGTGCTTGAGCTGGATCAGGTAGCCGGAGACGAACCGCGCCGCCAGACCAAGGCTGCGCAGCATCTGGACCAGCAGCCAGGCGCTGTCGCGGCAGGAGCCGGAGGCCAGGGACAGGGTGGCGTCCGGGCTCTGCACCCCCGGCTCCATGCGCACCACATAGCTGACATCGCGCTGGATCTGGGCGTTCAGCCCGACGATGAAGTCGACGGTAGGCTGGCCCTCCGGCTTCAGCTTGGCGACCAGTTCCGCCAGCCGGGGGCCGTCGTCGTCAATGACTCTATACGGCGCCAGATCATGCGCCAGGTCGGGCGGATAGTCGAAGGGCAGGGTCTCGGCGTAGGACTCGGTGAAGAAGTCGAAGGGGTTGATCACCACCATCTCGGCGGTGAGGTCGACGGTGATGCTGAATTCCCGGGCCGGTTCGGGAAACACGACCCGCGCCAGCCAGTTGCCGTGCGGGTCCTGCTGCCAGTTGATGAAGTGCGCTTCTGGCGTCACCGTCAGGGAATAGCTGGCGATGCGCGTGCGGGTGTGCGGTGCGGGGCGCAGCCGCACCACATGGGCGCCCAGAATGGCCGGCTGATCGTAGCGATAGCGTGTCACGTGGTTCAGGGCTGCGACGACCGACAGGGGAGGCCTCCATTTCGGCGAGGGGACGCTGACCCTACGCTGAAGGCAGCGGGCGCGTGGCCCGAAATCGACACCGCCGGCGTGTTGCAGGCCAGATGCCGCCTGGACAGGCGACCATCTGATCCCTCGGCGGCGCCGCCGCTGACCGACTTGGCGGGGCGGCCGCCGTATTTCACCGTATTTAACGGTGAAATGGCCGTCGCGGGGGCGGCGCGGCCCCCGCGACGGCAGGCCCTAACCGGTGAGGCTATTGCGCCCCGGATTCTGCGCCCGATCAAGCGTTATGGCTGCCGTGACGCACAATGATGTGCGAAACCGCAATAGCCCCCTATATCCAGCCGATGACCGTCCTTTCCGTCCTCGACCTGTCGCCCATCGTCCGCGGGGGCGACGCCGCCCAGGCCCTTCACGCCAGCCGCGATCTTGCCCAGCACGTGGAACGGCTGGGCTATCGCCGCTTCTGGATGGCGGAGCATCACAACATGCCCGGTGTCGCCAGCGCCGCCACGGCGGTGGCCCTGGGGTTCGTGGCCGAGGGCACCACATCGATCAGGATCGGCGCTGGCGGCATCATGCTGCCCAACCACGCCCCGCTGATGGTGGCCGAGCAATTTGGCACCCTGGCCGCCCTCTATCCGGGTCGCATCGACCTGGGACTGGGCCGCGCGCCGGGGACGGATCAACTCACCGCCCAGGCCTTGCGCCGGACACTGACCGGCAACATCGACGCCTTCCCCAACGATGTCGTCGAACTGATGAGCTACTTCCAGCCCGCCCGGCCGGGCCAGGCCGTCAGGGCCGTACCCGGCGAGGGGCTGGAGGTGCCAGTGTGGATCCTGGGGTCCAGCACCTATGGCGCGCAGCTGGCGGCCATGCTGGGCCTGCCCTATGCCTTCGCCTCGCATTTCGCGCCGGCGGACATGGACGCCGCGGTGCAGATCTATCGCAGCCGCTTCCAGCCCTCCGAGCACTTGGCGCAGCCCTATGTGATGCTGGGCCTGACCGTGGTCGCCGCGGATAGCGACGCGGAGGCGCGGCGCCTCTTCACCTCCCTGCAGCAGGCCTTCATCAATCTGCGGACCGGCCGGGCGGCGACGCTGCCGCCGCCGGTGGACGATATCGACGCCCAGGTTGGACCCGCGGGCCAGGCTCTGCTGCGCGAGACCCTGGCGCGATCGGTGGTCGGTGGCCCCGAAACGGTCGCCGCCGGGCTGGCGGCCTTCATCGCCCGCACTCAACCCGACGAGCTGATGATCACCTCGCAGATCTTCGATCCCGCCGCCCGCCGGCGGTCATTCGACATCGTCGCGCGGGCGCATCCGCCGGGGGGAGAGGCGCTCCTGGAGGAAGAGCCCGGCGATATCCGCCTGGGTGTCTGACCGCCGGCTCTTCCCGCTCATGCTCTAGAAGAAGCCATACTCGTGGTGATTGAGGTTCACCCCGGTCCCCAGATAGTCCAGCACGATCTCGGCGTGATAGGCGCCATCGGTGATCAGGTAGACGTGTGCATGGGGATCGTTGGGCAGGTCGTGCTCATAGGCCAGGGTCGCCGCGGAGGTGAAGCCCCGTAGCATCAGATAGTCGCCGTCGGTTGCGGTCGCCGAGCCCGCGCCGGAGAAGTTGGTGATGGTGTCGATCAGGCCGCCATGAGTGGTGGGATCCTCGATCATGCCCTTGGTCAGCACATAGACATTGCCGCCCGCCGCGCCGGTGAAGGTGTCGACCGCGGCGTCGAAGAGCGTCACCGCGTGCCCGGCGCCGCTGAAGATGTTCACCGTGACGGCGACGCCGGCGGAGGCTGCGTCCTTGGCGATATAGGTGAAGCTGTCGACCCCCACGAAGGGGCCGCCCAGGTGGGGCGTGGGCGTGTAGACGAAGGAGCCGTCCGAATTGAGCACCACCTTGCCATGGGTGGGCAGGCCTGTGGCCGAGAGGGTCGCGGTGAGGGGCAACCCATTGGCGTCGGTGTCATTGGCCAGGACGCCGTTGGCGGCCGAGACCGAGAGGGCCTGGCCCGGCAGGATGGTGTAGGCGTCGGCCAGGAGGCGTGGCGCGCTAGTGGTCACGTTCAGGGAGACGTGGGTGGCCGCGCTGGTACCGGCGCTGTCGCTCGCCACATAGCTGAACCCGTCCGCCCCGGAGAAGCCGGCGTTGGGCGTATAGACGAAGGCGCCGTTGGCGCTGAGGCTCAGGGACCCGTGGGCTGGACCGCCGCCCTGGGCCAGGGCTGCGGTCAGGCTCAGACCGTTGGGGTCGGTGTCATTGGCCAGCACCCCCTGCGCCGCCGCCACCGTCAGGGCGTGGCCGGCGGTCAGGCTGTAGGCGTCGGGATTGGCGGTGGGGGTGATGGCGGTGACGTGCAGGGTCACCACCGTGCCCGGCCCGGAGCCGACGCCGTCGCTGGCGACATAGGTGAAGGCGTCATTGCCCACGAAGCCGTTGGTGGCTGTGTAGGTGAAGGAGCCATCCGTATTGAGGCTCAACGCGCCGTGCGACGGCCCGCCTCCGGCGGCCAGCGCGGCGGTTAGCGCCAGGCCGTTGGGATCGGTGTCATTGACCAGCACCCCTGCCGCGGCCGCGACAGTGAGCGTCTGGCCGGGGTGGGCGGTGTAGCTGTCGGCGCCGGAAACCGGGTTGCCGGCGGTGACGGTGACCGTGACGGTGGTGGCCGCGCCGGACGAGAGACTGTCGGAGGGGACGTAGCGGAAGCTGTCCTGGCCGTGGAAACCGGCGACGGGGGTGTAGGCGAAGGAACCGTCGGCGTTGAGGGTCAGGGACCCGTGCGACGGGCCGCCTCCCGAGGCAAGGGTTGCGGCCAGGGCCAGGCCGTTGGCGTCCGTATCATTGGCCAGCACCCCAGCCGCGGCGGTGATCGACAGGGTCTGGCTGGGAAGGGCGGTATAGGCGTCGGCGACCGCGGTCGGGGCCGTGGCGGTGACATTGACGGTGACGGCGGTCGCGGCGCTGCTGCTTAGGCCGTTGCTGGCGATGTAACTGAAGCTGTCGGGGCCGGCGAACCCGGCGTTGGGGTGGTAGGTGAAGGAACCGTCGGCGTTCAGGGTCAAGGCGCCGTGCGCGGGGCCGCCGCCCGCCGCCAGGCTGGCGGTCAAGGTCCGGCCGCCCGGATCAGTGTCGTTGGCCAGAACCCCGGCGACGGCGGCCACCGTCAGGGTCTGGCCGGCGCCGTCGGAATAGCTGTCGGCGCGGGTGACGGGGGTGTTGGAGGCGACGGTCAGGCTGACGGTAGTGGCCGGCCCCGAACGCAGGCTGTCGCTGGCGATATATTTGAAGCTGTCGGGTCCGGTGTAGCCGGCCGTCGGCGTGTAGGTGAAAGAGCCGTTGGCGTTCAGCGTCAGGGCGCCGTGCGTCGGTCCGCCGCCGGCGGCCAGGGCCGCGGTCAGGGGCAGGCCATTGGGATCGGTGTCATTGGCCAGCACCCCGGTCGCGGCGGTGACGGTGAGGGTCTGGTTGGCGGCCGCGCTGTAGCTGTCCGAAACCGAGGTCGGGGGACTGGAGCTGATGGTCAGGGACACCGTGGTCGGCGCGCTGGACGCCGCGCTGTCGCTGGCGATGTAGGTGAAGCTGTCGGCGCCGGCGAAACCCGCGTTGGGCGTGTAGGTGAAGGCGCCGTTGGCGTTCAGCGTCAGGCTGCCGTGCGCTGGGCCGCCGCCCGCCGCCAGGGCCGCGGTCAGGGTCAGGCCGTTGGGATCGGTGTCATTGGCCAGGACACCGCTGGCGGCGGAGACCGTAAGGCTTTGGCCGGCGGCGCCGGAATAGCTGTCAGGCTGGCCGGTGGGCGCGCCGCCGGCAACGTTGAGCGTCACCAGGGTCAGGGCCCCGGAGGCGACGCCGTCGCTGGCGATATAGGTGAAATGGTCCTGGCCCACGAAGCCGGCGGTAGGGGTGTAGGTAAAGGCGCCGTTGGCGTTCAGGCTGAGGACGCCGTGCAGGACGCCGCCGCCGGGGGCCAAGGCCGCGGTCAGGGTCAGGCCGTTGGGATCGGTGTCATTAGCCAGGACACCGGTGGCCTGGGGCGCGCTCAGGGTCTGGCCGGCGGTGACCGAATAGGTGTCGGGGGTTGAATTGGGCAGGGCGGCCCCGACGGTGATCGTCACGGCGGTTGGCGGGCCGGAGGCCACACTGTCATGGGCGATGTAGTTGAAGGTGTCGGTTCCGGCGAAGCCGGCCGTCGGGGTGTAGGTGAACGAGCCATTGGCGTTCAGGGACAGGGACCCGTGTTGCGGCCCGGCGCCGGTTGCCACGGCGGCGATGAGGGTCTGGCCGTTGGGGTCGGTGTCGTTGGCCAGGACGCCGGCGGCGGCATTGACGGTCAGGGTCTGACCCGTGGCCACGCCATAGCTGTCGGGGCGGAGGGTGGGGATGGTGGAACCGACAGTCAGGGTGACCGTGGCCGGGGCGCTGGAGCCCTGGGCGTCGACGGCCACATATTTGAAGCTGTCACTGCCGGTGAAGCCGGCCGTCGGGGTATAGCTGAACGACCCATTGGCGTTCAGGGTCAGGGTCCCATGCGCCGGGGCGCCGCCCACCGCCAGGGTGGCGGTCAGGGGCAGGCCGTTGGGATCGGCGTCGTTGGCCAGCACGCCGCTGGCGGCGCTGACGGTCAGGGTCTGTCCGGTGGCGGTGGGATAGCTGTCGGCGCCCGCCACCGGGGCCGTGGCCAGGATGGTGACGTTCACCCCGCCACGGCCGTCGCTGGCCGCCTGGAAGGTGGTGGCGGCGTAGTTTCCGGCCATGGCGATGTGGGCGGTGTGGGTCCCGTCGGTGACCGTCAGAACGCCGCCGGCGAAGCTGGCCTCTCCGGCGCCGACGAAGCCGACATCGCGCAGGTCCAGGGTGTCGAAGCTGCCCCCGCCGTGGGTGGAGAAGCCGGTGACCGTACCGGTGTAGCTGAGCGCATGGTCCAGCTCGATCGTGCCGGTGGCGCCTGAGAAGTTCAGCGCCCCCGAATAGGTCGAGGTGAAGACGATCAACCCGGACACCACCGTGGCCACGCCCGCGCCGGTGACCGCGCCATTGATCGTCAGGACGCCGCCGTTGGCTTCCAGCACTCCGGAATTGGCCACGGCGCTCTGGATGATGACGCCACCGGGGCCGGTGGCCTCGATCAGGCCGGCGTTGGTGATGGTGTTGGCGGCGGTATTGAGGGTGAGGCTGTTGGAGCCGACGCCGTTGATCACCCCGGCGGCCTGGTTGACCAGCGTCAGCTGGCCGTTGCCGAACTGGCCTGCGCCGGAGATCAGGTTGTCGACATTGGTCAGGGTCGCCGCGCCGGTGGAGCCAAAGATATAGTTCTGGGAGTTGTCCGAAAGGGTGATGCGGCCGCCGCCGCTGAGCGTGGCGCCGGCGGCGTTGACGGTCAGGAAGGTGCCGTTGCCGCCGCTGCCCAGGGCGATCGTGCCGCTGTTGACGACGGCCCCCTGCAGATGCAGGGCCTGGTTGTTGGCGATGTTGATCTGAGCGCTGGTCTTCACCGCATTGGCCAGGCCGTCCAGCACGCTGCCGCCGTCGGCGGTCACGAAGACGCCGCCGAGCGCGCTCTGCAGAGTGCCGCCGGCGATGGTCGCGCTCTGCAGGCGGATGGTCGATCCGCTGGACAGGATCACCCCGTCGACGCCGTTGTTCACCGTGGTGTTGAAGATGGTGATACCGCCGCCAGCGGTGGCCTCGATCAGGCCGTGGTTCACCACCGGCGCCGCGCCGGTGTTGATGGTGAGGGTGTTGCTGGCGGCGTTGCCGTTGATCACCCCCTTGGTCTGGTTGATCAGGGTGAGCTGGCCGTTGCCGAGCTGACCCGCGCCGGTGATGATGTTGTCGACATTGGTCAGGCTCGTCGCGCCCGCCGCGCCGAAGATATAGTTCTGGGTGTTGTCGCTGAGGGTGATACGGCCGCCGCCGTCCAGGGTGGCGTTGGCGTCGGCGATCAGATCCGTCCCGTTGCCGAGGCTGCCCAGGTTGATGCTGCCGGTGTTGTGGATGGCGCCGCTGATGTGCAGGGCGGTGTTGTTCTGGATGTTGATCGGCGCCTGAAGATTGACGGCGAAGTTGCTTCCGTCGAGGACGGAGCCAGCATCGGTGGTGACGTATAGCCCGCCGGATGAGGCCGTCAGTGTGCCGCCGATGAGGTGGGCGGTGGCCAGGCGGATGGTGGAAGCGCTGGACAGCAGGACCCCGCCGACGGAGTCGTCGATGGTGGTGCTGTTGATGTTCAGGCCGGCGGCTGCGGTGGCCTCGATCAAGCCGTGGTTCACCACCGGCGCCGCGCCGGTGCTGATCACCAGGGCGTTGTTGACGCCGCTGGCGTTGATCACCCCGGCGGCCTGGTTGATCAGGGTGAGCTGGCCGTTGCCCAGCTGGCCGGACCCGGTGATGACGTTGTCGACATTGGTCAGGGTGGTCGCGCCGGTGGCGCCGAAGATGTAGTTCTGGGTGTTGTCCGAAAGGGTGACGTGGCCACCGCCAGAGAGCGTGGCGCCGCCGGCGTCGATAATCAGGTCGGTGCCGTTGCCGAGGCTGCCCAGCGCGATGGTGCTGGTGTTCTTGATCGCCCCGCGCAGGTGCAGGGCAGTGTTGTTCTGGACGTTGATCAGGCCCTGGATGGTCACGGTGGAGGCGGAGCCGTCGAACACCGTGCCGCTGTCGGTGGTCAGGAACTGGCCGCCGGCCGTGGCGTTCAAGGGGCCGCCGATGATGTGGACGCTGGCCAGGCGGACGGTGGAGCCGCTGGCCAGGAGCACGCCGCCGGCGGAGTCGTCGAGGGTGACGCCGTTGAGGTTCAACCCCGCCGCGCCAGTGGCCTCGATCAGCCCGTGGTTCACCACCGTCTGGGCGCCGGTATTGATCACCAGGGCGTTGCTGGCCGCGCTGGCGTTAATCACCCCGCCGGCCTGGTTGATCAGGGTCAGCTGGCCGTTGCCCAGTTGGCCGGCGCCAGAAATGGTGTTGTCGACATTGGTCAGGGTGGTCGTGGTGGCGGCGCCGACGATGTAGTTCTGGCTGTTGTCGGTAAGGGCGACGATGCCGCCGCCGGTCAGGCTCACGTCCCCGGTGTCGACGAACAGGAAGGTGCCGTTGCCGAGGCTGTTCAGGTCGATGAAGCCGGTATTGTTGATCGTGCCGCGGACGTGGATGGCGGTGTTGTTGTTCACCGTCAGCCCGCCCTGGATCTTCACCGCGTTGGCGGCGCCGTCCAGCAGGTTGCCACCGTCGACGGTGTCGATCACCCCGCCGTTCTGGGCGATCAGGGTCCCGCCGATGATGGTGGCGGTCTGCAGGTCCACGTGGGTGTGGGCGCCGCTGGCTGTAACCGCGCCCAGGGTTCCGTTGTTGTCGATAACGGTGTTGCGGATCAACAGCCCGCCCAGGCCCCCCAGGGCGTTGGGGTTGGTAGATTCCAGCACCCCCTTGTTGGTGACGATGTTGCTGCCCGCCACGCCGCTTGCGCCGGTGGACAGCAGCAGGACGTTGGTTGTGGTGGCGTCGATGGTGCTGTTGTTGACCAGCTTCAGGTTGGAGCCGATCTGGCCGGCTCCCGACAACAGGCTGTTGAGGGTCAGGGTCGAGACGACCTGGCTGCCGGCGGGACCGCTGAGCGTGCCCACCACATAGTTCTGGGAGTTGTCGCTGAGCAGCACCTGTCCGGCGCCGCTGATGGTCAGGTTGTTGGCCGAGACGATCAGGTAGGTCCCGTTGCCGATGCTGGCCAGGCTGAGCACGCCGGTGTTCGTCAGCGTCCCCAGGGCGGTGAGCGCGGTGTTGTTGGCGATGGTCAGGGCGCCGGTGCTGGTCACCGGCGCGGTGAGAGAGTCCAGCACCGAGCCGGCGTCGGTCGTCGTGATTACGCCGCTGCCGACGGTCTTCAGCGTGCCGCCGATGATGTCGGCGCTCTGCAGTCGCACGACGGCATTGCTGGCCAGGATGGTCCCGCCGCCGCTGTCGTCCACAGTGGTGGAGACGATGGTCAGGCCGGCGGCGCCGGTGGCCTCGATGAGGCCGGCGTTGCTGACGGTCTTTCCGGCCGTGTTCAGGTAGAGGGCGTTGCCCGGGTTGTTGGCGTTGATCACGCCGGACGCCTGGTTGATCAGGGTCAGCTGGCCGTTGCCAAGTTGGCCGCTGCCGGAAATGGTGTTGTTGACGTTGGTCAGGGTGGCGGCGGCCGTGACGCCGAAGATATAGTTCTGGCTGTTGTCGCTGAGGGTGACCTGCCCCCCGCCGCTGAGGGTGACGTTCGACGCGCCGATCACCAGATTGGTGCCGTTGCCAGCGCTGACCATGGCGATGACGCCGGTATTGTTGATCGCCCCCTGTAAGGTCAGGGCGGTGTTGTTGGCGACTTGAAGACGGCCCTGATTGTTGACGGTGGAGGTAGAGCCGTCGATCACGCTGCCGCCGTCGGTGCTGGTGATCACCGCGCCGCCGGAGTTGTTCAGGACGCCGCCGATGATGTGGGCGGTCTGCAGCCGCACGGTCCCGCCACTGGCCTTGATCGTGCCACCGGTGGAATCGTTGACGGTGGTGCCGGCGATGGTCAGGCCGCCGCTGCCCGTGGCCTCGATCAAGCCGCTGTTCTGGACTGTGGCGGCGCCGGTGTTGAGCACCAGGGCGTTGCTGACGTTGGCGTTGATGACGCCGGCCGCCTGATTGACCAGCGTCAGCTGGCCACTACCTAGCTGGCCCCCGCCGGATATGGTGTTGTTGACGTTGGTCAGGACGTCGGCCGCCAGAGAGGCTGTGACCACGTTCTGGGTGCTGTCGCCGAGGATTATCTGGCCGCCGCCCGAGAGCAGCACGTTGGCGGCGGTGAACAGCAGGCGCGTGCTGTTGCCGATGCTGTTCAGGGTGATGGCGCCGGTGTTGTTGAGCGGACCGCCGGTGGCGAAGGTAGTGTTGTTGCCGATCTGGATCAGGCCGGCGTTGGCGCCCGCGCCGGTGCCGTTGGTCGCGGTGAACGTGCCGCCGGTGATCGACAGGATCCCGGTCGTCGCGGTCTGGATGCTATCCACGGTCTGATCCGTGGAGGACGTTACAGTGTACGTGAGGGGTCCCGACGCATTAAGAAGGGCAGCGTCAGATGGTCCAGGTATAGTCCCGGTAGACCAATTTGTACCGACGGTGAACAGTCCATCGATTTGCTTCTTCCAGTTTACATTTGGCAAAGGCGTCCGCCTCTAGACGAAATACAAAACTTTGACACTTATTCCGGCGGCCGATGCGCGAGATAGGCTTTGTGGTGACGCTGGAACGGCCATCATATAAACCGAAGACCATACATACGGTCCTGGAAACTTAGCATCATTCAAATGGACTATAGCGTGGAACGGCGTTTTGTGAACCATATCGACGTCGGCGAGAGCGTATGCGCCACGCCCGCTGTGGGGTGAGACGGCGCCCGGGCAGGGGTTTCCTTAGTGCGAGTTGCGGGCTTCGTCCTGACGACATGGCTGTGTCCGGTGTTAGCCTTGAGCACCCCGGCATGGGCCGGGCCTGTGTCGAGCGTCGACCCCTCCGCGGCGGTCCAGCAACCCTCGAGCGCGTCCACCCCCCTGGCCGCGCCCAATACGGACACCGGCGCCGCCGCACCGGGACAGGCTGACAAGACCGCCCGGTTCACCCTGACCGCGGCGCGGTTCGAGGGCGCGCGAGCGGTTCCCGTCGAGGCGCTGGACGCCGCCTGGACGCAGCTTCGCGGCCAGCCGGTGTCGATCGCCGACCTCGGTCTCATCGCCCGCCGAGCCGAGGCGATCTACGCCGCGCACGGCTATCCCTTCGTCGCCGTCCTGGTCACCGCCCAGAGGGTCGAGGGCGGGGTGGTTCATTTCAAAATTATCGAGGGCCACATCGCTCAGGTAGCGATCCTCAGCGCCGACGCGACGGCCCGCCGACAGGTGGGCGCGGTCTTCGCCCCCCTGGTGGACAAACAGCCCCTGGCGCAATCGGACCTTGAAGGCGCCTACCAGCGCGCCAAGTCCGTCCCCGGCATGACCATCAGCGGCGCCTTGCGCCGGGGCGACAACGAAGGGGCCATGGACCTGGTGGTGCAGGCCCGGCGCCAGACCTGGCGGACCTACGCCAACATCAACAACCTCTACCCCGATGCGGTGGGGCCTTGGGGCGCCCTGGTGGGCGTCGACCATTTCGGATCGTCGGCCTTTGGCGATGTCACCTCGCTGCAGGTCTACAGCTCCTTGAACGGCGGCCAGCAAGTGGTCGTTCGCGGGAGCCACCAACAGACACTCAACGCCTCGGGGGCGACCCTCTCGCTGCTGGTCCTGGGCGCCCACGCCAAGCCGGGCCGGGCGGTGGCGGCGCTGGACCTGGCCACCGACGTGGCCCTGGGACGGATCGGCGTGGCCCAGCCGATCATCGACCGGCTCGATCGCCGCCTGAGCGTGTCGGCGGCCTTCGAGGTCAACAACCAGCAGACCAAGGTTTTCTCCACCATCGGCCTGACCGAGGATCGCCTGCGGGTGCTCAGCATCGCCCTGCAGGGCGAGCGGCGGATCACCAGCGATAGCGGCGTCGCCGCCTCCCTCGAGTTTCGCCAGGGCGTCGCGGCCTTCGGCGCCAGCCGCCTGGGCGACGTGGGCCTGTCGCGGCAGGGCGCCAATCCACAGGCCAGCGTCGGGCGGCTGAGCCTGGAGGGCCAGACCCCCTCCTTCCACAAGCTGCGGCTGTTCGCCCACCTGGACGGCCAGGTCGCCAGCGGCGCCCTGACCGCGCCGGAACAATACGCCTTCGGCAGCATGACCGTAGGCCGCGGCTATCAGCCCGGTGCGGCCTTCGGCGACGAGGCCATCGCCGGGCGGGTGGAGATGCGGCTTGGACCCTATCCGGTGGGGACGCGGTTCGCGGTCTCGCCGTTCGTGTTCTGCGACGCAGCTGAGCTGTGGAGCCTGACCCCCGGCGCCCATAGCCAGCGCGGCCTTACCTCGGTGGGCGGCGGCGTGCGGATCGACGGGCCGCACCAGACTCACCTGGACCTGATGTACGCCGCGCCGCGCCAGGCGCCTCTGGGCTTGGGCGATCCGACGCCGCATGCCCGGGTCCTGGTCAATCTGACCGTGGGTCTGAACGACCTGTTCTCGTCCCTTCACGCGCGGCGATCGTCTGGAGCCGGCCAATGAAATACGCACTTCGCCACCTGTTGTTGGGGTCGGCAGCCGCCCTGGCACTGGGCGGAACCGCCCTTGGCCTGCCACAGTCGCCCACCATCGCCGGCTCCAACGCCGGGCTGGGCGGAGCGGCGTTCAGCGGCGCGGGCTCCAACCTGACGGTCAACCAGTCGGCAAGCCGGGTGGTCATCGACTGGCAGTCGTTCAGCATCGCCAATGGCGAGAGCGTGACCTTCAATCAGGGTGGAGCGGACTGGATCGCCTTCAATCGCGTCCAGACCGACCCGCTCAGCGGCCTGGCGCCGCTGTCGACGATTTCCGGTTCCCTGACCGCCCAGGGCGGAGTGTGGCTGTTCTCTCCGGGCGGGGTGGTGATCGGTTCCACCGCCCAGATCGATGTGGGCTCCCTGGCGCTGGTGACCGCCCCGCTGGCGGGGGGTGATCTCAATCAATTGCTGACGCCCGACGGCTCGGGCCTGACCACGGTGAGCCTGGACCCGCCGGCCGGCGTGGGGGTGGAGGTTATCACGGTCCAGAACGGGGCCAAGATCAACGCGACCAGCGGCTATGTGGCGCTGCAGGCCGAAACCATTCATCAGGGTGGGGCCATCACCGCCGCTGATGGGGTGGGCTATGCGGTGGCGCGGACGGGCCAGATCAAGTTCCTGACCAGCGACACCGGTCAGCAATTGCAGTCGGCCAGTGTCACCTTCCTGGTCGGCCAGGACCGCCCCAGCTTCACCCACACCGGCAGCACCCGCGCGGCCTGGGTGGGCATCGACACCCCCGGCGGCACGCTGCAGGCCGATTATCATACTCTGGTCAGCCTGGGCGGCTCGGTGGTCGCCACGGGCGTCAAGCCGGACGGATCGGCCAACGGCGTGGTGCTGCTGGTGGGCGACAATCAGGGACCCAGCGACCCCAACTATACGAACTCCAGCATCGGCGTCGACGCCAGCGGGGCTTCGATCACGGCCACCAACGGCGTCTACATTCTGTCGAACAGCGCCAAGCTGGGGGCGGCCCAGGTGGGCGGCCCGCTGGACGTAGAGACCTATGGCGACATCGCAGTCACCGCGCCGCTGACCATTGGTGGCAGGACCACACTGAACAGCATCGCCGGCGCCGTGGATCTGGGCGCCGACATCACCGGCCAGCAGTCTATTTCCGCCAGCGCCCAAGCGATCACCGTCGGTCCTGGCGTCACCATCCGCTCCGACTCTCTCGGCGCGGCCAACGGTGGGGTGACCCTGTCCAGCGCCGGCGACATTATCGCGGACGCCTCCTCGCTGCTGGTGGCCGGACCAGACGCTGCCGCGCCCACGGACAACATCACCCTCAACGCCGGGACCGGCGCGGCCGGGGGTGACATCACCTTGGGCGGGATCGCCGGCTATGACGTCTACACCCAGGCCTTCTCCGGCGGGGCGACGGGGCGGGGCGCGATCACCTTCAAAGGGTCAGCCTATGGGGCGCACAGCTTGCTGGCGTCCGTGGACGACGTCAGCAGCCAGAACCAGCCCACGGGAGCGTTGAGCATCCTGGGCAGCTTCAAGAGCGGCGGTTTCATCGATATCGAGAATTTGGGGTCGGGAAGCGTGATTGTCGGCCCCGGGGCCAACGTCCAGAGCACCGGCAATCAGGTGTTCGTGTACAGCGGCGGGGCGACCACGGTGGCGGCTGGCGGCCAGGTCACCGGCGCCTCGATCCTGGTCCACACCGTCGGTCTGCTCACGGTCGCCAGCGGCGCCACCCTGAGCACCACTGGCGCGCCTGCGGCCGTCACCGCACCGGTGCTGCCGTATGGCGCGGAGTATCAGCGCACCACCGGCTTGAACCTGGCGGCCGGCAGCGTGTCGATCCAGGGCGCCGTCACCGCGGGCGGCGCCGGGGCCCGCGACGACATCCTGTTCGAGGTGCTGAAGACCGCCGCGCCGGCTGTGATCGGCGGGACGGGTGGCGGCGCGGGCTTCAATCTGACCAACGCCGACTTCGGTCACCTGACGGCCCGCAACGTGGTGATCATGAGCGGCCCTGGCGAAGCCAACGGCGCGGGGGTCGACCTGCAGGTGCATGACCTGACCCTGGATTCCGGCAAGATTTCCGGCCTGTGGCTGGGGGCCGCCAGTTCGCGGAAGATCCAGGTCAGCGGCGCCGTCACCACGTCCGTCGCCAACCCGGTGAGCCTGCAGATCGGCTTCGTCCGCCAGGGCCTTGGCGGAGCGGGGCAGGGGGCCGGGGGTGGGACGATCGTCAACCCGAACCCGACCGCCCTGGACGGCTTCATCCCCGGCGAGATCGACATCACCGGCGCTGTGGGTTCGGCCGCCGCGCCCCTGGGTCAGGTGTCCCTGATCGCCCGCCAGGACATCTTCATCGGCTCGTCCGCCTTTATCACCGCCGCCGCGGCCAATCCGGGGTTCGACGCGGTGAAGGACTCCGGCCTCTATCCCGGCCAGGACGGCCGCGTGCTCGTGGCGGCGGCGAGCCTGCAGGTGTCGGCGCAGGGCCGGATCATTCAGCAGAACACCTCGGCCTTCCCCTATACGGGCCTGGTGATCGGCGCGCCGACGGCCGCCCGTCCGCTGGTGGCTGCGCCCGCCGCCCTGGCCGGCAAATCCATCGGCGGCGGCGCCTGGACCGCCAACTATGCCGCCGGCCCCGTGGCGGTGGATCTGTTCGGGGTGTTCACACCGGTAGGTGGCCCCCCGGTGACGGGGATCGACGCCGCGCGCCTGGCCAACCTCTCCGACAGCGGCGTCACCATCGCCACGGCTGACCGGATCAACAGCTGCAGCTTTGGCGATGTCTGTGTGCCCCTGACCACCTCGCTGCGTTTCGAGCTGCCCACCCAGGTCATCCAGTCCCTGGCCACCGCCGACCCCACCCAGCCACAGGCCCAGTTCGTCGCCCTCAACTCCGCCGTGACCGATCTGGTCTCCAGCTATGCGGCGATCAGCAACGACATCGGCAGCGAGCGGCTGGGTTCCACCAATCCGGTCACCGAGTCCGGCAATCGCGAGCTATGGACCAACCAGCGCAAGAGGCGCCGGCCATGAGGGTTCGCGGCGCCGGCCTCTCTGTCTTCCTGGGCGCCCTGGCGCTGGCGTGGAGCCTGGCGCTCGGCTCCCCCGTCCATGCGGCCCCGGCCTCCGGGGATTTCGCCCTGGGCGTCAATGCCGAGAAGCAGGACTGCCGGGCGGTGGAGCGTTTCGACGCGCCCAAGGGCTCGATCAGCTACGACGTCTATTGCGGCGCCTGGGAGCGGCCTTCGGGGCGGGTGACCATGACCCCCGCGAACGGTCAGGCGATCGTCCCCTGCGACGGAGCGCAGCAACAGATCGCTTCCACCGACTTCACCGATCTGGAACAGGTCGCCTGCGCCAGCCGCACCGGCGCCGCGGGTGGCGTGGCGCCAAGGGTCGGGATGATCGCCCGCCGGGGCGCCTGGCTGATCACCGGCGCGGTCTATCCCTCCGACTGGGCGCCGATGCTGGCTGCCGCGCGGGTGATGGGCGGAGCCGCCCCCCGCGCCGCGATCGCCGCCGCCGACACCGCCAGCACCGCAGGCCTGCGCGAGATCGAGGCCGTCTACCCGGCCGGCCCTCCCGGCCAGGGGGCGCAGGCCAATATCGAGCTGCTCCGTCGCAGGGCCTTCGAGCACAACATGATCTGGAGCTTCGCCGCCTCCGAGCGCGACTTCGAGGAACTGTTGCGGGCGCACGAGCAGGTCAGCCCCGAGGACGTCGAAGGCCGCGCCGAACTGCTGGCGGAGATCTCGGTCAATCTTTCCAACGAGCGGCGCTTCACCGAGGCCGCTGAAGCCCTGAACCGCGCCGAGGCCCAGGCCAAGGCGGCCGGCGCCGACCTGTTGGTCAGCAAGATCGAGAATTACCGGGCCATCGACCTGCTGAACCAGCACCGCTACGCCCAGGCCCTGGAAGCCGCCCTGGCTGCCAACCGCCTGCGCGCCGGCAAGTTGAACAATGGCGGGGCGGGCGTGGCCATCTCGGCCCTCGACGCGCGGGTGATCGACCGGGCGACCCCCCGCGCCCAACGCAATCTGCTGATGCAGTTCGATGACTCCACGCCTGAGGAACGCTCGGCCGTGCTGTCGGCCCAGGCTGACTACACCGCCGGCGTCGCCGCCCGCGCCCTTGGCCGTCCAGACGCCGAGAGCCTGCTGGCTCGCGCCCAGGCCCAGTTCACCGGGGTGCAGTCGCCGCCCGCCTGGCTGACCAGCGCCATCGCCGAGGAACAGGCCGAGATTCGTCTGGCGGCCGGGGACTATGCCGGCGCCGCGGCCCGCGCCCGCGCCGGGCTGGAGATCGTCCGCCTGATCGCCCCGCAGACCCGTAACGAGGCGTTGCTGCTGCTCACCCTTGGCCGGGCGCAACTGGGCATGGGGCAGCTTGACGAAACCCTGGCCACCGGACGCGCCGCCGTGGCTATCTTCGCCCACCAGACGGAACAGCCGGGGTTGCCGGCGGACCTGGCCGACGGCCAGTTGACCGCCCTGCTGACCAAGTGGCGCCAGACGCAAGATCCCAAGATCGCGGCGGAGTATTTCGAGACCCTGGCCCTGGTGTGGGACGGGGCGGCGGCGCGCTCCGCCTCACAACTGGCCGCCCGCCTGGCCCTGCAGGGCGGGGGTGGGCGGGCCCGCGCCTATCAGGACACCGAGCGCGCCTATCGCTCCGCGCTGGCCGAACGGCGGCGGATGGATGTCGATCCCAACACCCCCATCGCCGACCGCGACAAGGCCGACGGCCAGATCAAGGCCGCCGCCGCCGCCTACGCCACGGCCGAGGGAGAGCTGCGGCAGGTGGCGCCAGGCTACCTGGAGCTGTTGAACCCCCGCACCGTCACCGCCGACTTGCAAAAAGTGCTGGACGACAAGGAGGGCTATCTTCGCCTGGTGGTGGGCGCCGATGGCGGCTTCGGCGCCCTGGTGACCCGGGACGGCGTGCTGCCGTTCCCCATCGACCTGACCCAGGCGGAGGTGGAAACCCTGGTGGCCGGCGTGCGCCACTCCACCACGCTGCATGGCCGGCTGTTGCCGGACTACGACCTGGTCTCCGCCACCAAGCTCTACGACGGCCTGCTGCGACCGGTGGCGGAGTCATTGAAGGGCCTAAGGCGTCTGCAGATCGACGTCTCCGGCCCCCTGGCCTCGGTGCCCTTCGCCGCCTTTGTCGAGGCCCTGCCCCAGGGCGCCAGCGCCGAGGAGATCGCGGCCGAACAGGACTACAGCGACGTGGCCTGGTTCGGCCGCCGCGTAGCCACGGCAAACGCCCTTGGCCCGGCCTCTTTCATCCGCTTTCGCAAGGCCCGCGCCACGGCGCCACCCCCGACCCACAGCCTGGTGGCGTTCGGCGACTTCCAGCCCGCGCCACAGGCGGCGGCTCTGCGGATCACCAAGGAGCATGGGCTTCCCGATCGCTGCGAGGCCGAGATCACCCGCGCCCTGGCCAAGTTCGGCCCCCTGCCGGAGACGGCGGATGAGGCGCAGCAGGTGGCCGCGACGGTGGGTGGTGACGTCCGCGTGCGGCTGGGCGCGTCGTTCACCGACGACGATTTCCTGCACAGCCAGAACGTGGCCGACGCCGACCTGATCCTGCTGGCGACCCACGGGGCCTTGGCCGTGTCGTCCTGCCTGCCGGAACCGGCCCTGCTGACCTCGCTGGGCGCCGGCGGCAGCGGCCTGATCGAGGCCTCAAGCCTTCTGGACCGGACTCTGCGGGCGCGGCTGGTGATCCTGTCGGCCTGTGACAGCGCCGGCGGCGGCGACCTGGACTCCTCGGGCGCCAATTTCTCAGAGGGCGGCGAAGCGCTCAGCGGCCTGGCGCGGGGCTTCCTCTATGCGGGGGCCACCGACGTCATGGCCACCGAATGGAAGGTGGACTCCGCCACCTCGGCGGCGGAGGTGCACGACTTCCTGGACGGCGCCTCGAACCACAACCAGCCCCTGTCGGAGGCCCTGTGGCAGGCCCAGAACCATCTCGCCAGCTCGCCAGAGACGGCGCACCCGTTCTACTGGGCGGCCTTCATCCTGGTGGGCGACGGCGGCGCCCAGCTGCACGAGGGCGGAAGCGCCGGACGGTAATCCCGCTCCGATCGCCTAGGCCCTCGCGCCTCCCGCCTTGACACCGGTGTCAGGGTGCGCCCAGGCCAAGCCTAGTTCGGCCCTGGCCTTCCGGGTCAGTCTTGCCGCCACAAGAGCGTGCGCTTCGCCAAGGAAAGACACCAATTCCGCCGCATTCAGCGCCTCCGCGTCCACCAATTGCAGCCATTTCGCACGCGCCAGGTACGGCGCCGGACGGGCGATCCCCTGTTCGGGCAGCAGCTCGAACGCCATGTCCGAAGCCTTGAAACTGAGCCCAAGCGTCCGGCCGCCCGCCACCGCGAACATCTTGCCGCCGACCTTGTAGACATGGTCGTCGCCCCACTGGACGGTGACCGTAACCCCCTGAAGGGAAAGGCAAAATGCTTCAATCTGCGCAAGGGTCAAGACGGGGCGTTCCTGGGCGTCGGCATAGAAGACTCCATGCCCGCTTGTGACTATCGGTGCGATGATATATTGCGCCCCTTCCGCCGAGGGCCTCAAGGGGCTCGCCGCGTGGGTGAGGTGGCCGAGTGGTTGAAGGCGCACGCTTGGAAAGCGTGTTTAGGGGAAACTCTAACGAGGGTTCGAATCCCTCTCTCACCGCCACTCACCCGCGTGGCTTGTCTCCAAACCCAACCCTGAGCGCCAACCGGCGGTAAACTCCAGGCTTTTTGGCTCCATTCTCATTGGGCGGCGCCCTGTTGTGCAGTCTTCGGCTCCTCTTTGCGCCGGGTTTGCCGCGCGGTCTCCAGCGGTGCGCTGTCCAGATGAGTTTCCCTGCTAACAGGGAATCTCCAGCGAATTTTTGGTCAAAACAGGGACTTTCACGCGGAACGCTCCGCTAGTGCGAGAGATTCTCCGACGTTATCAAAGGCTTCTGCTGCCAAAAGAGCGTTTCCTGTTATCCGCGGGAACAGGGAGTTTCAAAAGCCCGAACAGGGAAGGCAAACGACCCGAACAGGCAATTCGCCTCCAGAACAGGGAACCGCCACTAGCAGGCAAATTCCAGCATCTGGTCGTCCCACAGCAACTCCGGCGACGCCTGCGTCAGCCGCTCGATCGTCAGCTCCGGCGCTTGGCGGCCGTCGAGGATCGCCGCTTGCAGCTCGGGCGCCAGGAACGCGAGCCGCAGAATTTTACGGTCGTAGGGTTTCACTGGCGAGGCCTTCAGTTCAGGCAGACCGTCGCGCGTTTCGCCAAGCATCGCGTGGGCGGCGCGAAGGGCGTTGATCAACACCGGGTCGCGCCGCGTGGACGCTCCGTCCTGACGGCCTGCGCGCTCGATCCAGACCCTGCCTCCGCGAAGGCGCAGGCGGATCGGGAGGCTCAGGCGCAGCATAGCGGGATCAACATGATCTGGCGCGGCGTCCTCGCCTGGGCCAAGCCGCGATCGGACAGCACCGAGCAGACTGATTGGTAGCAGCAGCTGCAGGCTTTGAGGATGGACCTCGACGCGCTGCAGGACCGCTTCCGGATCGCCCAGATCGCGGTTTGATCGTGTTGTCAGGCGCGTCACGACCTCGGCGAGCAGAGCCTCGAGCGCCGGCGCCGGCACGCGGCGGATGGCGCCGTCGCGGGCGTCGGCCTCGCGGCCCTGCTGCAGCGGTGCGGAGACGTAATATCGATAGACCTGTCCCCGAGATCCGTGAGCGAAGCTCGGACACATCGGATGGCCATCGACGTCGAAGATGCGCCCTTTCAGCGGCGCCTGCGAGACACGGCTTGGCTGGTCGCTTAGTCGGCGCGCACCAGCGGCCAAGGCCGCTTGAACAGCCTCGAATAGGCCCTCCTCGACGATCGCCGGATGGGAGCCGAGGTGCGCCTGCTGCTTGTGGACGATCATACCCAGGTAGACCCGGTTCTTCAGCAGATGGAAGAGCGCCCCGCGGCTAAAGCGCTTGGCGCCAAGCTGGCGGCCCTTGCGGGTGGTCAAGGCCTTCGAGCGGATCCGCCGTTCATCCAGCCAGCGCTCCAGCGCATGGGCCGATCCCAGTTCCAGGTAGGTCTGGAAGATGAGCTTTACCTTCTGCGCTTCGCCTTCGTTGACCACCAACGCCCGCGTCGCCGCATCGGTGGGCAGGTCGTAGCCAAGCGGCGGCAGGCCCCCCATCCACATGCCCTTGGCCTTGGAGGCGGCGATCTTGTCGCGAATACGCTCGCCGGTGACCTCGCGCTCGAACTGGGCAAAGGAGAGCAGCACGTTCAAAGTCAGCCGCCCCATGCTGGTGGTGGTGTTAAAGGCCTGAGTGACGCTGACGAAGCTGACCTTGTGGTCATCGAAGACTTCCACCATCCGGGCGAAGTCGGTGAGCGAGCGCGTCAGGCGGTCGATCTTGTAGACGACCACGACATTGACCCGGCCCGCTGAGATGTCGGCGAGCAGGCGCCGCAGTGCCGGGCGCTGCATCGAGCCGCCGGAGAAGCCGCCATCGTCGTAGTCGGCCGCGATCGGCGTCCAGCCCTCGCCGACCTGGCTCTTGATGTAAGCCTCGCAGGCCTCGCGCTGAGCATGCAGGCTGTTGAACGCCTGATCGAGGCCTTCTTCCGAACTCTTGCGGGTGTAGATGGCGCACCGAAGCGCCGCGGGCGAGGCCTTCATCGCGGCGCCGTCCGCAGGCCGAAGAACCGCGGCCCGTTCCATTTGACACCGGCGATCGCGGTGGCGACCGCTGAGAGGCTTGGGTAGGACCGCCCCTCCCAGCGGAAGGCGCCGTCAGTTACCTCGACCTCCACCATGGCGCCGCGCCATTCCCGGCGCAGGATCGTGCCGTCTCCCAGGCTGAGGCCCTCGGCCGCCAGGGCGCCCTTACCCTTCAAGCGCCGACGCAGCTTGGGATCCAGTCCGCCCCGCACCTCGGCCTGGAACCTCCACGCCAACATCAGCCGCAGCAGCTCGACCGAGCGCAGCGGCGGAGGCGCGCCATACCGTCCCCGCCAGACGCCGCGAAGGCCATCCAAGTCCAGGCGCGCCAGCGCCTGGACCCGCTCTTGCATCCCATCGGTCATTGATCGGCCGCCGCGATGCTGTAGCGGCGCTCGCCCTCGATGCTCTGGGAGACGATGTTGAGGCCGCGCCCCTTCTTCAATGCGCCCGACAGCGCCCCGCGCACAGAGTGCGCCTGCCAGGCCGTGGCGCCCATCATGTCGGCCAGGCTCGCGCCGCCGTCCTTCGCCAGCAGGGCCGCGAGCTGATCAAGCTTGCTGCTCCCGGCCTGGCTGGGCAACGGCGACGCGATGGCGGTCTTGGTCTTGGATGATTTGGTCATGTCGTCCTCAGGTGCTTGAGGGCGGCTTGATCGCCGCCCCTACCAGGGCGAGCCCGGCGGGCCGGGCGAGGACAGGACCACCAACGCTCCGTTGGCGGCGCCAGTCCAGCGACAAAGCGCCGCGATAGACAAACCAGGAACGTTCGGTCTACGTTCCTTTCACGATGAACGGCGATTCTCTTGCTGGGCCTTTGGTCGACCGCAGCCGCGGTCAGCTGGCGCTGACCTACCGTCGGCTGTCGGACCTAAAGCCCGATCGCCGCAACGCCCGCACCCACCCCAAACGTCAGATCGACCAGATCATCGCCTCGATCACGGCGTTCGGCTTTTCCAATCCCATCCTCACCGACGCATCCGGCGCCATCATCGCCGGCCACGGCCGACTGTTGGCCGCCAAGGCGCTCGGGCTTGAGGAAGTACCGACCATCGTCCTGCCGCACCTAACCGAAGCGCAAAAGCGTGCGCTGCGGCTGGCTGACAACAAGATCGCGCTGGGCGCGGGGTGGGACGTCGAATTGCTCAAGGTGGAGCTGGGGGAGCTGTCGGTCCTGGATATCGATTTCGACCTGTCGGTCACCGGCTTCTCGGCGGGTGAGATCGATGTGGTGTTGGCCGGCGGCGCCGACCCCGACGATGAGATCATTCCGGCGGCGCCAGTTAAGCCTGTCACCCGCCCGGGCGACATCTGGATCCTGGGTGACCACCGCGTCGGATGCGGCGATGGTCGCGACCCCGTATTCCTGCGTGCGGTTGTGGGCGAAGGCTGCGCGATCGACGTGGCTTTCCTCGATCCACCCTACAATGTCCGCATCAACGGCCATGCCAACGCCAAAGGCCGACACCGCGAGTTCGCCATGGCGTCCGGCGAGATGAGCGAGGCGGCGTTCCAAACGTTCTTAGAGGAGAGCCTGACCGCCTGCGCCGGCGTCTCGCGCGATGGCGCGGTGCACTTTGTCTGCATGGACTGGCGCCACATGGCCGATGTTCAGAGTGTCGGCGAGCGGGTCTACGGCGCGTTTCTCAATCTCTGCATCTGGAACAAATCCAACGCCGGAATGGGGTCGCTCTACCGCTCCAAGCACGAGCTGGTGTTCGTCTTCAAGGTTGGCCAGGCTCCGCACTTCAACGCCGTTGAGCTCGGCCGGCACGGCCGCAACCGCACCACCGTCTGGGACTACGCCTCTGTAAACTCCATGCGCGGCAGTCGCCGCGAGGACCTGGCCTTGCATCCGACCGTTAAGCCCACCGGGATGGTTGCTGACGCCATCAAGGACGTCACGCAGCGCGGCGATCTTGTGCTCGACACCTTCCTGGGCTCCGGCACGACCCTGATCGCGGCGGAGCGTACTGGCCGGCGCTTTCGGGGCGTCGACATCGACCCCGCCTACATCGATGTGGCCATCGCGCGCTGGTCGGCGGCGACCGGCCTGGAGCCACATCTGGACCAGGGCGCAGCGGCATGACGGATGACTCGCCCGACTACGAAGTAGGCTATCGCAAGCCTCCAGCCGCGAACCGTTTCAGCAAGGGCCGAAGTGGCAATCCCACTGGCAGGCCCAAGGGGGCCGACCGTCAGACCAACACTTCAGCGTTCGAGCTGATTCTGGACAAGACCCTCACCGTCGATCGCAACGGCCGCCAGGTTGAGATTACTCTCGATGAAGCCTTGCAGCACAAGCTCCTCCAGGACGCCCTGGCCGGCAACCGGCCGGCTCGCCGCGAAGTGATGAAGATGCTCTTGAGGCGCGAGCGCGCCCTGGCGGCCAGCGCTCCCCTACCGCCGCCTGCAACTCTTCGTGTCGAGCCACATGATCCTGACAATGCCGACGAAGCCTTGACGTTGCTGGGCGTCGCCGCGGCGGATCCCTACTACGGCCATCCAGCGCTCAAGCTGCAGGCCTGGGCCGTTCAGGCGGCGCTCAATCGGCGCCGTCGCCCCAGGCTCAGTCGCCAGGACTTGTCGGACGTCAAATCTAGAACCCTCAATCCGGAGGAGGTGAAGTGGCCTTCGGACGAGGGGTAAGATGAGTGCTCGCCGCCGCCCGCCTCGCCCACCGTCTGAAGACTATGAGGTCGGATACGGAAAGGCGCCCCCTGCCGGCCGGTTCAAGAAGGGGCGGAGCGGCAATCCACTCGGCCGCCCGAGGGGCAGGCATGGCGAGGTCCCCTACCAAGCGGTTCTTGGGCAGTTGGTCACCATCAAAGAAGGTGGCGAACTGCGGCGCGTTGGCGCCGCCGAGGCGTTCTTGATGTACCTGGCCAAGAGCGGACTGGCAGGCGACGTATCGGCGGGCCGCGCTGCACTGGTCGCGCTGGAAGGAGCGCGGGCGCGCCAATCCCACAACGCGGCTCCAATGAGCATGGTTATTGTCGCAGTTTCGCCCGGCAAGGTAGGCTGCCAACTTCGGTCTCTCGGCATGGCGGTGAAGGTCGACCGCTTCCGATCTAGCGCTCGCATACTGATCGAGCCTTGGCTGGTGGAGGCCGCACTGGGACGGCTAGGTGATCTGCAACTGACCAGGACCGAGCAGGTCATCGTGCGAAGCGCGACGAGGACGCCGGGAAAAGTCAATTGGCCTGACTGGTGGGAAGAACGATAGTGTTGCGACTGACTTAGGGGAGCCTACCCGTCTGGACCAATCCACTTTCCATCTGGTGAGCGGTAGCATAGCGGAATAAACATCACGGATCCCGGGGCATGGAAGAAGTTGATGTATTTTGAGTGTGTTAGGTGATGTGCCTCGAACTTTTTCTCAGGCCAATTCTCTTGCTGCGCAGCGCACTGACAGAAGTAAGCAGGCGGCGACTCGACCGTGTCCTTCCACTCGCGGATGGCGATGAGATCGATCAGCGACGACCGCTGCTCGCGGCTCAGACTGTCTGCCAAATCGTGTCACCAGAAAAATGTCCGGCCCTACAACCGCTGTCTTCCGGCAGGCGCTGCCGCGGTCGCATTCGTCAAGTCGGACGAGGGGGTCGTCGGGTACATCCTGTCCAAAGGGAGTTCGGACTACCGGATTCGGATCGGCGACCTGCCCGAACGCTGCTTCCCCCAAGCGCCGGCGAAGGCCTGACGCCCCTAGGTCAGCAGGAGCCGGCGATCAGACCCGGTCCGCGCGATGCCTGTAGATCGACGCGGTCGTGGCACGCTTACGCGCGTTCAGACGTCTGGTTTCCGACCGAGTCCCAATGTCGGATAGTGGCGCATCCCGGACGACGGTCGAAATGCCCCAAAATGGGCGCTGTGAGAGAGGCAAGGCTTCGACGCTCAGGCGGGATCCAACATAGCCCCAGCGTCTTGAGGCGCGGCGCTGACTATGTAGACGCTGTGCCCGGCGAGAAGCGCTCGACGACGTCAGGCAGCCTTGCAGCCGCCTTCGCTAGCACCTGGCCAAGTTCGCTGCCGGCATCACGGACGCAGATCACCAGTGTGTCGATGGGGCGAGTGAGGGGAATCAGGCACCATCGCCAAGCTTCGTCGCACGCCGCCTGCCTCAGCGTTCCCAGCTCGACATCGCCGCCTGGCGCCGCACCGGCATCAAGGCGTTCCTGCATCCGGTAGGTCCAGCACTCATCGAGTCCGTCGGCCACGACCGTCCAGCCCTCAAGTCCCCGGCACGACGCGTACTGAACGACTCTGAGGCTGTCTGCGGACCTGGGAAAATCCCGGCGTTTGGCCGGATTGGTTCCATCCCAGACGCTTAGGCCGCGGCTTTCAAATGCACGTCCCAGCCCGCTGGAACGCTCGCCTGCAGTCTGCACGTCGCTTGGCGGGACACAGAAGAGAAGGTCAACCTCCGCATTGCCGGCAGCCTTCGCCGCATTGATCAGGTCGGCATGTAAATTATGCTGATCTGCGTATGCTCCGTCGACAAGGATTACGCGGCCGCCGCCGGCTTCGTCATTGGGCTCAACATGCCAATTAAGGCCGGCGCACTCCGCCACGGTGTTGGCGAACACGGCCAGGTTTGCCTTCATCCTCAGGCACCGGACGAGCGGGATGACCATCCGCTCGCCGGCGGCGACGCCATGGTCCCAATTGGCCCGCGCGCCGCGCACGAGCTGGTCGACGCCGTCGGCTAGCAGTATCCGTTCTGGTCCGAAGAATGCCTTCAAGACCGCAAGTTCCGCAGCGGGCCAGTCCTGCGCCTCGTCCACCACGACGTAGTCGAAGTCGAAGCGGTCCGGTTCGCTCTTCACGAGGCCTTGGATGTCCGGACCTGCGACGGCGCCGGTGCTGAAAAGCTCGGACGCCGTCGCACAGTGTTCGCCATACCGTTCCAGGAAGTTGTCTTCATCGCCCTCAAGCAGGCCCAAACCCTCGAACAGGTGGAACATGAACGACATGACGGTATCGACCGCGATGCCGCCGCTGTCGGGCGCCGCGGGTACGCCCAGAAGGGCCATCAGCCGCCGTATGTCGGCAGCAAGGGCCTGATTGTAGGTCAGGACAAGAGTTCTGGCGGCCTTCTGCTCGAACGCTCGCCAGGCCATCTCCAGCAGAAGGACGGTCTTGCCCGAGCCTCCCCTGCCCCGGAACCGAAGCATTTTCGAACCCATGAGGCTTTGCCACTCAAGGGCAGCGCTCCTTCGGGTTGCGATCCGGTCCATGCGTTTGCGGTCGAGGGACGTTGGAGCTAGGCGCTTGAAGAAGGGCGATGCCAACGCACGGGCCATAACCTCTGGCGGCGCCGAGCCCAGCTGGAATCCTCCGCCCCGCTTGGCCAACCGCGACACCGCCGCGATTTCAGTGAAGAATTCGGCGCCGGAGAACACACGCGGGAGAGCACCGTTCACCTTCAGCTGGCCAAGGCCGCGCATGATCACCAGGCGGTGCACGAAGACCGGCATTTGCTGATCGGCGAGGTACCCCTTTAGGGCATGCAGCTGGCTGATGTTCTGTTCAGTAGCGCTCTTCCACTCGATTGGTCCCTGCCTGGAGTATTTGACCTCGATCGTGTCGCCGGTGATGCGGACGCCGGAAGCGTCGTGGTCCTTCACTTCAATGGCAGCGACGAGGTTCGGCACCTCTACGGGCTGGTTCGCCACGCGCCCGCCATCCATGTCAGCCAATACCCGCCTGGGAAGAAACCGGCGGCCGGGCCGGAAACTAGCGCACATGACTATGTCTATGTCTGAGACCCGGTAGCCCGATATTTTGGCTCCCGTCACCAGCTTCACCGTGTCGGCTTCAGAAGTGGCGACTTCGGGCCAAAGCTTCACGAGCGCGTCGCGGATGGCTAGCGCCGCGGCGTGCTCGCTCGTGCCGTCTTCGCCCAGGACTTCAATCAACTGCCGCCGCCCTGCAGATCGAGGAGGAATTTGTTCGGCTTGGCGTGCAGCTCGCGGATGTCTGTGAACTGGTATGATAGCGCAGCCCCAATCTGTCCTTTGAGGTCCAGCGCTGCATCCTGCTGCGCAATCGAGGCCAGTCCTTCCCGCGAGTGCCAAAGGGGGTGGCTCAAGATTAGGGCCTTGCCGCCCTTTCCCACGAGCGCAGTCAAATCGCCGGCGCCGCGCACCTCGACATCGGCGCCAGAACGCTCGCAGAGCAATGCGAACGCCTTCGCCGCGGCCGGCGCGCCTGCCAACCAGCGGGATTCGTCCAGCGGCTTGCCAAGCACCAACTCTGCCATGTCCAAAGCGAGCCGCCAGTCGAGGAGCCGGTGCAGGCTGCGGTTTCCGTAGTTGCGCAGGCAGTCGGGGCAAGAGCGGTCGCAACTGGCATGGGGAGGGCCTGTCCAATGTCCTGAGGCATTGGGATCAAGCACCGACTGATAGTGCCGTTCGATGGCAGGCTGGAGAAGGTCGGCTTGATAGAGCCGCCGGACATAGCCTGCGCCGTTCTCCAGGGCGTCTGCCATGAACAGCTGCTGGGTTGCGCAGTGCTGCAGGCGCAAGTGCTGGCGGCCAACGCGGAATTCCGATGGATCGACATCCAGCTCGACGGCGGCGGCGACCCTGAGGAACTCGCCGAACGAAGCGATCGCAGCTTCGGCGGAGGGCTGATCGCGCGTATCCAGCACGCCGTTGGCGCCCACCCCTTGGGCCTGCGTCAGGACGAGCGTGAGGACGTCTGTCTTGAATATCGCGCCGATGGCGCCCTGCTCGACGGGCTGCCCCGCCGGAGTAGGCGGTCCGTTGTCGTCGTAGAGCGCCGGTTCGGGCACGATGACCGTATCGCGGTCACGGTAGAAGCTGAAGTGGTTGCCCTGGTTGTCGTTGATGAGGGCGATCGGTTCGTTGCCGGTGAGCGTCACCTGCGCGGCGCCCATGGCCTTCGCTTCGCTGTAGTTTGGCTGGAACGCCAGGACTGGCGGGGGGAGCATGGGCGCCCGCGCCCGCTGGTCATTGTAGTCCCGCGGCTTGTAGGTCGTGCGGAAGCCCTTGGGCTGGAACAGCTTGAAGATCTGGGCCTGCTGCGCGCAGACATCGCAGGCATCGAACGATCCCATCCTTACCGCGGCGCATTCCAGATCGATGCAGCGCGAAAAATGGACCGGCTCGCCTAGCGGGTCGGCATCCGGAACGATCCGCCCCCCAACGTCGCTCCAGTGGGCAAAGCCGCAAGCGGTATAGATGCGCTTGTCCTTCGGCACCTCGGCGCCCGGCGAGAAGGCGAGGATGGCATAGTCGAGCGGACGGTCGCTGACCGTGAAGCTGTCGGTTCTGCCCTTTGGCCAGTCGTAGAGGGCCCGCACGCGCGTTGGAAAGCCGAACATCGGCAGAATGCCGGCGGTGGCCAGCCGTTCGCTCAGCTCCGTCTGGATGAACGCCCTGCTCTCGACCGCAGCCCTGATCTCAGTGACGAGGCCGCTGCGGCACCATTCCGCTATCTGCTGCTTGTCATCCCCTGAGATTGGGGCGTAGGCGCAAAGGCGCGCGACCACCTGCCCGACAGCCGGGTCCGCCGATAGCCACTGTCCGACCGGCGTCTCGAACGCCTGGATCCACTGGTCTGTGAGGCCGAACGCTCCATGGGTGCTGTCGCCGGTGCGCACCGGCCGCGCCCCCTCAGGAAGGCTGCGGAAGGCGCGCCTCAGAAGCTCGGCGGCGGCCACGCGCTGGATGATCTCGGTCCTGCGCAGATCCAGGTACGGCTGGGGAGGAACATCGCCGGTCATCCGCTCGGGGTGATTGTAGTAGTAGTCGTCGTGGGACCCGCCACGGCAGACGGTAAGGGCATAGGAGAAGGCTTGGCCGAGGCGGCCGGCACGCCCGACCCGCTGCTGGTAGTTGAAGCGCTGCGGCGGCATGTTCGCCATCATGACGATGTTGAGCGCGCCGATGTCGACGCCAACCTCCATCGTCGTGGTGACGCTAAGCACATCGATGCCATGGGTTAACGGCGCTTCTCCCTTGAGGAAGGCCGCCTTGAAGTGCCTTTGCCGCCGCCGCTGTTCCTTCAGCGGCTTCGTCTGCCCGGTAAGCTCCTCCACATGGAGCCTATGCGCCGGCTCCTGTGATAGCCAGCGGTAGTAGTCGTCCTCTACGTCCGTCTCTGCCTTGAACGAGGTAGAGGAACAGAACGGCGATGTGCAGACGGACACTGGAAGGTTCATGTGCCCCCTGGCGCATACCGTGCACACCTGGAGGGCCAGCTCCTTCGGCACCCTGACCTCCATCATGAGGCCTGACATGTTGCCGGTCCTCACGATCCAATTGTCGCTGAGTAATCCAGCCTGCTTGAGCGCGCCGAACACCCCGTCGCGCAGCTCAGCGGTCTCCCTGTGAAGGAGCGGCGCGGTCCGTTCCAGATACTTGCGCACCGCCGGCGGCGGCCCGTCGCCTCCTGCGTTCCTCCCGCCCTTCTCGTAGTAGCGTGCCTGGCCGAGGATCCGGATCACGTTCGAAAGCAGGGCCAAGGCCGTACCGTCATCCATGCCAAGCGCAGCGCCGAAGTCTCCGCGCGGTGCCACGTAGGCTACGCCCAGGGACTCCAGATCCCGGCCTGCCCGGTCGAACAGGGCGCCGGCGACATGCCCTGCGAGCAGCGATCGCATCTGTTCGCGGCCCGCCTGGGCTGGCCCCGGGTCAAGCTGTTTCCAGAGGCCTTCCTCCGGCGGAGCGAAAAACCGCCACCAAGGCTCGCCATCGATGATCTGGAACGAAGCGTCGACCCCGCCCGGATTGACTCCCAGCCGGACGAGTTCGTCCTGCATATCCAATATGAGCTGCGGCCAGGTGATGCCGCTGGTTTGTGAGATTGCTGCTCCATAGGCAGCGATGGCCTGCTCGTGGGCTTCGGTTGCTGCGCCGGCGGCTTCCAATACGAAGGCCACCCATAGCGCGGCCGAGTGCGCCTGCGCTCCGGTCATGGCCTTGGCTTCATCCGCCTTTAGTCCTGCGCCACCCTTCTTAGCTGCGGCGCGGACGGCCTCCAGGGTCGGTGGATCGCCGCGCCGGAGCGCCCTGAAAACCAGCTGCCGGATGAGGTCCCGGAAGTGGTTGAGCTCGAGCCCCCCTGCCACGTCGGCAGCATCATCGCGGCTATCGGTAAAGGCGATCATCGGCGCCGCGCTGCCGTCGCCCAGGCGGGCAACCGCGCGGTCGGCGATCAGCTGCGTCACGGCGTTCGTGCCTGTCCTCTGGCCGCGGATCGGCGAGGTTACATGGCCGGAGAAGAACCGCTTCAGCTCCGCCTGATAGCCTTCGGATTCGCAGTGAGGACACTTCTCTGGGAGCGCTGGGAGGCCAGGGGTAGCCGGTACGCAGAGGAACATGGTTCCCGTCGGCGCTTCTTGAGCGTCCGCAGCGCGCAGATAGCCGAAGTAGGGGTCGAACAAAGCTGGGGCGAACGACAGGCGGACGCTCTTTTTCGTCTGCGAATTGCTGTGGGTCCAAGTGCCCTTGGCCTGACCGCCGGGCCAATACCACATGTACTCGCCATAGTGCCGGTCGTTGACTTGACCTGGATCGTTGATGGTCAGATCGGTCGGGCCAGACTCTAGAAAGTAGCCGGGCGCACCCTGCATCGCCTCGGGCGGGCGGGTGACATAGCCGCCCAGGTACGCCTCGCCGCAGTCGTAGCAATAGAGGAGTTCAAGAACCTGGCCGCCGCAGCGGCACTTTGCGGCGGGCTTGCCGTATAGGCGTCCGAGCGTCCGTCCCTCGCTTCGGTAGGCGTCAGGGATCTCGCTGCAGCCCGCATTCGAGCACGCCCACATGCCTTGGATCCGCCGGACGAACATATGGCTGCGGAAGGCCGGCTTGGGATCCTGCAATGACGCAGGCTCGATCGCTGCCGCAGCCAATAGCGCCTCGAGCGCCTCGTCCGTACCTCCCGTCCCGAAAATCGCCTTCTTGATCCTGCTGAGGCGGGCCGGCCTTACCGAACCGTCCGCTGCGCGGCCCGCCAACAAGGCTGCAGCTCCCAGCGACTGGCGCGGTCGGTAGGTCTTGAGAAATGCCTCGAGGGCGGCGGGATCACCCTCCGCCAATGCGGCCGAAGCCTTCACAAGCCCGGCGGCGTCCAGGGGCAGGGCGGCGACAGGCGGGACAGTGGCGCCTGGCGCGACCCTGAAGGTGTCCCGGCTCACGCCGAAAAATTGTTCGAGGTACTGAAGTCCCTCGTTGCCATTCAGCGAAGCGCTGGTGCCGATGCATCTCAGCTGCGGCGAATCCGGCGCAAGCCCGAGTCGGTCGAGCAGATTGCGCACCACAAGCGCCACCTCGGTTCCCTGAGTTCCGCGGTAGCTGTGCAGCTCGTCGACCACCAACGAGAAGCAGTTGCCCTCCGACGCCTCAAGCCACGCTTTGGTTTGTCCGAAGATGGCGTCTTCAATATCGCGCATCAACATGATGTTGAGCATCGATACGTTGGTTATCAGGATGTCCGGCGGAGCCGCGATCATGTCCCACCGCGTCATCATCTCGCCGCAGGCGGGGTCGGAGAACTGGCTCCGGATCTTGGCTTCGCGGTCGCGGAGCCGGTCAGCCTCCTGAGCTATTTCGGAAACTTCGCGCGCGACGGAGCTGATTCTTGTCCGGTCGGCTTTGGATAGCTTACCCAATGGACTGTAGGTGCCGCCCGGCGTCGCGCCCGTATAGCGCCCAAAGTAGAACAAAGGTGCTGCGCCGGGCGCCTGGGCCCTGAACGCCGCTTCGCGGAGCCGCGAAATCTGGTCTTCCACCAGCGCATTGGTCGGATAGAGGACCAGCGTCCTGACAGCGGCCGTCTCGGACCCCGGTCGATTGGACCTTAGGTCCTTCCAGGCGGGCTCCAGGTCCCAGTTCTTCTTCCACCATTCATGCAGGGCGTAGCGTACGCATCCGGTGAGGACCGCGGCGATGGCGGATCGGCGGCGCTGATCAGGCGGCGCGGCTGATGGCGGATTGGGGTCGCCAGTTCCACGGCAGCAGCTCGTCCAGCTTCTGAGCGGGGTGATCGGCGATGCGGGCC
>JBBROW010000006.1:0-132369 GCA_038228945.1 Caulobacterales bacterium
GGCCTGTGGAACTTCTTCCTGCCCAACGCCGAGACCGGCGAGGGCCTGTCCAACCTCGACTACGCCTATATCGCCGTCGAACTGGGCAAGAACCGTCTGGCCTCCGAGGCCATGAACTGCGCCGCCCCCGACACCGGCAACATGGAAGTGCTGGAACGGGTCGGAACCCCTGAACAGAAGAAGATGTGGCTCGAGCCCCTGCTGGAAGGCAAGATTCGCTCCGCCTTCGCCATGACCGAGCCGGACCGCGCCTCCTCCGACGCCAAGAACGTCAGCATGCGCGCCACCCTGGTGGGCGACGAGTACGTCATCAACGGCGAGAAGTATTACATCTCCGGCGCCGGCGACCCGCGCTGCAAGATCATGATCACCATGGTCCAGACCAGCCCCGAAGGCCCGGCCCAGCACCGCCAGTCGCAGATCCTGGTCCCCATGGACACTCCCGGGGTGACGGTCCTTGGTCCGATGTGCGTGTTCGGCAATGACGACTCCCCGCACGGCCACATGCACATCCGCTTCGAGAACGTCCGCGTCCCGGCCTCGAACATGCTGCTGGGCGAAGGCCGCGGCTTCGAGATCTCGCAGCTGCGCCTCGGCCCCGGCCGCATCCACCACTGCATGCGCGCCATCGGCCAGGCCGAAAAGGCCCTGGACCTGATGGTCACCCGCGGCCTCACCCGCGAAGCCTTCGGCAAGCCCCTGGTGCAACTGGGCGGTAATCTGGAGATCATCTCCCGCGCCCGCATCGATATCGAGGCCATGCGCCTGATGGTGCTCAAGGCCGCCAAGGCCATGGACGTCCTGGGCAACCAGGAAGCCCGCGTCTGGATCCACATGGTCAAGGCCATGGTCCCGGTCCGCGTCTGCGAGATCATCGACCAGGCCATCCAGATGCACGGCGCCACCGGCGTCTCGCAATGGACGCCCCTGGCGGCGATGTACACCAGCCAGCGGACCCTGCGCATCGCCGACGGCCCCGACGAAGTCCACCACATGGTGGTGGGCCGCAACGAGCTGCGCCAATACCGCGCCGCCCCGGCCGACGCCTCCCTGACGGCCGTGTTCCGCAACTAGGAACGACGGCCCGGACCAACGGCCCGGACGATAAAGAACAGGCCCTGGCGCGAGCCAGGGCCTGTTTGCATTGCCGGGTGCGGGTGGGCGAGGCGATCGCTCTACTGGAGCATGATAGCTTCAAGTGGATACCGGTTGAAGCGCCCGTCATGCTCTAAATGTATGAAAATACAGTCTTTTTACCCGGTTCAAGTGATTCCACTTGAACCGGAAAGGCTCTACAGGATCACCGCCTCGCGTCCGCCGCGGACCAGCGAGCCGGGCAGGGCGCCGGTGTGCTGGCCGTCTTCGAAGGTCACCTCGCCGGACTTCAACGTGTAGCGATAACCCTGCGCCCGCTGCACCAGCCGCCGACCGCCGGCCGGCAGGTCGTGGATCGCCTCGGGTCGGAACAGCCGCAGGTTCTCGAAGTCGATGATGTTGATGTCCGCCAGCAGGCCCGGCTTCAGCTGGCCGCGGTCGTTCAGGCCATAGGCCTTGGCGGTGTCGCTGGTCAGCTTGCGCACCAGGAACTCCAGCGGGAACTTCTCCCCCTTCACCCGGTCGCGGCCCCAATAGCTGATGATGAAGGTCGGCATGCCGGCGTCGGCGATCACCCCGCAGTGCGCCCCGCCGTCGCTTAAGCCGAACAGCACATTGGGGTGCTGCATGTTCTTGCGGAAGAAGTCGAAGTTGTAGGTGAAATAGCCGCCCAGCGGTTGGTAGAACAGCTCGCGCCCGCCGTCGCGCAGCAGCAGGTCGTACATCATCTCCATCGGCGTCACGCCTGCCGCCTCGGCCAGGCCGCCGACGCTCTGCTCGCGGTCCGGCTCGTAGTTGGGGTTTTCGCCCAGCGGGAAGACCCGGTAGAGCAGCTCATTGGGGTTGGCCATTCCCCCGGCGCGCATGGCGCTCTCTTCACCCATCAGCGTGGCGCGGATCTCCGGCCGCCGCATCATCGCCACCTTCTCCTCAAGCGGCAGGTGGGCGATCTGGTGACGATAGGTCGGGTGGCCCGAGAACACGTTGAAGCTTGAGGTCAGGCCCTGGAGGATGCCGGTGGGACGCCCGGCGATCTGCGGGCGGATGTCCATCCCCTCGCGCCGGGACTCCTCGGCGATATTGTACATCTTGTTGCCTTCGTAGGCGCCGGCCGAGGTCGCCACCAGGGTCACCGGCAGGCCGGTCTCCTGGGCGAAGCCCTTGACCCACTTCCACTCGTCGTCGTCGCCCAGGTGGTCGGAGACCATCTCGAATACGCCGTGCTTCAGCCCCTTCATCGACCGGCCCAGCGCCAGCATCTCGTCTGAACCAGCAAAGGTGCCCGGCATGTGCACCCCCTTCAGGTCCTTGTGCAGCAAGGTGCGCGAGGTGGAAAAGCCTAGCGCTCCGGCCTCGACGCCCTCGCGCACGATGGCCGCCATCTCGGCGATCTCGCCGGCGTCCGGCACATAGTCGGTGTTGCAGCGGTCGCCCAGGACATAGGCCCTCACCGAGGCGTGCGGCACGTGCACCCCCACGTCGATCGCCCGCTTCTTGCCCTCCAGGGCGTCCAGGTATTGCGGGAAGGTTTCCCAGGTCCAGTCGATGCCCTCGGCCAGGGCCGATCCCGGAATGTCCTCCACCCCCTCCATCAGTTCGATCAGGAAGTCGTGCGCGTCGGGGCGCACCGGCGCGAAGCCGACCCCGCAATTGCCCATGATCGCGGTGGTAACCCCGTGCCAACTGGACGGCGCCAGCAGGGCGTCCCAGGTGGCCTGGCCGTCATAGTGGGTGTGGATGTCGACCCAGCCGGGCGCCACCACCATCCCGGCGGCGTCGATCTCCCGCCGCCCCGTCCCGTCCACCTTGCCGACCTCGACAATCCGGTCGCCGTCGATGGCCACGTCGCCCTCATAGGGCGCGCCGCCGGTCCCGTCGACGATGGTCCCGTTCCGAATGATCAGATCCCGCATGACGTTTCCTCGGACAAGCTTCTGCCAATTGCCCGCAACCCTACGCCGTGGCCCCAAGGGAAGCGCTAGTGATTTCTGCATTGGGGGGCCGGGGGCGCGAGCCGCTCCCCTCCCCCCTTCCCCACCCCCCGCCAAGCCGCGTAAACCTCGCCCATGGCGATGACCTTTCCCGACATCCACCGCGAGATCTTCTCGATCCCCGCCTTTCACATCGGCTCCCTGGCCGTCGGGCCGCTGGCGATCCGGTGGTATGCCCTGGCCTATATCGCCGGCATCCTTCTGGGCTGGCGCTATGCCGTGCGGCTGGTGCGCAATCCCAGGCTCTGGGGCGGGCGGGCAGCGACGCTCAATCCGTTGCAGATCGACGACCTGATCCTGTGGGTGACCTTGGGCGTCATCCTGGGCGGGCGGATCGGCTATGTGCTGTTCTACATGCTGCCCCTGACGACGGCGCGCGAACAGCTGATGGCCGACCCGCTGACGGTGTTCCGGGTCTGGGAAGGGGGCATGAGCTTCCACGGCGGCATGCTGGGCGTGCTGGTCGCCATGCTGGGGTTTTCGTGGGTCAACAAGGTCGACCTCTTCCGCCTGGCCGACATTGTCGTGGCCTGCGAGCCGATCGGCCAGTTCTTTGGCCGCGTGGCCAACTTCATCAATGGCGAGTTGTGGGGCCGGGCCACCGACGCCCCGTGGGGCATGGTGTTCTGCAACCGCACGATCATGGCCGACAACGAGGGCGTCTGCCCCGCCGGAACCGACGCGCGCCATCCCAGCCAGCTCTACGAGGCGGCGCTGGAGGGGGTGGTGCTGTTCCTGATCCTGCGCTGGGCGACGCACCGCTGGTTGTGGCTGCGCCGGCGCGGGGCGGTAAGCGCCCTGTTCCTGATCTTCTATGGCCTGTTCCGCATCCCGGTGGAGATGGTGCGCAACCCCGACGCCGGACTGGCCAACTTGGCCTTCGGGATCACCGTCGGCGAGATACTGTCCGTGCCCATGGTCGTGGCCGGCGGGCTGATGCTGCTGTGGTCCCTGCGCCAGCCGATCCCGCCGGCCGATGCTGAAACCGAGGTCCCGCCGGCGGCGCATGAGCCCGCCTGATCTCGGCGCCGACGCGGACGAAACGCGCCTTCTGCGTCGCTTGATGGCGGAGATCGCCGCCGACGGGCCGATGCGCGTCTCCGCCTACATGACCCGCTGCCTGCACGACCCCCAGGATGGTTACTATGCCACCCGCCCGGCCCTGGGCGAGGCGGCCGCCGGCGGCGACTTCATCACCGCCCCCTTGATCTCGCAGGTGTTCGGCGAGTTGATCGGATTGTGGGCGGCGCAGGTGTGGATGATGCTGGGGTCTCCCGCGCGGGTGATCCTGGCCGAGCTTGGTCCCGGCGACGGGACCCTGATGAGCGACATCCTGCGCGCCGGCCGTGCCGCGCCGGGGTTCCTGGACGCCGCCGAGGTGTGGCTGGTGGAGACCAGCGCGCCGCTGCGCCGGCTGCAGGCCCAGCGCCTTGGCGAGGACGCGGTGCGCTGGGCGGAGCGGTTCGAGGACCTGCCGACCAGCGTTCCCCTGATCGCCGTCTCCAACGAGCTGCTGGACTGCCTGCCCACCGACCAGTTCGTCCGCACCGGCGAAGGGGTGTGGGCGGAGCGGCGGGTGGGTCTGGCGCCGGACGGGCTGGGCCTAGCCTTCGGGCTTGCCCCCCTGCCCCCGACCTTTCGACCGCCCGCCGGGTGGGAGGCGGCGCCCCTGGGCGCGGTGGCGGAGGTGTCGGCGGCGGCCGGGACAATGGGCGGGACAATCGCGGCGCGGGTGGCGCCCGGAGGCGCGGCCCTGCTCATCGACTACGGCTCCCTGACACCGGTGTCAGGAGATTCCCTGCAGGCGCTGTATCGGCATCGCAAGGAAGGGCCCCTGGAACGGCCGGGGGTCGCCGACCTGACCGTCCACGCCGACTTCACCAGCCTCCTCAACGGCGCCCAGAACCACCCGATCGCCGCCCCGATGGCGCTGGAACAGGGCGCTTTTCTGACCCGACTCGGCCTGGAACAGCGCACAAACGCCCTGAAAGTCCGCAATCCGGACGCCGCCGACCGGCTGCGGCGTCAGCACGACCGACTGGTTGCCGACGACCAGATGGGCAGGCTGTTCAAAGCCGTCTGCCTCTGCTCCAAGGGCCTGGTTCCGCCAGGATTCGAACCGTGACCGACCTGCCCCAGCCCTTGAAATCCTCATTGCTTTCAGAGCTTTCCGGCATCCGCCACGGCTTCTTCACCCGCCAGGGCGGCGCGTCCACCGGCCTCTACGCCAGCCTGAACATGGGCCGAGGCTCCAACGACGACCCCGCCGCGGTGGGCGAGAACCGCCGCCGGGCCGCCGCCGCCTTTGACGTTGGACCGGAGGCGCTGAACGTCTGCTACCAGATCCACTCCAACCAAGCCCTTGTTTGCGTTGATGTTTGGGGCGACGACCGGCCCCGGGCCGACGCCGTCGTCACCGCCACGCCAGGTCTCGTCTGCGGCGCCCTCGCCGCCGACTGCGCGCCGGTGCTGCTGGCCGACCCGGTGGCCCGGGTGGTCGGCGCCGCCCATGCCGGCTGGAAGGGCGCGCTGACCGGAATCGTTGAGTCAACCGTGACCGCCATGGCTGGCCTGGGCGCTGATCCAGCCCGCATCGTCGCCGCCGTCGGCCCCTGCATCGCCCAGCCTTCCTACGAGGTCGGCCTGGAATTCCTGGAACGATTCCAATCGGATGACCCAGAGTCGGCCGCGTTCTTCGCCACCGGCGCGGCCCCCGACAAGCGCCAGTTCGACCTGCCCGGCTACGTCCTCGAACGCCTGCGCCGCGCCGGCGTCGAACACCGCCAATGGATCGGCGCCGACACCTGCGCCGACGAGGCCCGGTTTTTCTCCAACCGCCGGGCGTTCAAGCGCGGTGAAGCCGACTACGGCCGCCTGCTGTCAGCGATTAGCCTTTCGAATCCAATGACTTGAACTTGACGAACACCAGTTCCGGGTCCCCCGGATCAAGGTTCTCGATCACCCCGCTGACCTGGTACCCGGCCCGCGCCAGCAACGCCCGCATGGGGGCGTTGGACTCGTTTGTGGAGGTGAACAGCCGGTCATCGTCATGCGCCGCCTCGCACGCCGCCATCAGCGCCGTGCCGATCCCCTGCCGGCGGCGGTCATCGGCCACCACCACCAGGTCGATGAACGGCCGCGAGAAAAACTCATTGCTGGCAATCACATAGCCGGCGATGCGGCCGTCGGCCTCGGCAACCCAGCTGAGCCCCAGGTCCAGCAACCGCGTCACGGCGCGGCCTCGCAGCGGGTCGGTTTCAAGCTTCGGATCGGCGACCGCCAACCCTGGCAAGTCCGCGGTCGTGGCGCGCCGGATGGTGAACTCGATCAAGGGCCGCTCCCGCCGTGAGGCGCGCACCCTAGTGTGGCGGCGATGCCAACAACAACGCCTTTTCGGCTTCAGGGCTTGTCCCCCCGCCACCCCCTGCTAGAAGCCTCGCCCGAGGTCCGGCGGGGACTCGGTGCCAAGGGGATCGCGCGATGAAGCTGCTGGCTGGCAACTCCAATCGACCCCTTGCCGAGGCCATAGCCCAGTCCCTGGACATGCCCCTGACGCGGGCTCAGGTGAAACGCTTCGCCGACAACGAGGCCTGGGTCACCATCGACGAAAACGTCCGCGGCGAGGACGTCTTCGTGATTCAGTCCACCAGCTATCCCGCCAACGATAACCTGATGGAATTGCTGGTGATTATCGATGCGCTGAAACGCGCCTCGGCCCGCCGCATCACCGCCGTCACCCCCTATTTCGGCTATGCCCGCCAGGACCGGAAGGTGGGCGGCCGCACGCCGATCTCGGCCAAGCTGGTCTCCAACCTGATCACCCGCGCCGGCGCCGACCGGGTGCTGACCATGGATCTGCATTCCGGCCAGATCCAGGGCTTCTTCGACATCCCCACCGACAACCTGCAGGCCGCCCCGCTGATGGCCTCGGACGTCAAGGACCACTATCCGGTGGCGGAGGATCTGCTGATCGTCTCGCCGGATGTGGGCGGCGTCGTGCGGGCCTTGGCGCTGGCCACCCGCATCAACGTCGGCCTGGCCATCGTCGACAAGCGCCGCTACGCGCCCGGCCAATCGGAAGTGGCGAACATCATCGGAGATGTCTCCGGCCGCCGCCTGATCATGTTCGACGACATCGTCGATTCCGCCGGCACCCTTTGCAACGCCGCCAAGTCGTTGATGGAGGCCGGCGCCAAGGAGGTTTCGGCCTATGTCACCCACGGCGTACTGTCCGGCGCGGCCATCGAGCGGGTGAAGAATTCGGTGCTCAAAGAGTTGGTGATCACCGACTCCATCGAGAGCGACAGCCGCATCGAGGTGGGCGGCAAGATCCGCATCGTCACCTGCGCGCCCCTGATCGGCGAGGCTATCCGACGGATCGCCAACGAAGAATCCGTCTCCAAGCTGTTCGACTGACGACGAAGCCGACTGGACGCGGCGCCCCGACACGTCACATTCTAGCCGCGTCCGCGCGGCAAGCGCGGCGCGATCTCAAGGCTCAAGGGAGGCCGATAGCGGATGATTCGAGGCTTGACCAAGGGCCCAGCGCGAACCCTGGCCGTGCTGATGGCCGCCGCCTTGGCGACGGCTCTGCCGGCCACACAAGGCGAGGCGCGCTCCAAACCCGCCCCGCCGCCGGTGATCTATGCCCCGCCGCCGCCGCCGCCCTACCTTGGCGTTGGCCTCAACGACCGCATGGTGGCCGACGCGGCCGCCTACCAGGCCTATATGCAGCGGGCCACCAGCCTGTCGCCGGCCTTCCATGACGGTCCTTCGGTGGCCGCCGCCCTGCGTACCGGCGCCGCCTATGAGCCCGCTGCCCTGATCCGCGGCGCCGTGGCCTTCGCCGCCATCGCCGCCTTGCAGGACCCCACCTTCGTCGCCGGCCTGCGCGCCGCTGGACGCGACCCTGAAGCGCGCCGGGTGATGCTCAACCGGATGATCGCCGAACCGTCCTACGTCTTCACCTTCCCCGGGGCCGACGTTGCCTCCCGCAACGCCAAGCAAGCCATGGGCGGGGCGGGCCTGCGCCTGCTGGCCGGCGGCAAGGCGGTCAAGCAGTCGGCCTATGACGTGCAGCACGAGGCCTGGTCCAAGGGCTTCGTGGTCGATCCCGCCGGCCGACTGGCCACGGTGAAGTCCCTGTCGTCCATGGCCCCCGCGCCGGCGCCGGACGTGGCCAGCGGCCTGCGCGCTGGCATCGCCGGGGGCGCGCCCTTGGGCCTGGGCCAAAGCCCTCTGGTCCGCTACCAGACGCCTCTGATCGCCAAGGCCATGACCCTGGCGGCCTTCGCGGCGGTGGGCGAGGCCAGCGACGCCGCCTACCAGCGGCTCAGCTACCTGACTGCGGACCAGAACGCGGCCTATTGCCTGACCATGGCCAAGCTGAACCTCAATCAGTGCCTGGCGGTGGCCAAGCCGCACTACGAGGACATCTTCTGCCTGGGGCAACACGTCCTGATCGACACTGGCCAATGCATGGCGATGAGCGGCGGCGGGTTGATGGCCCTGGAAGTCCGCACCCAGCCCCTCAAGCTGCTTCCGCCCCGAGCCGGCGCCCGGCGCCCCGTAAAGCGTCACCACTAGCGGCGTGACGGTGTTCGGTATTGAATCACCTGGGGGCGTTGCATTCCCCGACGTGGGCGTGTATCTAGCCGCACCCTTTTTCAGGCCCTGAACCGGCCGCTAACTCCTCCCCGCGCGGGCGCTCCCTCGCGCGGCGGTTTTCGTTTTTCGAGGCAAGGCCATGGCCGATATCGTTCTGAACGTTGAAGTGCGCGACCAATCGGGAACGGGCGCCGCGCGCGCCGTCCGCAACGCCGGCAAGGTGCCCGGCGTGCTCTACGGCGGCAAGGACGCCCCCGTCGGCATCGCGGTGAAATCCAACGAGTTCCGCAAGGCGCTGCACACCGGCAAGCTGCTGGGCCACCTGGTGACCCTGAAGTATGGCGGCGAGACCCAGCCGGTGATCGCCAAGGACATCCAGTTCCACCCGGTCACCGACGAGCCGATCCACTTCGACCTGTTCCGCGTCGGCGCGCACCAGAAGATCCGCATCTCGGTGCCGGTCCACTTCAAGAATCACGAAGCCTCGCCCGGCCTGAAGCGCGGCGGCGTTCTCAACGTCAACCTCCACGAGCTGGAAGTCATGGCCCTGGCCGACTCCATTCCCGAGGAGTTCATCGTCGACCTGACTGGCCGCGACATCGGTGACGCCATTCGCGCCGCTGACGTCGAACTGCCCAAGGGCGTCGAGCTCAGCCTGCACGACCGTGAAGCCACGGTGGCCTCCATCGCCACCTCCTCGGCGATGTCGGCGGCTGAAGACGGCGAACCCACCGAAGAAACCGAAGCCTGATCCATCAGGCGGCCCTCGGCTGAACACCTAGCCGCTCTATCGAGACCGCCATGCTGATCCTGGCCGGCCTGGGCAATCCAGGTTCGAAATACGCCAAGAACCGCCACAACATCGGCGCCATGGCCGTGGACGCCATCGCCCAGCGCTGGAACTTTTCCAGCGCGCGGGCGCGGTTCCACAGCGTCACCAGCGAAGGGTCCATCCCCACGCCGGAAGGGCCGGTGCGGGCGCTGATCCTGAAGCCTCAGACCTATTACAACGACAGCGGCCTGGCCGTCGGCGAGGCCATGAAGTTCTACAAGGTCACCCCTGACGACGTGGTGGCCTTCTACGACGAGATTGACCTGGCCCCCGGCCGTTTCCGCATGAAAACCGACGGCGGCGCGGCCGGCAACAACGGCATCCGCTCCATCGCCGCCCACATCGGCCCGGCCTTCCGCCGCGCCAGGCTGGGCACCGGCCATCCGGGACATAAGGAGCTGGTGCAGATTCATGTGCTGTCGGATTTCCACAAGGCCGAGATGGCCTGGGTCACGCCCCTGATCGACGCCTGCGCCGACGCCCTGCCCTTCCTGGCCATGGGCGACGACGAGCGCTACCAGGCCGAGGTTCTGCGCCTGGCGCCTTCACAGAAGATGGATCCGAGGGCGGCGTCGCGCTCATCCGATTGACCGTCCGCGCGCGCCCGTGACATAGGGCCGCCAACAGAGGTTCATGGTCATGTTTGGGATCGGGTTTTTTGGCCTGTCGATATTGTTCGCGGTGGCCCTCTGCGTCCACGTGGTGCGGACGAACCAGGCGTATTGGTGGATCGGGATCATCATCTTCTTCCCCTGGCTCGGGGGGCTGGTCTACATCGCCGCCGTGATCCTGCCGGGGGTGCTGGGCGGCAAGACCGCGCGAACCCTTGGGCGGACAGCCCGCGACACCCTCGATCCCACACGCGAATACCGCCAGGCCAAGGCCGCCTGGGACGACACCCCCACCGTGCACAACCAGATGCGCCTGGCCCAGGCCGCCGCCGCCCTGGGACGGCACGCCGAGGCTGAACAGCTGTTCGCCGCGGCGGCCCAGGGCATCCACGCCGACGATACGACCCTGCTGCTGGGCCGCGCCAACGCCCTGGTGGAACTGCGCCGCTTCGACGAAGCCCTGCCCCTGCTCGACCAGTTGAACGAGGCCCCGGACAAGGGCCGCACGCCCCAGGTCGCCGTGGCCCTGGGACGCACCCTGGAGGGCCTTGGCCGCAACAGCGAGGCGGAGATCGCCTACAAGTGGGCCTCCGAACGCCTGCCGGGCCTGGAAGGCCTGGCCCGCTACGCCGCCTTCCTCGCCCGCACCGGCCGCCAGGACCAGGCGCGAGAGATCGTCACCGAGATCGACAGGCGCGTCTCCCGCACCCGCGGCGCCTTCCGCACCGAAGCCCGCGGCTGGCGCGACCTGGCGGCGTCGGCCCTGGGATAGATCCCACGGTTTCGCCCTTGGGCTCGGACGTGCTAGGTCCGCCGCTTCGCATTCACACGTAGAGACTCCATGGCCCTCAAAGTCGCCATCGTCGGCCTGCCCAACGTGGGCAAGTCGACCCTGTTCAACGCCCTGACCCAGACCGCCCAGGCCCAGGCGGCCAACTATCCGTTCTGCACCATCGAGCCCAATGTCGGCGACGTCGCGGTGCCCGAAGCGCGCCTGGACACCTTGGCCAAGATCGCCGCCTCCAAGGAGATCATCCCCGCGCGGATCAACTTCGTGGATATCGCCGGCCTGGTGCGCGGCGCGTCGAAGGGCGAGGGCCTGGGCAACCAGTTCCTGGCCAATATCCGCGACTGTGACGCCGTCGCCTTCGTCACCCGCTGTTTCGAGGACGACGACGTGACCCATGTGGAGGGCCGCGTCGACCCCCTGTCGGATCTGGACATCATCGAGACCGAACTGATGCTGGCCGACCTGGAGAGCCTGGAAAAGCGCGTCTCCAACCTGGAGAAGCGGGCCAAGGGCGGCGACAAGGAAAGCGCCACCACCCTGCGCCTGGTCAACCTGGCCCTGGTCCAGCTCAACGCCGGCCGCCCCGCCTTTACGGCGAAGGTTCCCGCCGATGACGAGAAGGCCTGGCGGATGCTGCAACTGCTGACCTCCAAGCCGGCGCTCTATGTCTGCAACGTCGACGAGGAGTCGGCGGCTGACGGAAACGCCCTGTCGGCCAAGGTGTTGGAGCGGGCCACCACGGACGGCGCCAAGGCCGTGGTGATCTCGGCCAAGATCGAGAGCGAGATCGCCATGCTCGATCCCGACGAACGCACCGAGTTCCTGGAGACCCTGGGCCTGGAAGAACCGGGTCTCAACCGCCTGATCCACGGCGCCTACGCCCTGCTGGGCCTGCAGACCTATTTCACGGTCGGCCCCAAGGAAGCCCGCGCCTGGACCATCCCGGTGGGCGCCACCGCACCACAATCGGCCGGGGTGATCCACACCGACTTCGAGAAGGGCTTCATCCGCGCCGAAACCATCGCCTACGACGACTATGTGCGGCTGAACGGCGAGAGCGGCGCGCGGGAAGCCGGCAAGCTGCGGGCCGAGGGCAAGGAATACGTCGTCAAGGATGGCGACGTGCTGCACTTCCGCTTCAACGTCTGAACTTTCAAGCCCACGGCTAAGCCTGCCCCCCGTTCAGGGGGCGCAGGCCCACCGTCAAAGGGCCTAGGTGGTGACGGTCTCCTAGAGCACGATGAGTTTTGTCGTAACCGACAAAACTCTGAATCGTGCTCGCAAACTTAAAGAGGCGAGCCTGTTCTTCCTGTTTTGATGATTCCATCAAAACAGGACAGGCTCTAGGGACCAGTCGGCGCGCGGGCTGATTGTCACCCCCTGATCGCGGTCCGCGCGCCGGCTTTAGATTCCCTGGTTTGCCCATCCCCTCCCCCGTGGCCTAGGACAAGGCCAGCACAGGGAGAGACGCATGGCCCAGACCATCACGATCAAGAGCACCGCTTCGGACGGCTTCGAGTTTTCCGCCCTTCACGCCGACGCGGTCGGCAAGCGCCGGGGCGGCGTGATCGTCATCCAGGAAATCTTCGGCATCGACCAATACGTCCAGGCCGACGTGGAGCGCTGGTCGAAGCTCGGCTTCGAGGCCGTGGCCCCGTCGATGTACGACCGCCACGAACCTGGCTTCGTGGCCGGGCACGATGAAGAGGGCATGCCTCGCGCCTTCGCCGCCATGCGCGCCAGCAAGCCGGAAGACGCCCTGGCCGACATCGCCGCCTGCATCGCCCTGTTGAAGGCCAAGGGGCCGGTGTTCATCGTCGGCTATTGCTACGGCGGCGCCATGGTCTGGCAGGCGGCGGGTCGTCTGGAGGGCCTGTCGGCCGGCTCCAGCTACTACGGCGGCGGCGTCGCCGGCGCGGCGGACCTGACGCCCAAGGTCCCGGTGATCTGCCACTTCGGCCGCAAGGACGGGCACATCCCCGCCGACGAGGTGAAGGCGACGCTGAACGCCGCCCAGCCCCAGGTGAAGGTCTACATCTACGAAGCCTCCGGCCACGGCTTCAACAACGACGGCCGCCCCGACTCCGACCCGGCCGACGCCAAGCTGGCCCGCGAACGCACCCTGAGCCTGTTCGAAGCCAACGGCGCCCTCTAGTGGGCGAGGCCATCCGCCTGACCAGCGGCGCCGACGGGTTTACCTTCGGCGCCTACCGCGCGCCCACCCAGGACGCACGGCGGGGCGGGTTGGTGTTGATCCAGGAGATCTTCGGCGTCACCGACCATATCCGCGAACTCGCCGATGGCTTCGCAGCCGATGGCTACGAGACCATCGCCCCAAGCCTCTACGACCGGCGCCAGGCGGGCTTCGCGGCTTCGTATGACCCGGAGGCCGTCGCGGAGGGTGTGCGCCTGTCACAGGCCACGCCCTGGGACGAGGTGGCCGGCGACCTGGCCGCCGCGGTGGCCGCCCTGGAGCCGCCGGTGTTCGTGGCCGGCTTTTGCTGGGGCGGGACGGCGACCTGGCTGGCCGCCTGCCGCATCCCCGGCGTGGCGGCGGCGTCCAGCTTTTATGGCCGCCGGATCCCGGAACTCGTTGATGAAACGCCGCTCTGCCCGATCATCCTGCACTTCGGCCGCAAGGACGCGAGCATCCCGATGGAGGTCGTCGAGGCCATCGAGGCCAAGCATCCCGAGATGCCGATCTTCCTCTATGACGCCGGCCACGGCTTCTTCTCCGACCGCCGCGCCGACTACAGCCCCGACGCCGCGCGCCTGGCCCGCCTGCGCACCCTGCAGCTGTTCGCCCGCAACGGCGGCGGGCGCAGCGAGGTCTGAGCCTCACCGCTCCTCGATCTGGGAGCGGAACACCGGGTCACGCTCCAGCCGCCTAACCAGCAGCGCCTGCGCCAGCAGCAGGCCGATACCGGCGCCGTAGCCGGAAAACACCCCCGCGGGATAACGGCCGCCATTGGCGACGCCGTAGGTCTGCCACAGGATAAACCCCGCCGCGGCGACCAGCACTCCGATCACCGCCAGCACCGAGATCACGCTCTGGCCAAAGCCGGTGCGGAAACTGATCCAGACGTGGCGGGTCAGCGGGCCGCGCAGCGCCGGGATCAGGGTGAAGGCGGCCGCGGCCAAGACGAAGAACAGGGCCGGAAACGCCAGGGTCAGCTGGGCCTTCAGCGAGAGCTCGCCGGGCAGCACCCGCCAGGCGTGGGCGGCCGCCCCGGCGTAGATAAGGCCGGCGGCGGCAACAGCGCTGTCCTGCATCCGCCGGAACATGCGCCAGGGGCGTGTGAAACTCATGCCTCTAAGATGGCGTCGGGATGGGGCAAGGAAAGGGCAAAGAGCGCCCCGCGCCTCAATGTCCCGCGAACGCCACCAGGGTCGACACCGGCACCCCGGCGGCCTTCAGCTTGGCGGCGCCGCCCAGCTCCGGCAGATCGACCACGAAACAGGCCGCCACGATCTCCGCGCCGGCCCCCAGCAACAGGTCGACGGCGGCCAGGGCGGTGCCGCCGGTGGCGATCAGGTCGTCCACCAGCATAACCCGCTCGCCCGGCTTCACCGCGTCCAGGTGCATCTCCATGGAATCAGTGCCGTACTCCAGGGCGTATTCCACCGCCCGGGTCTTGTGCGGCAGCTTGCCCTTCTTGCGCAGGGGCACGAAGCCGGCGGACAGCTGGTGCGCCACCGCCCCACCCAGGATGAAGCCCCGCGCCTCGATGCCGGCGACCTTGTCGATCTTCAGGCCGGCAAAGGGCTGGACCAGTTCGTCCACGGTCCGGCGAAAGGCGCGCGCGTCGCCCAGCAGGGTGGTGATGTCGCGGAACATGATCCCCGGCTTGGGATAGTCGGGAATGGTGCGAATGATGTCGGCGAGGTTCATGGGGCTCTCGAAGGAGATGGCGTTCATTGGGCGGTCCCGAGCACCCGGCCGGCGATGGCGTCTAGGCGTTTGGCGGCCTTCGGATCGCGGGCGTGAGGGGCGGTGATCAAGGCGGTGTCGAGGCAGGTGTCGATGGGCGAGGATTCCCGCTTCGCCGGCAGGCCGGCGGCCAGTCGCCGGATCAGGTCGCGGGCCATGTCGGCGTTGCCGTGCAGGACTTCCAGGATATGGGTCACCTCCACATGGGCGAAGTCCTCGCGCCAGCAGTCGTAGTCGGTGACCATGGCCACCGAGGCGTAGGGCAGCTCCGCCTCCCGGGCCAGCTTGGCCTCGGGCATGTTGGTCATGCCGATGACGTCGCAGCCCCAGGACCGGTAGAGGGCGCTCTCGGCCTTGGTGGAGAACTGCGGGCCCTCCATGGCCAGGTAGGTGCCGCCCTCTATGATCCGCGCGCCGGCGGCGCGGCCGGCCGCCGCGGCCATGGCCGACAGGCGTGGGCAGACCGGCTCGGCCATGGAGACGTGCGCCACCAGGCCCTCGCCGAAGAAGCTCTTCTCACGGGCGAAGGTGCGATCGATGAACTGGTCCACCACCACGAACGTCCCCGGATCCAGGGCCTCACGCAGGGAGCCCACCGCCGACAGGGAGATCAGGTCGGTGCAGCCGGCGCGCTTGAGGGCGTCGATATTGGCGCGGGCGTTGACGCCGGTGGGCGGGATGCGGTGGCCGCGGCCGTGGCGGGGCAGGAAGACCAGCTTCACGCGGCCAAGCGACCCGGTCAGCAGTTCGTCGGAAGGATCGCCGAAGGGGCTGTCGATCTTCACCCAGCGGGGATCTTTCAAGCCTTCGATCTCATAGAGACCCGAACCGCCGATGACCCCCAGAACCCAATCGCCCATTCGCCCTCTCCAAAAGCACGCGCCTTATCGCCGAGGCGGCGGCGCTTGGCTATCGTCTGACGCATGGGTGCGTCGCTTCATTTTGTTTTTGCACTGACGGTCGGCGCGACTCTGGCCTTGGCGAGCGCCGCCTGGGCCGGCGAGACCCAGTGCTGGTACGACAACGGCGCGGTGGTGGTGGCGGCGTCGTTCGGCGACATCGCCGGCGATTTCATCATCGACGCCTCGGCGCCCAAGAGCCTGCTGCTGGAGGACCGCGCCAACGCCGACGGCGTCGAGACGCCTACCGCCGTGCGCGACCTGGTCCTGGCCGGCGAGCATGTAGCCGGGTTTGAAATGCCCCTGACCAACCTCAATGAGCGCGCCGTGGGCTTTCCCACCACCATCAACGGCGTGCTCGGCTGGGACCTGCTGAAGCGGTTCAAGGTGCAGATCCAGGTCTCGCCCTGCCGGCTGACCCTGTCGCGCGGAGCAGGCGGTCGCCGCCAGCCTGGCGCCGTGCGCCTGGCCTTGCGCCAGATCGACGGCGCCGCGGCGGTGAGCGCCGTCGCCAGCGACGGAACCCGAAGCCGAGGGGGTTTCTTCTCCGTGGACACTGCGTCGATGGGAAGCCGCTTCTCGCCGGCGGACACCAGTTTTTCACCGCCCCTCGCTCACCGGATCGATCCCACCTGGCGCTTCAAACTGCCGGCCAGGATCAGGGCCATCACGCTGGGCGGTCTGTTGTTCGAGAACACCCCGGCCGGGGTGACGCCGGCGCCGCCCGCGACCCTTTCGGGGGCGATCGGCCTGGCCGTCTGGTCCCGCTATCGGATGACCCTGGACGGACGGCGTGGCTGGCTGGACCTGGCGCCGCCCGATCCTGAGCCTCCCAACGCAAAACCGGCGGAGCCCTGAGGACTCCGCCGGTTGCGAGGAATGCGCTGAGCGGTCGACCTAGTGGTGGTCGATGTTCCGCCACAGGGCGCGATAGCTGCCGTAGAGAATGCCGCTGAACAGCAACAGGAAGATCATCACGGCCAGGCCGGTCTGCTTGCGCTCTTCCATCTTTGGGTCGGCGGCCCACATCAGGAATGCGGCCACGTCGGCGGCTTCGGCGTCCAGCTTGGACGAATGCTTGTCGTCGAAGCTGACCTTGTTGTCGGCCAACGGCGGCGGCATGGCGATGAAGCCGCCCTTGGGCACTTGGTTCGGATCGCCCTTCCAGAAGGAGGACAGGTCGCCGTTCATATAGGGATTGTAGTACTTGCCAGCCGGCACGGTCAGGCCGGCCGGCGGCGCCGTCACATAGCCGGTGACGATGGAATAGACATAGGCCGGGCCGCCTTCGCGGGCGCGGGCCAGCAGGGACATGTCCGGCGGATTGGCGCCGCCGTTGGAGGCGCGGGCCGCCGCTTCATTGGCGAAGGGCGCCACGAAATGGTCCGCCGGGGTGCCCGGACGCTTGACCACGTCACCGGTGTCCCGGTCGATGTCGGCGATCTGGTAGTCCTTGGCGATGGCTTTCACATAGCCATTTTCCACCGCCGACTTGTACTGCGGATCCCAGAACGGGCCGCCCTTGTCGCCGAGGTTGCGGAACGCCACCATGTTCATCGAGTGGCAGGACGAGCAGACCTCCCGATAGACCTTGTAGCCGCGTTGCAGCTGTTCCTGGTCATATGTGCCGAACGGTCCCTCGAAGGACCAGCCGCCCTTGGGGCCTTCCGGCTCCAGACGGGTGCTGGCCGCAAAGGCCGGGGCGGAGAAGGCCAGACCGACCAGCGCCGCGAGGACGAATAGCTTGCGCAGCATGGGGCCTAGTCCTTCTTGGCGGCGGCGACCGCGAGCACGGGCGTGGAGATCGAATCCGGCACCGGCAACGGCGTTTCGCGCAGGCTCACTAATGGGGTGATGATCACGAAGTAGGCAAAGTAGTAGAGGGTCATGATGCGGCTGAGCCAGACGAAGCTGTTCAGGTCGCTGTCGCCGAGCGTCACCGTCTTACCCAGGCCCGGGATCACCGCGTCATCCGGCAGCTGGGCGCCGCAGTAGCCCAGGATGCAGCAGGCCACCACGAAGAAGCCGAAGTACATCCGGCTGGTGGGCCGGTAGCGCATCGACTTGACCTTGGACCGGTTTAGCCAGGGCAGGACGAACAGCATGGCGATGGCGCCGAACATGGCGATCACGCCCATCAGCTTGTCGGGAATGGCCCGCAGGATGGCGTAGAACGGCAGGAAGTACCATTCGGGCACGATGTGCGAGGGCGTCACCAGCGGATTGGCGGGGATGAAGTTGTCGGGGTGTCCCAGGGCGTCCGGCTCGAAAAACACGAACACCGCGAACAGGATCATGAACACCGCGATCGCGAAGCCGTCCTTCACCGTATAGTACGGGTGGAAGGGCACCGTGTCGGCCTTGCTCTTCACCTCGACGCCGACGGGGTTGTTGTTCCCCGGCACATGCAGGGCCCAGATGTGCAGGGCCACCACCGCCGCGATCAGGAACGGCAACAGGTAGTGCAGCGAGAAGAAGCGGTTGAGGGTGGGATCATCCACCGCGAAGCCGCCCCACAGCAGGGTGGTGATCGGCTTGCCGATGATCGGGAAGGCGCCCAGCAGGTTGGTGATCACCTTGGCCCCCCAGAAGCTCATCTGGCCCCAGGGCAGGACGTAGCCCATGAAGGCCGTGGCCATCATCAACAGATAGATCACGCAGCCCAGCAGCCACAGGAGCTCGCGCGGAGCCTTGTAGGAGCCGTAATACATGCCGCGGAACATGTGGATGTAGACGGCGATGAAGAACATCGAGGCGCCATTGGCGTGGATGCCACGGAGCAGCCAGCCGTAGTTCACGTCGCGCATGATGCCCTGCTCCACCGACAGGAAGGCGCTGGCGCCCCCCGCCTGGTAGTGCATGGCCAGCACGATGCCGGTGATGATCTGGGTCGCAAGGCAGAAGCTCAGGATGCCGCCGAAGGTCCACCAGTAGTTCAGGTTCTTCGGGGTCGGGAACTCCAGCACCTCGGCGCCGAGGCGGATGATCGGCAGGCGGGTGTCGAGCCAGCGCTCAATAGCCGTCTTGGGCTCATAGGTCGTATGTGCGGTCATGGCCCCTACCCGATCTTCACAGTCTTATCGTTGAGGAACGAGTAGTCCGGCACCGCCAGGTTCAGCGGCGCGGGACCCTTACGGATGCGCCCAGAGGTGTCGTACACCGAGCCGTGGCACGGGCAGAACCAGCCGCCGTACTCGCCCTGGCCGAACAGGGGCACGCAGCCCAGGTGGGTGCAGCTGCCCAGCAGGATCAGCCACTCGGCGTGGCCGGCCTTGACCCGTTCGGCGTCCGTCTGCGGATCCTTCAGGCCGGCGTGATCGTCGGCCACGGCCTTGGCGATTTCCGCCGGCGTGCGGTGACGGATGAACAGCGGCTGCTTGCGCCAGGCGATGGTCACCTCCTGGCCCAGTTCGACCTTGGACAGGTCGAACTCGACCGAGGCCAGCGCCAAGGTATCGGCCGCCGGGTTCATCTGGTCGATCAGCGGCCAGGCGACCGCGGCCGCGCCGCCAACCGCCGTCGCCACGGCGACGATGTGAATGAAATCGCGCCGGCTGGGATCATCCCCGCCATGGCCCGGATCGGAAGCAGAGTCCGCTAGGCTTTCAGCCACCTTCAGCTCACCCTCTATGCGCCCCGCCCGACGATCGGCGAAGCTCGACTTGCGCCCAACGGCGCCCAGTATCTCGACCCGATCCAGTGCTTGGGATACGGGCCATACGCAATAACTAGCTGCGGCGAGGGTCGCCGGCGCCCTGCGGCGCATCGCCGCAAAATGGTCACCGTCGAGTCATCCCGCCCCAGCAGGCTCTTGTGGTGGGTTCGCTTAGAATGCGGCTAGCGCTTTTTCAACCGGACATTCCGCAAAACTTGGGGGCGGCCATCCGTCTATGCGCCTGTTTGGGCATTGGGCTGGACGTGATCGAGCCCTGCGCCTTCCCGATTGACGACCGCACGTTGCGCCGCGCGGCCCTGGACTACCAGCCCCTGGCGTCCATCAACCGGCACGACGGCTGGGGCGCCTTTGAGTCGCACGAGGCGCGGCAGGAGGGGCGATTGGTGCTGTTCACCACCAAGGGGGCCTTGCCCTACGCCGATTTCCGCTTCCAGCCCGGCGACACCCTGATCTTCGGCCGGGAGAGCGCCGGGGTAACGCAGGCGGTGGTGGACCGCGCCGAAGCGCGTCTGCTGATCCCGATGGTCGCCGGCGCGCGCTCGATCAACGTCGTCACCGCCGCCGCCATGGCGCTGGGCGAGGCGCTTCGACAGACGAACGGCTTTTCCGAATCGGTCTGAGGGCTTTCGCGACCGGTGTGGAACGCGGTATCGGGCGCGTCATGACCCAAGCGACCGACCTCAAGGCCCTGGCGGAAGACCGCCGTGATCGGACCAAGCAGTGGTTCGAGTCCCTGCGCGACCGAATCTGCGCCGAACTGGAGCGCATCGAGGACGAGGCGCCGGCCGACCTCTACCCCGGCGCCGCCGGGCGATTTGAGAAAAAACCCTGGGCGCGGGAAACGGGTGTGGGCGGCGGCGTCGGCGGCTTCCTGCGCGGCCGGGTGTTCGAAAAGGCCGGAGTGCACACCTCCGCCGCCGATGCGCGCTTCTCGCCGGAGATGGCCCAGACCATGCCCGGCGCCGACAAGGACCCCAGCTATGTCTCCGCCAGCATCAGCCTGATCATCCATCCCTGGTCGCCGCGGGTGCCGGCGGTGCACATGAACACGCGCTTCCTGTCGACCGAGCAGGGCTGGTTCGGCGGCGGCGCGGATCTGACGCCGGTGCTGGGCGACCAGCGCTCCCAGGAGGCGCCGGACGCGGCGGAATTCCACGCCGCCATGAAGGCCGCCTGCGACGCCCACCACCCCGAGTGGCATGCCAAATATAAGCAGTGGTGCGACGAATATTTCTTCCTGCCGCACCGCAAGGAATCCCGCGGCGTCGGCGGAATCTTCTACGACCAGCACGACAGTGGCGACTTCGAGCGTGATTTCGCCTTCACTCGCGCCGTCGGCGAGGCCTTCCTGGATGTCTACGCCAGGATCGCCCGGCGGCGGATGGTCGAACCCTGGACGGCGGAAGAGCGCCAGGAGCAGCTCTGGCGGCGCGGCCGCTATGTGGAGTTCAACCTGCTCTACGACCGCGGCACCATGTTCGGCTTCAAGATGGGGGCCAATATCGAGACGATGCTGTCCTCCATGCCGCCGACGGTGACCTGGCCCTAGCGCCCTGGGCACTGTCGGCTAACCAGCACTAGGCGGCGCCGATCGTCGGTAAGTGTTCCCAACAAAGCCGCAATCCGCCTGTCCATTGTCGACAGAATTGGCTGATGTGCCAAGATTCCGGATGATCTGCGCCCGCAGACGGCCGCCAGCGCCGGACATTCGGAGTTGGCGCGTATCAGCTCTCCAGGGCGCGGGTGAGCGCCGCAGGACGGAGGGCAGGGCGTGACGGGGGCCACGATCCATATCGTCGATGACGACGGACGGGTGCTGGATATCCTGGCGGCTATGGCCGAGGACGCCGGTTACCGCGTCCGCACCCACCTCAGCGCCGAAGCCTTCCTCAGGGACGTCGCCCTCGAAGAGGCAGGCTGCCTGGTGGCGGACGTCAACCTGCCCGGTATCGATGGACTGGACCTGATGGGCCGCGTCGCGAGGCGGGACCCTGACCTGCCGGTCATCGTGGTCAGTGGCGCGGGCCGCGTGGCGCCGGCGGTGGCGGCCCTGAAAGGCGGCGCCGTCGACTTCATGCAGAAGCCGGTGGAGCGAAAAGCCTTCGTCAACGCCCTCGGCGACGCCCTCCATCGCCGCCGCCAACAGAACGCCGCCCGGCGCATCCACGACCAGACCCGAGACCACGCCAGCCTGCTCTCCGACCGCGAGTGGGAGGTCATGGGCATGATCACCGAGGGCGCCTCAAACCAGGAGACCGCCAAGGCCCTCGGCATCAGCGTCCGCACGGTGGAGAACCACCGCGCCAGGGTGATGGAAAAGATGGACGCACGAACCCTGTCGGACCTTGTCCGCATGTCCCTTCGCCTCAGCGTGTCTTAGGTAGAGGGAATCTGCAGGCCCATGGCGTCGTACAGCGGCTTCATGTGACCTCCGAACGCCTTCCACCGGCCAATCGACCTGTCATAGATCGGTTCGCGCACTTGAGCGGCGCTGGCGGAGCGAACCGGCCGCACCGAGCGGTGGAACTGCAGGCAGGCGTCGTCCCACGTCAGGCCGCAATGGGCGATGATCCGCCGGGCCTGGGGCTCGAGATCGGTGACCAGATCCTCGTATGAAACCTCCAGGATTCGCCCCGGCGGCAACACGGTCTTCCAGTGTTCCATCAGCCGTTCGTGCTCGCGCCAGTAGGCAGCCAGCTCGGCCATGTCGTAGCTCCATTCCTGGCCGTTGCTGAACAGCATGGCGTAGCAGGACAGGGCCATGTCGCGCGGATCGCGGCGCACATGAATGATCGGGGCCTTGGGCAGCGTCAGGTGCACCAGGCCGAGAAACTCGAAGTTTTCCAGGCGCTTGTCCGTGGTCCGGCTTTCCGCGCCCGGGACCGGGGGGATATTGTCGAGATAGCGCTGGCCGAGGTTCTTGCAGTCGATCGGCAGCATGGCGCTGCCCCAGTCCGGCCAGCGCGCGCCTTCGAGGCCCGTGGAGTTCATCAGCAGATGCAACAGGGTCGGGTGCTCCCCGGCGCCGTAGACCTCCGGATGGGCGCTGACGATCTGTTCCACCAGGGTGGTCCCCGAGCGCGGCATGCCGACGATGAAGATCGGGCGGTTCGTCTCCAGGCCAGCGCCCGACAGCCGCGATAGGTGGTTGCTGTTGAACACCTCGCCCGTCCGCCGCACGCGGTTCAGATCGGCGGGCGCGTCGTAGGTACGGCTGGCGCGCTGGGCGTTCGCGCCCCGCTGCAACCAGGCAAAGGCTTCGTCCGCCTGACCACGGGCCTCATAGGCGTTGGCCAGGCTATAGAAGACCTGGACGGCCAGTTGCGGCGACAGGGTGTCAGTGACGCCCGCCAACCGATGCATTCCGGTCATCAGCACCTGCACGTCATCGGTGTCGGCCGACATGTCGGTGATGCGGACCAGGTTGAACAGAACCTCGTGCGCCTGGACGTCCAGCTTCAGGGCGGCCATCAGGTGCTCTCGGGCGCCCTCGATGTCGCCGAGGAACAACATCACCACGCCAAGATCGCGCTGTACCTGGGGGTGGTTGGGCGCGCCTTCGACGGCCACCTTCAACCACACCAAGCCCTCGTCCAGATTGTCACCTTCGGACAGGATCAGGCCCAGGATGTGAGCACATCCGGCGTGACGGGGATCAACCTTCAGCCCCGCCCGCGCGGCGGCCTGGCCGGACGCCGGGTCCTTGAGCAGCACGTGGGTCCGCGCCAGTTGGTAGTAGGCTTCCGCCATGTCGGGGCACAGGGCGGCAGCCGTCTCGAAACTGACCAACGCCCGGTCCAGGCGCCGCGCCTCGAAGTGCTGCTCGCCGTCCTCGATCTGCTTCTGCGCCAGGGCTTGCCGGTTCATGGGATAGGTCATCGGGTGGTTGCTCATTGAACTCTAACGCGCTGCAAACCCGATCAGCCCCTCCCCAAAGCATTACCGGCCGACAAGCTCAGCTAAGACCGAGCCTCCCACAGTGGTAAATCCGTAGAACTACTCAACCGTGGACGAACAGGGTTTTTCGCCGTTGACGATGTTCAGGCGGCGCGCGGCGCCCAGTTCCTAGGCCGGGTTTGCCAGGAAAGCCTCGATCCAGGCCGCGACCCTGAGGTGATCGTTCGGAGCGTCGAGGCTGGCGATCGCCCGGTCCGCGGCATCCTCGGCGAATCGCACCCCGCGCCGACCGGCGATCAGCGCTTGGGCATAGGCCGGCTCGAACTCCGGATGCAACTGCATCGACATGGCGCGCTGGCCGCCATAGGCGATCAGCCCGTTGGGACAGAAGTCGCTGCCCGCCAGGACGGCGGCGTCCGGCGGAACCTCCACCACCTGGTCCTGGTGCGAGGCCGCCAGGGCAAAGGCGGACGTGCCCGCCGCCGCGGCCTCCATCCACTTCCGCCTATCCCGAACCGCGTGGGTGTGCAGGCCGATGCCCCAGCCCTTGGGGGACTTGATCACCTTGCCACCGAAGGCCTCGGCCATCACCTGATGGCCGAAACAGACCCCTACCAAGGCGGCGCGCCCCTTGGCCTGCACCAGGAAGGCCTTCAGATCGCCGATCCACGGATCTGGGTCGTAGACGCCGCTGGATGAACCGGTGACGATATAGCCCTCGCAGGCCTCCGGCTGGTCCGGATACTCACCGTGGCGCACGTCATAGGCGGTCCAGTCGTGGCCGCCGTCCGCCAGCAGGGCGCGGAACATGGCCGGATAGTCGCCGAAGCGGGGCGACAAGGTGCTGGGCGGGGCGCCGGCGGACAGGATTCCCAGTTTCAAGCGCCAAGCCTTTCCTAGTAGACCATGCCCTGGACCACCGCCTTCAACCGTTCGACGATGGACAGCTTGTCGTCGATGAAGTCGTTCTCCACCCACCAGGCCTCCACCTCGCGCATCACCTCGCCCATCAGCGGCCCGCGCGGCACGCCCGCCGCGGCGACCTCGTCGCCGGTCAGCGGGAAAGTCGGGATCGGCCAGCTTTGCCCTAGCGGCAGCAGCGCCCGCCACTGGGTGGTCGCGGCCCGGCGTTCCGACGCCGCCCAGGCCAGGGTCACCCGGTCGAGGAAGGGCTGCAGGCCGATACGATAGATGGTCTGGCGCGCCTGCCGCGGGCTCATCCACGAGATCAACCGCGGCTCGGTCCCCAGGGCGGCGACCAGGCGGTCGCGCTGGGCGTTGGACAGGCGCAGGCGCGCGGCGACCGCGGCGCCGACGGCGGGATCGTCGGGCAGCAGGCTGGCCAGGCGCAGTTCCGCGTCCTCGGTGAACAGCATGTCGTTCTCGATCGACACGAGGCGCTCGAACCGGGCCAGGCCCTGGGCTTCCGGCAGCACCACCGACAACACCCCGGTCTTGGCCATCAGCCCCAGGGCGCCGCGTGGATCCTCCGCCGCCAACAGCTTCAGCAGTTCCTTGGACACTCGCTCGGCCGACAGGTTCGCCGTCAGCTCGCGCAGCGACTGGCAGGCCGACAGAGCCACCGCGTCCGGCTCGCCCTTGCCGAACCAGGCCAGGAACCGGAAGTAGCGCAGGATGCGCAGGGCGTCCTCGCGGATCCGGGTCTCCGCCTCGCCGACGAACACGATCCGCCCAGCGCGCAGGTCGTCGAGCCCCGCGCCGGTGGGGTCGAAGAGGGTCCCTTTAAGGTCGCAATAGAGCGCGTTGAGCCGGAAATCGCGGCGTCCAGCGTCTTCCACCCAGTCGGTGGTAAAGGCCACCACGGCGCGGCGCCCGTCGGTCTCCACGTCCCGGCGCAGGGTGGTGACCTCGTAAGGCCGGCCCTCGGCCACGGCCGTTACCGTGCCATGCTCGACGCCCGTGGGGATCGCCTTCAGCCCCGCCTTGGTCAGGGCGGCGATGGTCTGGTCCGGGGTCAGGATCGTGGCGATGTCGATGTCGTCCACCGGCTTGCGCAGCAGGGCGTTGCGCACACAGCCGCCGACGAAACGGGCGCATCCCTCGCCACCCGCCGTTTCCAGCGCCGCCATCACCGCCAGGGTGGCGGGGTGCTTCATCCAGGGCTGGGGGCTTAGGGTCTCGGTCATCAGGCGTACTTGGCGCTTTCAAGGCTGGCCGGGAAGGGGCTTAGGCGACCGCCGCCCCATAAAGCCGGTCGTAGAGCGCCCGCAGCATCCCCGCCGTGGCGCCCCAGATGTACTGGTCTTCCCAGGTCATGGCGTAGAACCGGCGGCGATCGCCGGCTGGGGTCTTGCCCTCCCGCTCCTCATAGTTGGTCGGGTTCATCAGGAAGCCAAAGGGCGTCTCGAAGATCACCGCCACCTCGTCGGGATTGGGCGTGAGAACCAGGCTGGGTTCCACGAACCCCACCACCGGTGTGACCAGGTAGCCGGTGCCAGTCTGGTAAGGGGTCGACAGGCCGGCCACCGAGACCAGGGCCGGATCCAGGCCGATCTCCTCGTTGGCCTCGCGCAGGGCGGTCTCCCAGGGCAGCTCCCCGTGGTCGGCCCGGCCGCCGGGAAAGGCCACCTGGCCGGTGTGGCTGCGCAGGGTGTCGGCGCGGCGCGTCAGGATCACCGACAGGCCGGTCGGCCGCTCCACCAGTCCCACCAGGACGGCGGCCGGGGTCAGGGTCACCGGCTTGCTGGGCGCGTTGGCCGGGTTCAGGTCAAAGTCGGAGTGGATCACCCGCGTCTGGGCCGGATCGGCCTCCAGCGGATCAAGATGTCGCGCGATCCAGTCCCTCAGCGCGCCCGGCGGCGAGTCGGGGCTCACGGAAGGTGGGCCCTGGGCGGACCGACGGGGAACCAGGCGCCGTTGGACTCGACGCCCAGCGTCGGCCCCTCCGGCGTCTGCCGCTCCCGCGCCATCTCCACCAGCTCGTAGAACACCGGCCGGTTGATCAGGGCCTCCAGGCCCCGGCGAACATGCAGGTAAGGGCGTGGTTCGCCGCTGACCGGGTCCATCTCCACGCGGATGGCGTTGTCTGGCCCAGCCTCGACCACGTCGCCGACATTGGTGAGGAATTTCAGCGTGTCACCCCCAGACTCGTTTTCGAGCCGGTCCACGCGGGTGGCGATGAAGGGCGCGTCCTCGACGGTGATCTTCATCTTCTCCACCGGGGTCACCAGGTGGAAGCCGTCGGGATCCTTGCGCAGGACGGTGGAGAACAGCCGCACCAGGGCCTCGCGCCCGATGGGCGTGCCCTCGTGGAACCACAGGCCGCTGCGCTTGATGACGATGTCGATCTCGCCGCAGTGGGTGGGATGCCATAGGTGCACCGGAGGCAGCCCCCGGCCCGGCGCTTGGGTCTTGGCCGCCGCGATCACCCCGTCGAGCCCGGATGGCCCGCCGGAAACGCCGCTGGTTCCGCCTGTCTCGCTCATACCGGTCAAGGTAGGCACGGCGGGCCGACGCCTCAAGCGGCGACTTGATTTCCGGCGATGACGACCCGGCCGGCCAAGCCTTCGTCGGCGCCGGCTTGCAACGCCTTGACCTGCACCCGCCTCTGATCGACCGGGCCGGGCATGACCACGTGACGGGCCGGTTCGGCGTCGAAACCCAGGCGGCGGAACAGTGGCGTGTCGCCCACCAGCAGGATCAGGTCATGGCCCGCCGCCCGCGCCGCGTCGCTGGCGCGCTTGACCAGGGCGCCGCCCAGGCCGTGGTGGCGCCAGGCGTCGTCCACCGCGATAGGCCCCAGGAAGACAGCGGCCGTGTCGCCGATTCGCACCGGCCATTGGCGCACGCAGCCCACCACCTGGCCGCCCGCGTGGGCGACGAAGGACAGATCCGCCAGCGGGGTGTTGTGCTCGCGCAACCGCTCGGCCGCCTTGGCATAGCGTCCCGGGCCAAAGGCGCGCGCGATCAGGGCGGTAACCGCCGCCGCGTCGGCGGGGCGTTCAGGCGCCAGCAGCGGCGTGGTGACGATATCGGCGATGGTCATCGGGCCGGCGCAGTAAGGCGGACGGCCTCTTCGGTCAATGTCAGGTTCGGCCGGGGTCCATTCGAACACAGGCCCCCATTGATGATTGCGCAGATTGTCCGCCGCGGGCTATGGCCGGGCCATGCCCGATACAGCGCCGCCGCCCGTCCGCCTTCTGTTGAGGGAGCGGGACTATCTGCTGTTCTGGGCCTCGCGGTGGATGGGCAGTTTCGGCACACAGATCCAGAGCGTGGCCATGGGCTGGATGGTCTATCATCTGTCCCGCACCGAGGGCCTCTCCATCGGCCGTTCGGTCTTCAACGTCAGCCTGATCGGCCTGATCACCTTCCTGCCCCTGTTCCTGCTGGCCCTGCCCGCCGGTGAGAGCGCCGATCGCTACGACCGTCGCCGGGTGCTGGTGGTCTGCTACGTCGGCGAGATCGTGGCGGTGTCGATCCTGGTGGCGGCCACGATGATGGGCTTCGCCACGGTGAACCTGTTCCTGGGCGTGGCGGCGTTGTTCGGCGCGGCGCGCTCGTTCTTCTCGCCGGCGACCACGGCGCTGGGTCCGATGCTGGTGCCGCGCGAGCTGCTGCCCCGCGCCATCGCCTGGAACTCCCTGGCCTGGCAGACCGCCTCCATCGCAGGGCCTGCCGCCGCCGGCCTGCTGATCGCCATCTCGCCCCAGATCGCCTTCCAGACCACCTTGGCCCTGTACGTGGGGGCGGCGCTGACGATCATGCTGATCCGCCAGAACACCAAGCCGGTCCTGCAACCGGGCTCGCGGTTGGAACTGGTAAAGGAGGGCCTGGCCTACGTCTGGAGCAACAAGATCGTCTTTGGCGCCATCTCCCTGGACCTGGCGGCCGTGATCCTGGGCGGCGCCACCGCCCTGCTTCCCGCCTTCGCCCAGGACGTGCTGAAGGTCGGCCCCCTGGGGTTCGGCCTGTTGCGCGCCGGCCCGGCCATGGGCGCCACCGTGGTCGCCCTGGCCCTGGCCTCGCGACCGATCCGCACCAAGGCGGGGATCAAGATGTTGGCGGGGGTGGCGGTCTACGCCGTGGCCACCCTGGTCTTCGGCCTCTCCACCTGGCTCTGGCTCTCGGTGGCCGCCCTGGCGGTCCTGGGCGGGGCGGACATGCTCAGCGTCTTCGTGCGCCAGACCCTTGTGCAGCTGGTTACCCCCGACCACATGCGCGGCCGCGTCGGAGCCGTCTCCACCCTGTTCATCTCCGCTTCCAACGAACTGGGCGAATTCGAGAGCGGCGTGGTGGCGAGGTTTCTGGGGCCGGTGGGCGCGGCGATCTTCGGCGGCGTCGGGGCCTTGATCGCCACCGGACTATGGGCGGTCTGGTTTCCGGCCCTCCGCAAGGCGGATCGCCTCGAATAGGGGGCCTTCGACGCCCCTCCACGCAAGATTTTGCCTTGTGACGCCGGATCGCCAGAGTATGACTCTCGCCGCGCGCCCCTTGGCCACATTAGGCCCGCGACCGGGCGCAGTGCATTTTGGAACATTTTCAGGGAGATACAGAGATGGGCATTCTTTCAGGCAAGGTGGTTCTGATCACCGGCGGCGGTAACGGCATCGGCCGCGACTGCGCCCTCATCGCCGCGGCCAACGGCGCCAAGGTGGTGGTCAACGACCTGGGCGGCAGCCTGGCGGGTGGCGACGAAGGCTCCACCGGTCCGGCAGAAACCGTGGCCCAGGAAATCCGCGCCGCCGGCGGCGAAGCGGTTTCCAACTCCGAGAGCGTCACCAGCCTCAAGGCCGTGCAGGGCATGGTCGAACAGGCCAAGGACACCTTTGGCGGCCTGCACGCCGTGATCAATCCGGCCGGCATCCTGCGCGACGGCATGTTCCACAAGATGTCCGAACAGGACTGGGACAAGGTCATCGACGTCCACCTGCGCGGCTCGTTCAACGTCTGCCGCGCCACCATCGAACACTTCCGCGACCAGGAAGACGGGGCCTATGTCCTGTTCACCTCGACCTCGGGCCTGCTGGGCAACATCGGCCAGACCAACTACGGCGCGGCCAAGATGGGCATCGCCGCCCTGTCGCGGATCATCGCCATGGAGGGCGCGGCCAAGAACGTCCGCGCCAACTGCCTGGCCCCCGTGGCCTGGACGCGCATGACCCAGTCGGTGCCGGTGAAGGATGAAGCCGCCGCCGCCCGCCGCCAGCAGATGGCCCAGACCATCCGCGCCGACCAGCCGGCCCGCTTCGCCGTCGCCCTGATCGCCGACGCGGCCAAGACCGTCTCCGGCCAGTTCTTCGGCGCCGCCGGCGAGAACATCATCCTCTACAGCCAGCCCCGTCCCATCGAGACGGTGACCAAGGCCGAGGGCTGGAGCCTGGACACCATCCTCTCCGAAGCCCTGCCGAAGATGAGCGAAAAGTTCTACCCCCTGGCCCGCCAAGCCCCCGCCGCCGCCCCGGCGCCGGCGCCCGCCGGCTAGGGCCCGCGACCAAAGGCGCCCTCCTCCCACCCTGGAAGAGGGCGCCGCTTTGGCCCGGCATTGCGCTAGACTTCTGAGAACCGATTCACGGTCGGGAGGCGAGGCGATGATCCTGGGCAAGAAGATCGGCCTGCGGGCGGTGGAGGAAGACGATCTTCCCCTGCTGCACCATTGGGCCAACGACGCCGAGATCTGGTCCAACCTGGGCGGCTGGCGGTTTCCCTCCAGCTTCGATTCCATCCGGCAATGGTTCTCCGGCCTGAAGAACGACCCCCTCAACCACCGCTGGGTGATCGAGACCCTGGACGGCGGCGAGGTGATCGGCACCGCCAACCTCGTCGACCTGGACTGGAAGAACAACCACGCCTTCCACGGCATGATGCTTGGCCCCGTCGACCTGAGGGGCAAGGGCTACGGCGTCGACACGGTGATGGCGGTGATGCGTTATGCCTTCGATGAGTTGCACCTTGAGCGCCTGGACGGCGACATCATCGAATACAACGAAGCCTCCCTGCGCCTCTACGTCGGCCGCTGCGGCTGGAAGGAAGAGGGCCGCCAGCGCCGCTGGCATTTCCGCAAGGGCCGCTACTGGGACAAGATCATCGTCGGGGTGACCCGCGAGGACTACCAGGCGCTGGTCGCCGCCAATGACTATTGGGACGAGGCCTGACCGTGAGCCAGCCCAGCCTGGTCACCCACCCCGACGGCTGGCGCAGCCTGGAGCCCAAGCCCAGCGCCGAAGAGCTCAAGGCTTTCTACGCCCAGGAATATTTCCAGGGCTCCCACGGCACCTACGCCCAGGGCTATACCGACACTGAAATCCAGCACCGCAACCTGCTGGCCCGCCAAACCCTGCTGGCCATCCGGCGGGCGCGCGGCGCGGACCCCAAGGCCGGAGACACCCTGCTGGAGATCGGCTGCGGCGAGGGCTGGTTCCTAAAGGCCGCCGACCAGGCCGGGTTCGCCGTGCGCGGCCTGGACTATTCCCAGGACGGCCTGCGGCGCTTCCACCCCGACTTCCTGGACCGCGCCACCTTCGGCGACGCCCTGGAAAACCTCGACCGCCTGATTGCGGCCGGCGAGGCGACGGACGTCTGCGTCATGGAGCATGTGCTGGAGCATGTTCCGGACCCGGAGAGCCTGCTCGCCCGTCTGCCCCGACTGCTGAGGCCCGGCGGCGTGGTGGCCATCACCGTGCCCAATGACTTCAGCGCCTTGCAGCTGGCGGCCCGGACCAGCGGCGCCATCGCCCGCGACTTCTGGGTCGCCCCGCCCCAGCACCTGAACTATTTCAACGCCCAGAACCTGCCCAGGCTGATGGCGCGACTGGGCTTCGAGGTTCGCATGGCCTTCGCCAGCTTCCCCATCGACTGGTTCCTGCTGCACCCGGGCTCGAACTATGTCGCCGACGGCGCCCAGGGAAAGCCGGCGCACCGGGCGCGCATGGCCATCGACCTGATGATGGCCGACCAGGGCCTGGACGCCTTCATGGGTTTCGGCGCAAGCCTGTTCGCCTGCGGCATGGGGCGCAGCCTGACGGTCGTCGCGGCCCCCAAAGCCTGACCATGCGCTTCCGCTACATCGCCAACGCCTGTTTCCAGATCACCCTCTCCACCGGGGAGACCATTCTCACCGACCCCTGGTTCGACGGGCCGTGCCAACAGACCTGGTGGAACTTCCCGCCGGTTCCGGACGCCCTGAAGGCCGAGGTCTGGGCCTCCCGGCCGGACTTCCTCTACATCAGCCACCTGCACCACGATCACCTGCACCCCCTGACCCTGGCGCCCTTCGCCCGCGACATTCCGGTGCTGATCGGCCGGATGAACACGCCAAACCTGAAGAACGCCCTGACGGCCCTGGGTTTCACGACCCTGCGCGAAATCGCCTTCGAGACCGACACCCCGCTCAGCGACCGCGGCGCCCGGCTGGTGCTGTTCAAGGACTTTCACGGCAACACCCGCGGTGACGACAGCGCCGTGGACTACGACCTGGACACCTCGATCTATCTCACCGACGCCGACGGGACGCGCCTGTTCTGCGCCGTGGACAACACCATCCTGCCCGCCGACGGCCAGCGCATCGCCGCCCAGTACGGCGCGCCGGATATCGCCCAGATCCCTTACGCCTCCGCCTCGCTCTACCCGATGTCCATGGCCGACTATGACGATGCCCGAAAGCTCGAGGCGACGCGGGCCTTGCGCCAGCGCACCACCGCCAACTTCACCCAGGTGTTCGAGGCCCTGGGCGCCAGGCGCGCCATACCAGCGGGCGGCGAATATGTGTTGGGCGGTCCGGCCGCCGGCCTCTCACGGTTCCTGCCGCAGCCCCTGGAATCTCAGCTCAGCCAGGCGCTTGCCCAGGTCGGCAGGGCCGACGCCCTGGCCAAGCTCTATCCCGGCGACGACCTGGACAGCGCCACCCTGACCATCCGCCAGGACCGCCGCGCCAGCCATCGCGGCTTCGACGACACCGACCGCGCCGCCTATGCCCTGACCCTGGCCGACACCGCGCCCAGCTTCACCCAGGTCGCGCTCCCAGCGGACGCCCCGTTTAACTGGCCAAGGGCGCTGAAGAAATGCGCTGCCAACCTGGCCGCCCGCCGCGCGCGGATGAACCTGGACCTGGCCATGGACGTCTATCTGGACGCCCGCGACGCCGAGGGCGGGCGAACCTTCCTGTTCCGTCTCAGCCTGGATTCGACAGCTGCCGGCATGGTCGAGTCGGTAACCACCGGTGACCGGTCCAGCCTGACCTACGAACTGGACCAGCGCCTGTTGTTCTGCCTGATCAACGCCCTGCTGTCCTGGAACGCCATGGAGGCCAGCGCCCTGATGGCCATCCGCCGTGCGCCGGACGTCTATACCCACGATCTGCACCGCTCGATGGTGCACTTCACCCTGCTGTCCTGAGCCAGCGGGCCGTCCAGGCCAGCATGGTTAATCGGCTCTTTACCGCGTCAGGCCACCCTGGCGGCCATGACTTTCGACATGTCCTCCGCCTCCGTCGGCTTCGCCCGCGAAGCCCTGCTGGCCGGTGACGCCGCCGCCGCGATCGGCGCGTTGCAATCGCTCCCCTCTCGCGGTGCGGAGGCCAACTACTGGCTGGCCAGCGCCCTGATCGCCACGGGCGAAGCCGCCGCCGCCGCGCTGGCCCTGGACGCCGCCCGGCTGGCCCACACCCTGGAGGTCGCCGCCGGCATGGCCGCCGAGACGCCTCGCCTTCACACCGACGCCGAATACGCCGCCAGCGTGGCCACCAAGCTCTACGGCGGCCAGAACGTGGCCATGTCCGCTGCCGTCTGGTCGCTGGCCTTACAGGCCGGTCATAGCAGCCCCACCGGCTGGCTGACCTACGCCCTGGCTTTGCAGCACCAGGGCCGGGCCGAGGAAGCCATTGCCCTGTTGCAACAGGCGGTGACGCTCTGGCCCTCGCCGGTTTTGCACCAGTTCATGCTCTATCCCCACTTCCTGATCGAGGACGGCCGCGCCCGCTACACCGCCGAAGCCCGCCGCTGGGCGGCCCTCTATGCGCCGGAAGTCGGCGCGCCGATCTTTCACAATGCTTCCCTGAAGGGACGGCGGCTGCGCGTCGGCTATGTCGCCCCCAGCTTCGCGGGGACCCAGATCCGCCAGTTCATCGCCCCCATTCTTGACGCCCATGACCGCGGTTCGATCGATGTGTTTCTGTATCCGGCCAAGGCCGAGACCGAAGCCGTCTGGACCTGCCCGCTCACCATCCGCGGTATCGGACACCTGAGCGACGCGGACGCCGCCGCCCTGATCCGCGCGGACCAGATAGACGTCCTGATTGACGCCTGGGGCCACTCGGCAGGCAGCCGCCTGGCCATGTTCGCCCATCGCGCCGCGCCGGTGCAGGCCGCCTGGCTGAACTACATCCAGACCACCGGGCTGCGGCGCATGGACTATGTTCTGCACGCCGACCAGATGGCCTCCCCAGGCGACGAAGCCCTGTTCACCGAGGACATCGTCCGTATCGGACCGACCTTGGGACCCTTCCGCGCCGCGCCCGACCGCCCGGCCTCCCAGCCGACGCCCGCCCTCGCCACCGGCCGCGTCACCTTCGGATCGTTCAACCACCCCGCCAAGCTCAGCGACGCGACGATCCGCGCCTGGAGCGGCGTGCTGCGGGGTCGGCCCGGTTCCCGGCTGGTGCTCAAATATGGCTACTTCACCGACCCGGTCCTGCGCCGCGCCACCCAGGCCCGCTTCGCCGGCCATGGCGTCGAGCCAGAACGGATCGAATTCCGCGGTCACAGCACGGGCCAGGGCTATCTGCAGGCCTTCCACGAGATCGACCTGGCCCTCGACCCCTCTCCGGCGCCGGGCGGCACCACCACCTGCGACGCCCTGGCCAATGGCGTCCCGGTCCTGACCCTGCGCGGCCCGGACTTCTATTCACGCATCGGCGTCTGCGGGGTGGAGGGCGCCGGCGCGCCGGAGCTGGTGGCGGAAAGCTGGGACGACTATGTCGCCAAGGCCGTGGCCCTGACCGCCGACCTGACCGCCCTCGACCGCCTGCGCGCCCGCATCCGTCCGGGCATGGATACCGGACCCTATGCTGACGACGCCGGCTTCACGCGCCGGCTTGAGGCCGCCTTCCAGACCATGTTTACTCGCTGGTGCAACGCCCAGGGCGATGGCGCCGAGGCGGTCCGCGGGGCGGCGTGAGCGCGCCGCGGGCGATTGGCGGGGTTTTCCCCTCCGAGGCGGAGGGGCCGTCCCGTCCTGATAGCATCTGGCAAGCTTGGACCCGTGGCTGGAAGCACGCCGCCTCCTACAGCAACGCCCGGTCGGCCCTGGCCGCGCTGCTGGCCCAACGCCAGGTCCGTCGCCTGTGGCTTCCCGCCTATGTCTGCACCGCCGTCGCCGACGCCGCCGCCGGACTCGACGTCGCCTGGTACGCTGTCTCCCCGACCCTGGAACCCGACACCGACCGACTGGCGCGGGATCTGGCGCAAGGCGACGCCGTGCTGGTCGTGGACTACTTCGGCCGCGCACCCGGCCCCGCCTTCGCCGCCTTGGCGACAGCGCGGCGGGATGTCCTGTGGATCGAGGATCGCGCCCAGGCCCTCGCGCCTGACGCCACGCCCTGGGGGGACGTGATCCTCTACAGCCCGCGCAAGCTGTTGGGCGTGGCGGATGGTGGCGTCCTGCTTTCCAACACCGTCCTGCCCCAGCCGGGCGAGCCGGACGACGATCCCAACCTTTGGGCGCCCGAAGACGCCCGCGCCGCCGACCCCGCGGGCGATGCTCCGGAGGGCTGGTATCCTCTGTTCCAGCAGCGGGAAGTCAGCTTCGCGGTCGGGCACCAGCCTATTAGCACCCGTACCTACGCGGCGCTGAACGCGGTGGCCGCGGCCCCGATCGTCGCCGCGCGCAAGGCCAACTGGCGCGTCCTGGCCCAGCGGCTGGGCGACCTGGCCCTCTGGCCCATCCTGGAACCAAGCTTCTCGCCGCTGGCCTTCCCGGTCCTGGTGGAAGACGCCGCCCACGCCTCCAAGGCCCTGGCGGAACGGCGTCTCTGGTGCCCTCGCCATTGGGCCGACCTCCCGGCGGGCGCCGGCGGCGACCCGGTCGCCACCGACCTCTCTTGCCGAATGCTCTCCCTGCCCTGCGACCAGCGTTATGGGGCGGCGGACATGGCGCGGCTGGCCGACGCCGTGCGCGGCCTCGTTTAACCCCGATAGGCCGGGAAGAAGCCGGCGTTCTTGTCGCCGAGGGCCTCATAGCGCTCGCGCGCCAGCACCTTGCCGCACAGCCAGGCCGGGATCTGGGCGTTGGCGAAGCCGCGCTTGAAGCGGGCCAGGCCATCGTCGGGATCGTCGCTCAGACCAGCGCCCGCGCCAAGATCCAGCACCTCGGCCCCCTGGAAATGGCCGATGGCGGCGTCGTAGAGCGCATAGGCCGCGCCGTTCGCGTAGCCGGCCGCGCTGGACGCGCCGAGGTGGTTGTAGGCCACGCCCCCGTACTCGACCCAGATGGCCATGGAGACGATCTCGTCCCCGACGAAGGCGGCAAAGGTCTCGAACACCGGCCATTCGGCCAAGGCTTGGAAATAGGCGTCGTCGAAGGCCGCCATGCCGCCGATGCTGTGACGCTCGACCAACCCGCCGTACAGCGTCCTCCAGGTCGGCAGGACCTTGGCCAGGGACACCTGCTCCACCCGGCAGCGGGCCTTGGCGCGGCGGATCTCGTAGCGATGATGCTTGGGCGGGGCATAGCCCTTGGCGCGGTCCACCAACTGGTGGGTCTTGAACGGGCGGCAAACGTCGAAGGCGGCGATCAGCGCCTCCGGCGCCGGCCCGGCCAAGGGGTCGCTGACCAGGACCACCGAGACCAGATCCAGGGCGGCCAGGGCCTCCAGTCCAGCGGCCAGATCGGCGGCGGGGGCGATCACGGCGCGCGGATAAAGCCCCAACGCGTCCTCTCCGCCCCCCGGGATCGGACGCGCCAGCACGGCGCCGCGCCAGGCGTCCACGGTCACGGTGCGCCCGGCGAAGGCCAGGGCCTTGGCATAGGCGTGCGAGGCATAGGGATGGGTCATGGCGAACCCTGGCCAGGAGAACAGCCGACTATCGCTGGTCCGCCTTGAAGGTCCAGCGCTCGGGGGGCTGGTAGTATTCATCCAGGCTGGCGGCCACCCGGGCGTCGAAGCCCAGCAGTTGCCGCACCGCTGGCGACATCCGCGCCTGTGCGCCGGCATCGAGGAACCTGGGCCAATCCATCTGCGGCTTCAGGTACGGCCGCCCCAGGGTCAGGGTCAGGGCGCGACGATGAGCGTTGCTGTGGTTCGGCGCGGCCCGGTGGACGGTCAGGCTGTTGAACAGGGCAATGTCCCCGGCCTTGCCGGTGATCCGCTCCGCGTAGCGCTCGAAGACGGCGGCCGAGGGGGTTTCCTCGACGCTGTGCGATCCCGACAGGATTTCCGTCGCCCCGTTTTCCAGGGTGAAGTCGGCCAGCATCACCAGCATGTTCAGCGACAGCCGATACTCGCCGGTAAAGGCGCGCACGTCGCGGTGGGCCTTGGCCGTATAGGACGTCTTCCCCGGCGCGTTCAGGGCGACGCCGTAGCTGGTCAGGATGCTCTTGCCGCCGAAGTAGCGGTCGATGGCATGGGTGAGCGGAAAGTCTTCCAGAAAGGCGTCCAGGGGTCCGCCATAGCCGGCCACATGGTGCGCGGCGCCCTCCTGGTTATCGGCGACCCCATTAGCCACCTGCACGGGCCGGCAGACCGCGTAGACCCGGTCGGCGTCGTCGCAAAGCGCCGCGACCTGACCCTGGCTCAGTACGCCGGGAAACAGCGCCCAGCCCCGCGTGGCCATCAGGTAGTCGAAAGTCTCCAGGTCGGGCGAGCCTTCCTGGCTCATCCGCCGCGCTTCAACTGCACGAACAGGGCGGCGCCGGCCTGGAAGCGGCTGGCGATGCGCCCTGCGTTGGCCGCCACGAAGGCGTCCGCCACCACCTTGGGGCCATCGCCGAAGCCCCAGACATAGTCGTCGAAAATGATCCAGCCGCCGGGGGCGACGTGGGGCGCCCACAGGTCGCAATCGCGCCGCGCCTGGCCTTCGGTATGGTTGCCATCGATATGCAGGACCGCGATGTGGCCCTCGTAGTCCGTCTTGCCAAATGCCTCGGTGTCGACGGTCAGGCCCGGTCCGTATTCCAGGGCAAAATCATCCGAGCGCGCGCGGGCGTAGTTCAACCGACCCTGGGCGAAGGGCGCCAGATTGACCTCGAACATCCGCAGCGCCTCGTCACAGTCGCAATCGGCGCTGGCCCGATCCAGCAGGTCGTCGCCCTGGGGCAGGGCCTCCGCGGCCCAGGGATCCACGCACAGCAGCTTGCCCAGGCCAAAGCGGTGGGACAGCAGCAGGAACAGGGTCGCCGAGCGGCCGCACCAGGAACCGATCTCGACGATGTCGCCCTGCGGCGCGTGCCGCATGACCTCCATCACCGCGTGCATCTTTTCTTCGCCACACATGCCCGGGATCGTATCGACCAGCCGCACCAGTCCGGCGCGCTCGATATCGCTCAGGCGGGGCTTGGGCGGCACCGCGGACCAGAACGCCGGCGGCCGGGCGGCCGACACCCGATCGCGCAGGGCCTGATAGGCGCGCTCATTGTCCAACTGCGACTGCCCGACCGAGAGCCGCGCGCCTGGCGCGATCTCGCCCAGGCGTTCGGAAAGATGTTTCCAGACCACATAGTGCGGGGTGTGAACCGCGGTGACGTCGTGCCGGGCGAGGACCTCGGCCAGGGAGCGATCGAACTCCGGATCGCTGACATAGGGCAGGTGTTCCCACTCGTCGTAGCCGCCTTCCGCCGGATCACCGTCCAGGGACGAGGCGCCGATCACCCGCAGCCCCATGGCCTTGGCTCGGTCCAGGAAGGCCAGGCCATCGGGCATGCCAGCGGGAAAGACGAGCACGGCTTCGCCCATGTCAGGACTCCTTCAAGGCGGACATCAGGGCGTCGACCAGTCGCCAGATCTCGGTATCCGGCATGTCGACATAGAAGGGCAGGCCCAGGGTCGAGGCGGCCAGGCGGTCGGTGACCGGCAGGGCCGTACGCAAGGCGCCCTCGAAGGCCGGCTGATGATGGATGCCCTCGCCCCACCAGGCGCGGGTGTCGATGCCGGCCTGCGCCAGGGCGGCGGCGATCTGGGATGCGCGGCCGTCGGGCGTGGCCACGACACAGACGCTGGATAGCCACGTCGCGCCCCAACCCTTCTGGAAACCGATCTGCGGCGTCAGGGCCAGGGTGGCGCGAATCTGCTGGGCCAGGAAGCTCAGGCGCGTACGGGTGTGGGACCAGGCGTCCAGGCTCGCCAGGCCAACAGCGGCGGCATATTCCGACAGCTTGGCGTTGGTGGCGGTGACGCGGGAATAGCGGTCGCCCTCAAAGCCGAAGGTGGTCAGGGCCTTGAACCGGGCGATGAAGTCAGCGTCATCGCTGGCGATGAAGCCGCCCTCGCCGGTGCTCACCGACTTGGTGGCGTGCAGGCTGACGGTCACCGGCACCGGGGCGCGGTTCAGGGCGTCGAAGGCGGCGGCGCCGTCAACCACCACCGGCACGCCGGTGTGGCGCGCCACCTTGGCCCAGGCGTCGAGGTCCGGCATGCGGCCAAAGGCGGCCACCGGCACGATCGCGGCCACGGGGCCTGGGGCGGTCGCCAGGGCCGCGACTACCGCGGCCGGGTCCAGCATCCAGGTGTCGGGATCCACGTCCAGCAGCCAGGGCTCCAGCCCCGCCTGGCGCACGGCGTGGGCTGTGGCGGTGAAGGTCCAGGCCGGGATGACGCAAAGATCACCCGGCTCGCAACCCAGAGCCTGCAGCGCCAGGGTGATGGCCAGGGTGCCGTTGGCCACGGTGGCCAGCTGCGCCGGCTTGGCAAGGCGGGCGGTGAGGCGCCGCTCCAGGTCCGTCAGCAACGGCCCGAAATTGCTGTACCAGCGCCCCTCGTCGATGCGGGTCAGATAGGGCGTCAAGCTGGCGGTGTCAGGCAGCAGCGGCCGGGCGACCGGAATCCGGGCCGGGGCGGCATCGGGAAGGATCGTGGTCTTGAGAGCGGGAATCGGCATGTTGGCCATTCGTGGGCAGAGCGTCAGCCCACCACAGCCGTGGTTAATGCGTGATAAAGACCCCGGCGCCGGATGGTCGCACCGCTCAAGATTTGGCCGGCAAGGCCCCGGCGGCGTGCAGCCGGTCGATCTCGGCCAGCTCGCGCTGATAGTCGTCCTTGATCCGCTGCGCCTCGACCTCAAGCGACAGCAACAGCAGGTAGCGTTCAAGCACCGCCGGATCGAGCAGGGCCTCGCGCCGGTCGCCGGCGGGCGTCTCTGGTTCGGCGCGGTCCGCGAACCGGCTCTCCATCACGGCGCCGCGCCAACGCCCCGACATCAACGCATGCTCCGCCGCGGCGCGGCCCGGTGGGCGGAACCGGCAGGCATGGCGAGTGTGGGCGCGGTTCTGGGCATGACAGCCATTCTGAGCAGGCCGCCAACTGACCATGCTTATGGTTAATGGCCGTTAAAGATCGCCCTCGAAAACACCGCCTCCAGATCGATCCCGGGCTTGACCCAGCGTCCGCCAAGGCCAAGAAACCCGCCAGCCAAGAAAAAGGGAGAATGGCGTATGGGACGTTTGCAGGGCCGCGTCGCGGTGGTCACCGGGGCGGCGAGCGGCATCGGCCGCGCCACCTCGCAGCTCTTTGCCAGGGAAGGCGCCAGGGTCGTGGTCTTCGACCGCGCCGCCGAGGTCGAGGAAACCGCCGAACTGATCCGCAAGGCCGGCGGCGAGGCCGTGGCCCTGAGCGGCGATGCGGGCGCCGAAGATGACGTCAAGGGCGCCATCGACCGCGCCGTGGCCGAATACGGCGGCCTGGATGTGGTCTATGCCAACGCCGGCATCTCCGGCGGCGGCACGCCCATGCAGGAGCTGGACGCCGCCTTCTGGATGGAAGTCCTGCGCATCAACCTGATCGGCCCGTTCCTGGCCATCAAGCACGCCAGCCCGATCATGCGCACCAAGGGCAAGGGCTCGATCATCTGCACCGCCTCGGTGGCGGGCATCCGCTCTGGCGCGGGCGGCATCCCCTACAGCGCCTCGAAGGCCGGGGTGATCAACCTGGTGCAGACCTCGGCCAACGTCCTCTACGGCACTGGCGTGCGCGTCAACGCCATCTGCCCGGGCCTGATCGAGACCGGCATGACCCGGCCCATCTACCAGATGGCCCGCGCCAAGGGCACGGACGAGAAGATCGGCCAGCTCAACCCGCTCAAGCGTGGCGGCGAACCCACCGAAATCGCCGGCGCGGCCCTGTTCCTGGCCTCTGACGACAGCTCCTACGTCAACGGCCAGGCCATCGTCGTCGACGGCGGCCTGTCCAGCTCGCACCCAGTGGGATCGCGGCGGGCCTGATTGGAAGCGGCGGAGCGGCGGCCTTACGCCGCTCCGTCACGTCTCGCGGTGCGCGCCGCGGCGGACGGGAGCGAGGCGCCAAGGCGTAAGCTCAGGTCACAATCCGCCCTTGCGGCCGCCTGCCTTGCCGTCGATAACCCAACGTAACAAGAGCCGCATTGCTAAAGCGGCCAGGCCTTTATTGAAGCCATTTTCATTAGGTTTAGGAGCATTGATGCCTGACATCGTTTCAGACGACATCGTTTCCCTCGGCATGCGCCTCGTCGAGCTGGCGCAAGAGCGGCCGGACCACCCCGCCGTCACCGACCAGCACCGCACCATCACCTGGAAAGAGCTGGACCTCCGCAGCAACCGCATCGCCCGAGGCCTGCAAAAGGTGGGGGTCAAACACGGCGACCTGGTCACCATCGGCCTGCCCAACAGCGCCGACTTCGTCGAGGCCTGCTTCGCCCTGTGGAAGATCGGCGCCACGCCGCAGCCGATCTCCTATCGCCTGCCCGGCCACGAGGCCGTGGCGGTGATGGACCTGGCCGAGACGCCGATCCTGATCGCCACCGACACGGTGGAGGGCAACAAGCCCCGCTATGACGTGCCGGCCCTGCTGGCCATGTCTGAAGACGACAGCCCGCATGAGGACACCACCGCCCCGTTCTACAAGGCCCCCACCTCCGGCGGATCCACGGGGCGGCCCAAGCTGATCCTGTCGGGCGGCCCGGGCGTCACCAACAAGACCATGGCCGGCGCCTACCGCACCGTCCCCGAAGACGTGATGATCATGCCAGGGCCGCTCTATCACAACGGCCCCTTCACCTCGGCCTTCGGCGGCCTGTTCAAGGGCGCGCACCTGGTGGTCCTGCCCCGCTTCGACGCGGAAAAGACCCTGGAGGCCGTGGACGCCCACGGCGGCACCTGGATGTACCTGGTGCCGACCATGATGAGCCGGATTTGGAAGCTGCCGGAAGAGACCCGGACGAAATACGACGTCTCCACCCTCAAGACCGTCTGGCACCTGGCCGCCCCCTGCCCGCCTTGGCTGAAGGAAGCCTGGATCAACTGGCTGGGCGACGAGGTGATCATGGAGCTCTACGCCGGCACCGAGGCCCAGGCCGTGACGATCATCACCGGCACCGAGTGGCTGGCGCACCGGGGCTCGGTGGGCAAGGTGGCAGTGGGCGAGATGGCCGCCTTTGACGGCGACGGAAATCGCCTGCCCCCCGGCGAGATCGGCGAGGTGTTCATGCGCCGCCCCGACGGCGCCCCGCCCTCCTACCACTACCGCGGCGCCACCGCCCGCGTGCTGGAGGGCGGCTGGGAGAGCCTGGGGGACATCGGCTATTTCGACGAGGACGGCTATCTCTACCTCGCCGACCGGCGCACCGACATGATCCTGGTGGGCGGCTCCAACGTCTATCCCGCCGAGATCGAGGCGGCGCTGGACGAACATCCCCTGGTGCAGTCCAGCGCGGTGATCGGCTTGCCGGACGACGAGATGGGCAACCAGATTCACGCCATCGTCCAACCGCGCGACGGCCTCACCGAGGCGGCCGTGCGCGACTACGTGCGCGGCATGCTGGTCAGCTACAAGCAGCCGCGGACCTATGAGTTCGTCACCGAAAACATCCGCGACGACGCCGGCAAGGTGCGCCGCACCCAGCTGCGCGACGAGCGCATCGCCAAGCTCAAGGAGACCGCGAAGGCCTGAGCGGCCCTCCCGGACTTCCCCATCCCATCCAAGCCACAGAGAACATCATGAGCATCAAGGGAAAGGCCTACATCGCGGGGGTGTACGAACACCCCACGCGCGATGCGCCGGACATCTCCACCCCCCAGATTCACGCAGAGTCCGCCAAGGGCGCGCTCGAGGACGCGGGCCTGACCAAGGACGACATCGACGGCTACTTCTGCGCCGGCGACGCCCCCGGCTTTGGGGCCATGTCCATGGCCGACTACATGGGCCTGAAGCTGCGCCACATGGACTCCACCGACACCGGCGGCTCCTCCTACATCCTGCACGTGGGGCATGCCGCCCAGGCCATCGCCCAGGGCAAATGCTCGGTGGCCCTGGTCACCCTGGCCGGGCGTCCGCGCCAGAACCGGGGCGGCGGCGGTGGGGGCCGGGGTGGACCGCCCGGCGGCTCCGATGTGCCCGAAGCCGGCTTCGAGAACATCTGGGGCGGCTCGACCCACAACACCTACGGCATGTGCGCCATGCGCCACATGTACGAGTACGGCACCACCTCCGAGCAGCTGGCCTGGATCAAGGTCGCCGCCTCGCACCACGCCCAGTGGAACGAGCACGCCATGCTGCGCGACGTGGTCACCGTCGAAGAGGTCCTGGCCTCGCCGATGATCGCCGACCCGCTGCACCGCATGGACTGCTGCGTGGTCACGGACGGCGGCGGCGCGGTGATCGTCACCACCCCGGAGATCGCCAAGAGCCTGAAGCGGCCGCTGGTCAAGATCATCGGCGCCGGTGAAGCCCCCAAGGGCCCCCGCGGCGGCCTGAACCTGGACCTCACCTCCTCGGGCGCCATCTGGTCAGGCCCTATCGCCTTCGAGGAAGCCGGCGTCACCCCGCAGGACATCAAGTACGCCTCGATCTACGACAGCTTCACCATCACCGTGCTGATGCAGCTGGAAGACCTGGGCTTCTGCAAGAAGGGCGAGGGCGGCAAGTTCGTCGCTGACGGCAACCTGATCAGCGGTATCGGCAAGCTGCCCTTCAACACCGACGGTGGCGGCCTGTGCAACAACCACCCCACCAATCGCGGCGGCATCACCAAGGTCATTGAAGCGGTTCGCCAGGCCCGGGGCGAAGCCCACCCCAAGGTCCAGGTCCCCGACCACGGCCTGGTGCTGGCCCACGGCACCGGCGGCTCGCTGGGGACGCGCCACGGCGCGGCCACCCTGATCATGGAAGCGGAGTAGGACCGATGGCTGACCCGACCGAAGCCCCCACCGTCCGCCGCATCCCGGCCCCGGCGATCAATGTCGAAAGCAAACCCTTCTGGGATGCCGCTGAACAGGGCAAGTTCCTGATCAAGCGTTGCAAGGCCTGCGGCCAGGCGCACTGGTATCCCCGCGCCCTCTGCCCGCACTGCTTCTCGGCCGAGACGGTCTGGGAAGAGAGCCCCGGCGAAGGGGTGATCTACACCTACAGCGTCATGCACCGGAACACCCCGGTCCCCTACGCCATCGCTTACGTCAACCTGGACGAAGGCCCGGCGGTGCTGACCAACATCATCGACTACGACGCCGCGACCCTGAACATCGGCCAGCGCGTCAAGGTCAAGTGGTCACCCACCGAAGGCGGCCCGCCGGTGTTCACCTTCGCGCCGATCTAGGCAGACACGACAATCCTTCCCCCGCGCTCTCGCGGGGGAAGTAGCGCTTAGCGAGCAGCCGCCTCCGGGCTCGTCCCGCCCCACTTCAGCGCCACCGCCCGCGTCCACGCGGCGTGCACCGCGTCCCTGGGCGCCGCGACACCCCAGCGCTCCGTGGTGGCCTCCCAGCGATCCGCATAGCCCCGCAACGCCACCGTCGCGTCGCTGGGGGCCAGTCCGTTCGCCCACGACTTCAGCGAGGCGGCGTTGAACACCAGCAGGAACAGGGTCGTCATCACCACCACGCTCGCCGTCCAGCGCAGCGCCGCCGCCGCGGCCGCTTCGTCCGGGACCCCTTCGTCCGGCGCCTTCGGCGTCTCATCAAGGGTTGGGGCCGAAGCCTCAGCGGCGGTCATGATCGGTCCCTAGAACTGGTAGTAGATGAAGGGGGCGACGCCCTCGGGCCGCATCGCCTCGACCAGCAGCATCATGGCGCCCAGGCTCAGCGCGAACCCCACCGCCGGCAACCGCGCCAGCCGCAGGCCCATGCCTTCCACCATGCGCGGCGGCAGGGCCTGGATGGCCAGCCCCAGCAGGATCAGGGCCACGGCCAGGGGCGTCACGGTCAGGGCCTCGGCGGCGATCGGCCCGGCGTTCCATTGCGTCAGCCCCGCCAGGAAGGCCCGCGCCGAGCCAAAACTTTCCGCCCGGAAGAAGATCCAGCCGAGGCAGACGATGTGGAAGGTGATCAGCACCCCCAGCCACCCCGGCAGAGACGGCCACTTCGCCGGCTTCACATCCCGCCACAGCCGCTCGGCGCAGAGCACGAACCCATGCAGCGCCCCCCAGATCACGAAGGTCCAGGACGCGCCGTGCCATAATCCGCCCAGCAGCATGGTGATCATCAGATTGCGGCACACCATCCAGGTCCCGCCGCGATTGCCGCCCAGGGATATGTAGAGATAGTCGCGCAGCCAGCTCGACAGGCTGATATGCCAGCGCCGCCAGAAGTCCTGCAGGGAATTGGCCCGGTACGGCTGGTCGAAATTGCGCGGAAACCGATAGCCCAGCAGGGCCGCCAGGCCGATGGCCATGTCGCTGTAGGCCGAGAAGTCGCAATAGATCTGCACCGCATAGCCATAGGCGCCCGCCAGCAGGTCCGGCGCCGTGTGCGCGGCGGGATCGAAGAACACCGGGTCCACCAGCCCCGTGGCCAGCTGGCTGGCGATCACCGCCTTTTTGAACAGGCCCCAGGCGATCAGCAGGAACCCCGTCGCCGCCGCCTCCCGCGTCAGGCGCGGCGTGGTCTGGAACTGCGGGATCAGGTCGCTGGCCCGCACGATCGGCCCCGCCACCAAGTGGGCGAAGAAGCTCATCAGCAGGGTCACATCCAGCAGCCGCGCCGGGGGCGTCTTGCCGCGATAGACGTCGATCAGATAGCTCATGCCCTGGAAGGTGAAGAACGAGATCCCCACCGGCAGCACGATCTGCAACACCGGGAAGTCCCGCTCCCAGCCGATGGCGTGCAGGGTCGCCGACACCTGCTGCAGGAAGAAGCCGCAGTATTTGAATGTCCCCAGCACCGCCAGGTTGGCGGTCACGCCCAGGGCCAGTAGCGCGCGCCTCCGCCCGTGGCCGTCGGCCTTCACGATTCGATCGGCCACGCCCCAGTTGATCAGGGCCGAACCGATCAACAGCGCCACGAACCGCCAGTCCCAGGCGCCGTAGAAAATCCAGCTCGCCGCCAGGATCAGCAGCTTGCGCCACTCGTTGGAGCGCCGCACGGCCCAGGCCACGGCGAACAGGCCCAGGAAGAACAGCCCAAAGGTCAGGGTCGGGAACAGCATGGCGTCCTACTGCTGCGGCGCGCGCATGGGCAGGGGCGGCACGACGCCGGCCGCCTGGTCCAGGTCCGTCTGCAGCCGCTGGGCGATCTGGGCGCCGCCGGCCATGGTGTAGTGGACGTGGTCGCCACGCATCATCGGCGGGGTAGCGTAGGGCCACCGCTGCGCATAGCCCGGCCCGCCCAGGCGCTCGGCCCAGTCCCAGTAGGCGACGCCCTCGGCGGCAGCCACCCGCCGCTGCAGGTTGCGCACCGCCCGCAGCGCTGGCGGAGAATACCAGGCGCCGCCGGCGGGGTCGGTGTCGGCGCTGTAGCCGTCGGCGTTGTAGCGCTGGCCGGGGCGGTTCGAATTGGCGTCCGGCGCCCCGATGATCAGGATCGGCGCCCCGCCGGACAGCCGCCGCACCCGCTGAATCTGGGCGTGCAGCAGGGCCTCGAACGCGGCCGGATCGAAGTGGGCCACGAAGCCGTCGTTGGTGCCGTACTCCAGCACCACCAGATCCGGCTCATAGGCCCGGAACTCCTCGGCCATGGCGGCGTCGTTCATCCGCGCCAGGTGGGTCAGCTCGGCCCCCACCACTCCCAGGTTCGACACCGCCACTCCGCCGGCGTCATTGAAGGTCGCCCAGGAGGTCAGGGTCACCGGACCCTCGGTGGTCAGTGAGGCCGTGGTGGCCTGGTCCTTGACCTGGAACTGGGTGCACACCTCGCCCGCCGCCTGGGCCGACAGCGACACCCGCGACTGCGTCGGCCCGAAGCTGACGATCATCGTCCCCGCCCCCGGCGCGTCCCGGGCGCAGATCACCAGGCGGTTGAAGGTCTGCGACGGCTCGGCCGTCAGCGAAATCCTGGCGCCGTCGTGCTGGGCGGTGAGGCGAAAGCCGGAAAGGCCGAAGGGATGGCCCGGATCAGCGTCCTTGAGCACGCTCTGGGTGGTCCAGCCCTCGGACTGGTCGATGTGCATCCCCCGCGGCAGGAAGCCGACATAGGGCTTGCCCGCCGGCAGCACCCCACGCCCGCCATAGCCGAAGCGGGCCTGCAGCGGGTCGCGCAGGGCGCCCCAGATGTTGTCGCTGGCCGAGTGGCTGTCGCCGATGATCAGCACGTGCACCGGCCGGCCACGATGGCTGGCCTGGTCGTCGGCTATGGCCTCGAAATAGGGCGACAGGCTGGCCGCCCCGCACAGGCCGCCGATGCACGACTGGCTGCCGGGCAAGGTGGGGGTGAGGGCCGCGGCCGGCGCCAGCAGGGCGAGGGCCGCGGCGGCGACGCCGGGCAGGAGCATCAGGATGCGGCCGGCGAGGCCGAGGGGCTGGTCACTGGCGACGGCGCGGTGATGGAGACCGGCATCTGCGGCTGGCCCGGGGACTGGCCTGCGGACTGGAGCGGGGCAACCCCTGTCCCGCCTGCAAGCACGGCGGCCTGTTTCGACTGGGCCACATAGGCCTGGATGCGGTCGACGAGGGGGGCGGTGATCAGTTCGTACCCGGCCATGGTCATGTGGATTCCGTCGTTGGCGCGCATGAGCCGGGGCTCGTTCGCGCCCGGCGAAGCCAGGTACGCACTGAATTCGCCGTTCTGATCAACCGACAACGGCGTGGTCTCGATGAAGGGCACGCTCAGCGCCGCCATCCGCTCGGCCAGGAAGGCGTTCATGGTCGCCACGTCCTGGTCATAGGCCGCGTCGCGCATCTTCGGCAGGCCGACCCAGTAGACCACCGCGCCCCGCGCCCGCAGCAACGCCACCACCCGGTCGATCCGCTCGCCATAGACACCGCGCCAGCCGGGCGTGAACAGTTGATAGACGTGGTGGTCCTGGGCGATGCCGCGCATGTCGTTGGCGCCAAAGTCGATCACCGCCACATCCACCGCCTGGGTGTCCAGCTGGGCGGCCGTGCGCTCTTCGACATTGAGGCTGTCATAGCGGGTGAAGCCGGTGGCTTCCTGGCTGAACTTGACCACCTTGTAGTTGTCGCTCTTGGGCAGGCGCCGATACAGCGCCGCCCACACCCCGTCGCCGAAGCTGTCGCCGAACACACCGATCGTCACCGGCTGGCCCTTGGACACGGTCTGCAGCATGCGGGCCTGGAACGGCACGGCGCAGTCCCCGGCGTGACCGGGCTTGGCGGCGACCAGCACGGCCGGCGTCGCCGCGTGCGCCACCGCCGCCTTGGCCGACGCGTGACCATGCGTCTGGGGACGGAACGCCATCCCCACCATGAACCCCATGGCCAGGCCGATGAACAGGACGGCGGTGCGGTCGAAGGCCAAGGCCCTCATCTTCGAACTCCAGGGCGCAATACGGAACAGGCGAATGCTTAATCGCCTTTTGTGCGATTTCCGTTCGCGCCGCGAGAGGTCAGTTCATGATTTTGTTGTCGCCAGCCGCATTTCCTTGCCGGACCAACCTCCGCATGTGAGGATTTGTGCGCATATTCGGCAGGAATCAGCAGTTGAGCGCGCCCGCGGCGGAAGTCGACCTGTCCCAGGACCAAAGCCGCGCCATCGCCGCCGCCGTGCGCGAGGAGCTGGCCAGACGCCGCATCTCCCGCCAGCGCCTGGCCGACGACGCCCGGATCAGCATCTCCACCTTGGAAAAGGCCCTGGCCGGGCGCCGTCCCTTCACCCTGGCCACCACCATTCGCCTGGAGGAGGCCCTGGGCCGCCGCCTGCGCGACCCGGCCAGGCCCGCCTCTCGCCCCGCCGCCTCGTCCACCACCAGCGCCCTGGCGCCCGACGACCTGGGCGCCTACGCCCGCCTGGCCGTCGGCTGGCTGGAGGGCGAATACCTGACCATCCGCCCGTCGTTCGAGGGCGTCGACGTGATCTTCGCCTACCGCACCGAGATCGTCTGGGACGAGACGGCCAGCGCCCTCGCCTTCCGGGAAACCGCCCGGGAAGACAGCGCCTTCACCCAGCAGGGCCTGGTCTCCCTGCCCACCCAGTCGGGGATGATCTATCTGGTGACCAATTCCCACGGCCAGTATCGCCTGGGCGTCTTCAGCCACCCCACCATCAAGGGCGAGCTCTACGGCCTGCTCACCACCCTCTACGCCGGGACGGGCTCACACCTGACCCCTTCCAGCGCGGCGGTCGCCCTGCTGCCCCTGCGCGCCTGGCCCGATCCCGACTATGGCAAGATCACGCCCAGCCACCCCCGGCACGCGGCCTACCGCTCCCATCTGGACCGCATCGTCGACCAAGGGTTCGCCCGGTTCCTGGCGCGGTAAGGCAACGGGCGGGGAGTTCCTAAGCCCCCGCCACCGGCGAGAACATCACCCCGCCGATCCAGACCTCGCCGCCCGGCGTCGCCACCCCGATCCCCGAGGCCCGTTCCAGCACCGCGGCCACATCGTCCACCACCAGCTCCAGCCCCACCACCCCGGTGCCATCGTCGTCCACCGGGGTCACGAAGCGGATCGCCTCGCCTTCCAGGGCCAGCTCATAGGCCGCGCCGTCCTGTACGACCGGGCGCTGCAGCAAGGCGCCCCAGCGCTCCGCCGCCGCCCGCGGATCGCTGTGCTGGATGGTCACCGCGGTGATCCCCAAGGTGATCTCGCTCTCATAGTCGCGCCATTGCTCCCCGGCCGGCGGCCAGTCGCTCAAGGGTTCGCGCCATTCCGCGTCCCCCTCGACACTGTCGATGGACAGCAGCACCCCCGACGTGTCGCCGGGATGGAAGTGGGAATAGCGGTAGCGCCCGTCCCGGCTCTTGGCGATCACCCGAACCCCGTCCGCCTCCAGCCGCGCCCGGTGCGCCAGGGCGTCGTCGTCCTGCAGGATGACCATGTAGCCGGCGTCACCGCCCCGTCGCGCCAGATAGCGCGCGCCAGAGGCGTCTTCGGCGATCGGCTCCAGCACCTCGATGAACTCACCGCCGGCCGGCATCACCACATTGGCCAGTCCGAACACACCGACCCCCGGATCCCGGAACCCCACCTTCAGGCCAAAGACGTATTCCAGCTGGCCGGCCACCGGCGCGATCTTGTGGGCCATCAAGGCCACTTGTCTCAGGCGCATGGTGATTCCTCTTTTTGTCGGGCCGACCAGCCTACTCCACGCCGCCGCGTTCGGCTTCCAGTTCCGCCAGCACCTCGTCGGTATGTTCGCCCAGGCGCGGCGGGTGGCGGCGGATATTGGCCGGGGTGGCGGAATAGTTCACCGGCGGCCTCAGGTTATAGTACGGCCCCACCTCCGGGTGCTCGAAGCGCTGGAACACCTCCACCGCCGCCAGGTGCGGATCGGTCATCAACTCGTCCAGCCGGTTCATCTTCACCACCGGGATCGACAGGGGCTTGAGCACCGCCAGCCATTCGGCCGTGGTCTTGGTGCGGGTCACGTCATCCACCAGGGCGTAAAGCTCCTGCACATGCCGGCCACGGATCTTGTAGTCGGCGAACCGGGGATCCTTGGCGAAGGTCTCGCCCCAGCCGGCCACCTCGAAGAACTGATCCCACTGATGGTCGGTGTACGGCAGCAGGCCGATGTAGCCGTCCTTGGTGGGGAAGGGTTTGCGCTCGGGATTGGCCACGCGGGGATAGGCCCATTGCCCCGTCGGCGGGTCGAACACATGGCCATAGAAGTGTTCGGCCAAGTTGAAGGTGGTGATGCATTCGAACATCGGCACCTCCACGAACTGCCCCTCGCCGGTCCTCTGCTTGTGGAACAAGGCCGCCAGTATGGCCTGGGCCATGAAGTGCCCGCTGACCTTGTCGGCGATCAGGCTGGGCAGGTGGCGCGGCGTCGGATTGCCGTCGGTTCGGCTGAGCAGGTCGGTCAGGCCCGACGCGGCCTGGATCAGGTCGTCATAGGCCGGCTCCCCCGCATAGGGCCCCGCCGCGCCGTAGCCCGCGCCGTGCGCATAGACGATGTCCGGCCGGATCGCCTTCACCGCCTCATAGTCCAGCCCCAGGCGCTTGAGCCCGTCGTACCGCACCGAGGCGGCGAACACGTCGCTGGTCTTGATCAGCCGCCGTAGCTGCGCCGCAGCCTTCTCCTCGCGCAGGTCCAGCAGCACCGAGCGCTTGTTGCGGTTGATGGTCATGTAGATGGGGCCCAGGTCATCCACCGTACCCTCGGGCGTGTGCCCGGCCCAGCGCATGATGTCGCCGCCGCCGCCACGGCGCCCGCCGGGGAACTCCACCTTGATCACGTCCGCCCCCAGGTCGCCCAGCATCTGGGTGGCATAGGCGCCGAACACCACGCTGGTCATGTCCAACACCCGGATTCCCTTCAGCGGGCCGGTGTTCTCGGTGGCGAGCTTGCGCGTCTTGGTCGGCATGGCTTCCTATCTCTCACCTAAGCGGCGCGCGGGGCGTTTTCGCCCTTGCGCGATTATGAACCCTGGACCGGAGCGGCGCACCGGTCATCCTCGCAACCTGCCGATCCCGGCCTTCAGCTCGGCGGCGATCAGCGCCTCCTTGCGCTCCAGCCGCTGCACTGGTCCGGCGACGCCGATGGCGTAGTCCCGTCCGAACCGGCCGCGCGGCAAGGCCGCCCCGATCACCCCGACCCCCTCCGACACCGTGTGCTTGGAAAAGGCGTAGCCGCGGGCGCGCACCTCGGCGATGCGCTCCGCCAGGTCGTCCCGCGACAGCTTCGCCTCCGCCGGCGCCTCGGCGTTGATCCGCCGGCGCAGCGTCTCGATGTCGGCGTCGCTCTTCAGGCTCAGCAGCGCCCAGCCCAGGCCCGACGCCGCCAGTGGCCGCCGCGCGCCGGGCGGCACCGTCACCTGCAGCGGCTCGGATGAGTGGATCAGGTGGACATATTGCGCGTGCAAATCGCTCTGCGCTGCCAGGATCACGGTCTCACCGCTCACCGCCCGCAGGTGATCCATCAGCCCCGACAGCACCCCGTCGCCGAACAGGGCGTCGTGCACCCAGGCGCCCAGGGCGGCGATCCGCATGGTGGGGAAATAGGTCCGCCGTTCGCGGTCGTAGTCCAGGTAGCCAAGGGCCACGAGGGACTTCATCAGGGCCGAACCGCTGGAGGCGGGATAGTCTAGCCCGTCCAGCACCTCTTTCAGCGCCAGCGGCCGCCGCTCACGGTCAAAGTACTCGAGGATCTCGAACACCCGCCGGGCCGATTTGACCGCATCCTCCCCCATGGCGCCGCGACGTCACCCCCTTTCACATATGTGTATTCACCAGCCACATATGGGCAAAACTTGGCTCCCTCGCCTACTATCCCCTCAACCCGCCCCGCACAACGTCCTCGCCGACGTCGCGAGCCGGCGCTACAGAAACGGCCGGGAGAAACGCCATGGATTTCCAGCTCAGCGACGAACACCGCATGCTCAAGGATCTGGTGGCGCGGTTCGTCAAGGACGAGCTGATGCCCCTGGAAGCCGGCGTCCTGGCCCGCGAGGCCGACGGCAAGGGCCTGGGCATCGGTGCGGCCGAGAACAAGCGCCTGGACGAGGTCTCCAAGGCGCTGGGCCTGTGGGGCCTGGACGCGCCGGAGGATATCGGCGGCTCCGACCTGCCGGCCGTGGCCATGGTCGGGGTCGAGGAGGAACTGGGCCGCACCGTCACCCCCTACACCCTGCCGCCGGACAGCCCGAACCTGCGCATGCTGATGGCCACGGTCACCGACCGCCAGCGCGCCGCCTACCTGGAACCCTATGTCCGCGGCGAAACCATCTCCGCCATCGGCATCTCCGAGCCCGGCGCCGGGGGCGATCCCGCCGGCATGATCACCCGCGCCGAGCGGGTTCCGGGCGCCGACGGTGAAGACGACTGGATCATCAACGGCCGCAAGATCTGGATCAGCCGCGCCGCCGAGGCCGACTTCACCATCCTGATGGCCGTCACCAACAAGGAAAAGCGCTCCCGCGGCGGCATCTCCGCCTTCCTGGTGGACAAGGGCACGCCCGGCTTCAACGTCCTGCGCCGCATCCCGATGATCGGCGGCGCCGCCACCTATGAGGTCGCCCTGGAGGACTGCCGCGTCGAGGGCTGGAAGCTGTTGGGAACCGAGGGCAATGGCTTCGCCCCCATGCAGCTTCGCCTGGGCACCCGCCGGGTGCAGATGGCCGCCTGGTCCATCGGCATGGCCCAGCGCGCGCTGGAGATGATCTGCGAATACGCCCCCCAGCGCGTCACCTTCGGCATGCCGCTGTCGGAGCGCCAGGCGATCCAGTGGTGGGTGGCCGACGCCGCCACCCGCATCCACGCCGCCCGCCTGATGACCTACGACTGCGCCTGGAAACTGGACCAGGGCCGCGACGTCCGCCTCGAGATCTCGATGATCAAGTCCTACGCCACCGAGATGGCCTGGGAAGTGGTCGACCGCGCCATGCAGACCTTCGGCGCCATGGGCATGACCAAGGAGCTGCCGCTGCAGCTCATGGCCTCCAAGCTGCGCACCATGCGAATCTATGACGGCCCCACCGAAGTGCACAAATGGGTGGTGGCCAGGAACCTGTTGGGGACACGCAAATGAAAGCTCAATACGGCGAAATTTCCGCCAAGATCGACGGCCACGTCGTGATCCTCACGATCGACCGGCCGCCCAACAACTTCGTCAGCGTCGAGCTGGTGCGGTCCCTGGCCGATGCGCTGGAGGAGGCCGACGACGACAAGGGCCTCCGCGCCAGCGTCGTCTGCTCGGCGGGCAAGGCCTTCTGCGCGGGCGCAGACCTGGCCTCCCCCACCGGGGTCGGCGGCGCCGGCATGCAGGGGATCAACCCCCTGTACCATGCGGCCGTGCGCCTGTTCTCCATCAAGAAACCGATCATCGTGGCGGTACAGGGCGCGGCCGTGGGCGCGGGCCTGGGCCTGGCCCTGGTGGGCGACTTCCGCGTCGCCGCGCCGGAGGCCCGGTTCGTCTCCAACTTCGTCAAACTGGGCTTCCATCCGGGCTTCGGCATCACCCACACCCTGCCCCGCGTGGTCGGCCAGCAGAAGGCGCTGCTGATGTGCCTCACCGGCCGCCGCATCAAGGCCGAGGAAGCCCTGGCCTGGGGCCTGGTGGACGAGATCGCCCCCCTGGACGACCTGATCCCCGCCGCCGTTCGCCTGGCCAAGGAGATCGCCGAGAACGCCCCCCTGGCCGTGCAATCCACCCGCAAGACCTTCCGCGCCGACCTCGCCGCCGCCGTGAAGGCCCAGACCGACCACGAACTGATCGAACAGACCTGGCTGCGCGAAACCCAGGACTTCGCCGAGGGCGTCCGCTCGGTGAATGAGCGCCGCACGGGGGTGTTCGTGGGGGCTTAGCACCTCCGCCACGCCGACAATCTCAAAGCGCCGCCAGGAAAACTCCGCTAGCGAAACCGCCGGCGTCCCTTACCTGTCGGGCAACACCCTCACTCCAGTCTGCGGACCCTTTCCATGCCCTCGATCTTCGATCCCCTCAAAGTCGGGGCTCTCACCCTGCGCAATCGCATCGTCATGGCGCCGCTCACCCGCGCGCGGTCGGGGGTGGAGCGCGTCCCAGGGCCGCTGGTGGCGGAGTACTATGCCCAGCGGGCTTCGGCCGGCCTGATCATCAGCGAGGCCACCTCCGTCACCCCGTTCGGCGTCGGCTATGTCGACACCCCCGGCATCTGGTCGGACCAGCAGGTCGAGGGCTGGAAGCTCACCACCCAGGCGGTGCACAAGGCCGGGGGCCTGATCTTCTTGCAGCTCTGGCACGTGGGCCGCATTTCCGACCCCTCCCTGCTGGACGGCCAGCCGCCGGTGTCGGCCAGCGCCATCGCCGCCAAGGGTGATGTCAGCCTGCTGCGGCCCAAGCGCCCCTATCCGATCCCCCACCCCCTTTCGCTGGACGAGATCCAGGGTGTGGTCGAGGCCTATCGCCAGGGGGCCGAGAACGCCAAGCAGGCCGGCTTTGACGGCGTCGAGCTTCACGGCGCCAATGGCTACCTGCTCGACCAGTTCCTGCAGGACGGCTCCAACCAGCGCACCGACGCCTATGGCGGTCCGATCGAGAACCGCGCCCGGCTGATGCTGGAAGCGGTGGACGCGGCCATCTCGGTGTTCGGCGCCGATCGGGTCGGCCTGCACATCGCCCCCCGCGGCGACGCCCACGACATGGGCGACAGCGACCTTCCGGCAACCTTCGCCTATGTCGCCCGCGCCATGCGCGAACGCGGCCTGGCCTTCCTGATGGCCCGTGAGCACGTCGGCGCCGACAGCATCGGCCCGCAACTCAAGGCGACCTTCGGCGGCGTCTATATCGTCAACGAGGGCCTGGACCAGGCCAAGGCGGAGGCCCTGATCGCCGACGGCGCCGCCGACGCCGCGGGCTTCGGCAAGCTGTTCATCTCCAACCCGGACCTGGTGGAACGCCTGCGCGCCGGTGCGCCTCTCAATCCCTGGCAGGCCGAGACCTTCTACGCGCCAGGCCCACACGGCTACACCGACTATCCGGCCCTGGAAACGGTCGGGGCCTGAGGGGCGGCCTTGCCCTCCGTAGGGGCACCGCCCGCTCTTTCCACGTCGCCAGCGTCGCGTCCAAGTCGCTCCGCACCGTGATCGTAAAGCACGCCGTCCGCGCGTCCCACCTGATGACGGACGGTCATACATCCTACCCGGCGATGGGGGCGGAATTCGCCGCCCATAGCTCAGTGAACCACACGGTGGCGAGTACGTCCGCCATGGCTTCCACCACTCCAAAATCGTCGAGAGCTATTGCGCGATCCTGAAGCGCGGGATCATGGGCACGTTCCACCATGTGGGCGAGGCCCACCTTCAACGCTAACTGTCGGATTTTGACTTCCGCTACTCCAACCGTTTGGCGCTAGGCATCACCGACACGATGCGTTCTGACGAGCTGCTGCGCGGCTTCGGCGGCAGGCGCCTGACCTATCGGCGGGTCGGCGAAGCCGTGTGAGCGTAAGCAAAAAGTGAAACGCATTAAAGTGTTACGTCGCCGCACTAGGCGAAATCGCGTCACGGACTAGGCAATCAGAGAACAACGACTCGGCGCCGGGTTGCAAAGGCGCCAAACTAGCGTCGCGATTCGTCGCAGGTGTCGGCACATCGCCAATCCAGCCGAGTAGCCACTTGGGCGGGCTACAGCCCGGAAAGGGGGTGATGTGAAATGACTACCTACGTGAAACGCAAGGTTGGTCGGGATGCTGGCAGTGGCCAGTTTGTCCCGGTCGATGAAGCCAACCGCCGCAAGGCTACGGCTGAAGTCGAGACCATCCGGTATCCGAAGAAGCCGTAAGGCTTCCTAGGAGGGGCGACGGCGGACTTTCCCGAGCGAGCCGTCGCCTTTTCCTGCTTCGTTGGATTCGCTTTGTGAATCCTTAACAGCGTGCGGCTTTGGCGGCGTGTTCACTAGACTGCCAACCAAGCGGTCGAACTGATCCTTGGCTTCGTCATCCGGTAGCTTGTCGTCGTCTTGGGGGGATTGGTCATAGCCGACAAAATGACACCGGTCAGAGAGCCGCTGAAAGACGTAGCAATGCACATGTCTCTCGGGCATTTTATCATTATCTGGGGGTGTTTCGAGGAGCTGCTGGAGGTCTACATTCAGCGGCGATCCAGTCTTTCGCTCCTGAATGCAACCATCATCCTATCCGGCCTTGGTTTCGAGCGGAAGGCTAGTATAGCGCGCAGTTTTATGTCGCTGGATGGCGACGCGATGAAAGACGCTCGCGCCCTTGTGAACAAGATCGTTGCTGTAGCTGAGCGGAACGCGCTTGTACATGGTCAGATTCTTTCGATCACAAACGCCATGGTGATAGCAAAGCGCACAACCGATCAAAATTTAAGGGTGCGTATTCTCACATTTACTCCGGATTCAATTGGTGAAAAAGTCCGAGATGTTACACGAATGGTGACTAAGTTGCAGAGTTTACTTGGGATCACAAACGCAGACATTGAGCGCTACGAGAAAACGACCCACAATCTGGCGAGCAAGTCGGCCACATCGCCCAAGCCGCCGTCTTCGTGAATCGCGGCCCCATTCTCCGACTTCCAACCCGCAAAAAGCGCTCCCCCTATTCAAACTGAGCGGGGTTGATCGCTAGCCTGACACGCTCGGCGAGCGTCAGGGAATCGGACTGCTTTGTCACGCACCTAGTCCCCGAGATCTAAAAAGGAACAAAGCTTGAACTGAGACCGAATCTGAGTTGCCATGTCCGACATGCCGGACGTCACCAACACCAACTCAGTCAATGCCGCCGCTCGAGCCTCTTCTGTGGTCTGCGAGCCCGATTCCGCGTTCTGTCGATTTCCGGCGAGACGCATCGCGCCCCAGCCCCCCGCCGACCCCTCCGGCGGGCCAATGCCACCGTAAAATACGGTGATTTACGGTGATCCGGCCCCTTAAGGCCCCCGCCGGGCACCGTGACCAAGGGCCTTGCAGCGGCTTGAGTGATGCCGGAAAGTGGTTGCCGCAAGGGGCGCGCCAGACGCCCGACCGGTGAAGGAACCGCGTCCATGGCCAAGCTGAACCGCGACGGCGTGAACATCTACTACGAGGTCCATGGCGAGGGTCCGCCCCTGCTGCTGACCCATGGCTTCTCGGCCACCGCCCAGATGTGGCGCGGCCAGGTCGCGCCCTTGTCCAAGGCCCACAAGCTGATCACCTGGGACATGCGCGGCCACGGCCAGTCGGACTATCCCACCGACCCGGCGCAGTACTCCGAAGAACACACCGTCGCCGACATGGCGGCCATCCTCGACGAGGTCGGCGCCAAGACCGCGATCATCGGCGGCCTGTCCCTGGGCGGCTACATGAGCCTGGCCTTCCACCTGGTCCACTCGGACCGCACCCGCGCCCTGCTGATCATCGACACCGGCCCCGGCTACAAGCGGGACGAGCCGCGCGAGGGCTGGAACCAGAACGCCCTGCGCACCGCCGATCGCTACGACAAGGACGGCCTGGCCCGCCTGGCCGGCGGCAGCGCCGAGATGCGCACCGCCACCCACCGCTCCGCCGAGGGCCTGGCCCTGGCCGCCCGCGGCATGCTCACCCAGCGCGACGCCCGGGTGATCAACAGCCTGCCCGACATCGCCGTGCCGTCGCTGGTAGTGGTCGGCGCCGACGACACCCCGTTCCTGGCCGCCTCCGACTACATGGCCGGCAAGATCCCCGGCGCCCAGAAGGCGGTCATTGCCGGCGCCGGCCACTCCGCCAACATCGATCAGCCCGAAGCTTTCAACACCGCGGTCCTGAATTTCCTGGCCGCCCTACCCGCCCTATCCGATTGAGACTTTTCATATGATCTGATTTCCAGGGGTTCCCGTGACGGCATTTCAAGGCGTCCGCATTCTCGATCTGTCCCAGGGCCTGGCCGGCCCCATGTCCACCATGCTGCTGGGCGACTTCGGCGCCTCGGTGATCAAGGTCGAGCCCCCCACCGGCGACCGCATTCGCCAGCAGCCCGGCTACCTGACCTGGAACCGCAACAAGATGCGGGCGATCCTGGACATCGAGACCGCCGAAGACCGCGCCACCCTGGACGCGCTGATCGCCGCCGCCGACGTGGTGGTCCTCGACCATGCCCCCGGGCCTCTGGAGGCCCTGGGCCTGGACGCCGACACCCTGACGGCCCGGCATCCGCGCCTGATCCACGTCTGGGTCCCGCCCTTTGGCGTCAGCGGCCCCTACAGCCACCTGCCCGAACACCACGCCATGCTTACCGGCATGACCGGCACCGCCTTTCGCCAGGGCAGCTATGGCGACCAGCCGGTCTGGCACGTCATGCCGATGATCCACTACGGCCAGGCCACCATGGCCGCCAGCGCCATCTCCGCCGCCCTGCTGGACCGCTTCCGCACCGGCCTTGGACGGGCGGTCACCGTCAGCGGCGCCCACGGTAACGCCGAGGTCTCCGGTCCCATCGGCCTGCTGGACGCGCCGGGCATGATGCAGGGCCATCCCCTGGGCGGTTCGGCCAGCTACCGGCTCTACCAGGCCGGCGACGGCCAGTGGTTCTTCCTGGGAACCCTGTTCCCGCACTTCTTCGAGAAGGCCATCGACGCCCTGGGTCTGGCCAAGCTGAGGAACTATCCGCCGGGCGCGGTCGACGTCGGCGGGGTCCTGACCCACCTCTTCGCCCAGCAACCCCGCGCCCATTGGCTGGACCTGTTGCGCGACAACGATGTGCCCGCCGCCCCCGTTTGCGATCGCGCCGACTGGCTGACCAGCGGCCCCATGGGCGACAACGGCATGCGCATCGAGATCGAGCACCCCAAGCTCGGCCCGGTGGTGATGCCCGGCATCTCCCTCAAGCTGGAGAAGACCCCGGGCGAGGTCCGGCGCCTGATGCGGCCCGCCACTCCCAACTGCTTCAAGGACTTCACCGCCCCCCGCGCCGCGCCGGCGCCGACCGGGGCGGAGGAGCGGGCGCCCCTGGCGGGGGTGCGGGTGCTGGATCTGGGTACGGTCATCGCCGGCGCCTACGCCAGCTCGATCCTGGCCAATTTCGGCGCCGACGTGATCAAGATCGAGTCCGCCGACGGCGACCCCTTCCGCCCCTACGGCACGGGCTTCGTGAACTACAACCGCGGCAAGCGGGGCCTGGGCCTCGACCTCAAGCACCCCGAGGGCCGGGCGGTGTTCCTGGAGATGGCCCGTCACGCCGACGTGGTCATCGACAACTATCGCCTGGGGGTACGGGCGCGCCTGGGCATCGACTATGAGGCGTTGAAGGCGGTCAATCCGCGGATCATCTCCTGCTCCATCAACGCCTATGGTTCCGTGGGGGCCGAGGCCCACCTGCCGGGCTTCGATCCCCTGCTCCAGGCCCGCAGCGGCATGATGGCGGCGCAGGGGGGGCCAGGCAACGAGCCGGTGTTCCACTCCGTGGCCATCAACGACGTGGCCACCGCCGCCATGACCAGCTTTGGCGTCATCGCCGCCCTCAACGCGCGCCAAACCACCGGCCTTGGCCAGAACATCGAGACCTGCCTGGCCGCCCAGAGCGCCATGTTCCAGTCCGGCGACCTGACCACCTGGCCCGGCGCGCCGCCCGCCCCTACCGGTGACGTCGACAACATCGGCTTTTCCGCCCTCGATCGCTTCTATCCCTGCGCCGATGGCTGGCTGACCCTGGGCCTGACCACCCAGGACCAGGCCGAGGCCTTGGCCAAGGTCCTGGGCGCCAAGGGTTGGCGCGGGCGTTTCGCCGATCTACTGGATCAGCCTCGCCGCGGCGACCTGGCCGACGAAATCGAGATGCTGCTCAGCGACCGCGAACGGGACGCCACCGTCGCCGCCCTCCTGGCTGCCGGCGTGCCCGCCACCCCGGTGTTCCAAGGCGATGAGGCGCAGGGCCAGGAATGGCTCTGGGACAGCGGCTTCTACGAACTGCGCTCCCACCCAGACTGGGGGGATCTGATCGCCAGCAGGGCCTACGCCGACTTCAGCCGCGGCGGCGCCGGCTTCGAACGCCTGCACCCGGAACTGGGCGAACACAGCGTCGAGGTGCTGCTGGAATACGGCCTGGACATGGACCGCATCCGAGGGCTGGCGGAGAAGCGGCTGATCTTCAGGGGGTAGTAGCCGCCGGGCAACCGCACCCCTTACCCGAACAGAACGCTCGCCCCCTCGTCCGAATGCGAGGCTCCCGCCCGCATCCAGCCGAACATCTCCCGCCCATAGCCATGGCCCGCCGCCGGTGTTTTGGCCGCCTCCCGCGCTTTCAGGTTGTCGACCTTGATCTCCAGCGTGCCCGCCTCCGCGTCCAGCCGGATCAGGTCGCCGTCGCGCACATAGGCCAGCGCCCCGCCGTTGGCCGCCTCGGGCGTCACGTGGATCGCCGCCGGCACCTTGCCGGACGCGCCGGACATCCGACCGTCGGTGACCAGGGCCACCTTGTGCCCGCGCTCCATCAGCACCCCAAGCGCCGGGGTCAGGCTGTGCAGTTCGGGCATGCCGTTGGCCTTGGGGCCCTGGAAGCGGACCACGGCAATGAAATCCCGGTCCAGTTCGCCGCGCTGGAACGCCGCCAGCAGGTCCTCCTGGCGGTCGAACACCAGAGCCGGCGCCTCGACGATCCGGTGCTCCGGCTTCACGGCGCTGGTCTTGATCACCGCCCGGCCCAGGGATCCGGTCAGCAGCCGCAGCCCGCCCTCGGACTGGAAGGCGTCATCCACCGGCCGCAGGATGTCCGGCGCATGGCTGCGCGCCGCGCCCTCCCGCCAGACCAGTTCGCCATCCTTCAGGAACGGCTCCTGCTGATAGCGGCGCAGGCCCGGCCCCGCCACGGTGGCCACGTCGTCATGCGCCAGGCCGGCGTCCAGCAACTGCCGGATCACGAAGGCCATGCCGCCCGCGGCGTGGAAGGCGTTCACGTCTTCCGACCCGTTGGGATAGACCCGCGCGATCAGCGGCGTGACGCGGGACAGGTCATCGAAGTCTTCCCACGTCAGCAGCACTCCCGCCGCCCGCGCCATGGCCACCAGGTGCAGGGTCAGGTTGGTGGACCCGCCCGTGGCCATCAGCCCGGCGATGGCGTTGACGATGCTCTTGACCCCCACCACCTCGCTCATCGGCGTGTAGTCGTTGGACGACATGGCGATCTGCACCGCCCGCTTCGGCGCCGCGGCCACCAGGGCCTCGCGCAGGTCGGTGCCCGGATGGATGAAGGCCGACCCCGGCAGATGCAGGCCCAGCATCTCCATGATCATCTGGTTGGAGTTGGCGGTGCCATAGAAGGTGCAGGTGCCTGGCCCGTGGTAGGACTTCATCTCCGAGTCCAGCAGCTCGTCCCGGCTCGCCTTGCCCTGGGCGTAGAGCGCGCGGACCTTGGCCTTGTCCGAGTTCGACGCCCCGGAGGTCATCGGCCCGGCCGGCACGAAGATCACCGGCAGGTGGCCGAACGCCAGCGAGCCGATGGTCAGCCCCGGCACGATCTTGTCGCATACCCCCAGCATCAGGGCGGCGTCGAAGGCGTCGTGGGTCAGGGCGACAGCGGTGGCCATGGCGATCACGTCGCGGGAGAACAGGCTGAGCTCCATGCCCGGCCGCCCCTGGGTCACGCCATCGCACATGGCCGGAACCCCGCCGGCGAACTGCGCCGTGGCCCCGACCTCGCGCGCCGCGGCCTTGATGATGGCTGGATAGCGCTCCAGCGGCTGGTGGGCCGAGAGCATGTCGTTGTAGGCCGAGACGATGCCGATGTTCGGCGCATTGGGGTTGCGCAGCGCCGCCTTCACGTCGCCGTCCTCGGCGGCGAAGGCGTGGGCCCAGTTGGCGCAGGAGAGCTTGCCGCGAGCCGGACCGGAATCGCGGGCGCCCCTCATCCGCTCCAGGTAGTCGGCGCGGGCCTCGCGGCTGCGCTCCGCGATCCGTTCGGTGACGTCGGCGGTGACGGGATGCATGGGTAGTGGTCCTATTCGTCGAGCCAGGCCCGGCCGGAACGCTCCAGCAGGGCAAAGGCGCCCGCAGGCCCCCAGCTTCCGGCGGCATAGGGCCGGGGCGCATGGCCGGAGTCGGCCCAACTGTTGGCCACCCCATCGATCCAGGCCCAGGCCAGCTCCACCTCGTCGCGGCGCACGAACAGGGCCGGGTTGTTGGCCAGCACGTCCAGCAACAGGCGTTCATAGGCGATCCGCCGCCGCCCGCCGTCGTCCAGCGACAGGCTGAGCGGCAGGGCCTGCAGCCGCGAGCCGGTCAGGCCAGGGCGCCGGTTCATCAGCAGCAGGGAGATGTCTTCCTTGGGCTGCAGATCGATGACCAGGCGGTTGGACATCAGGTCGTTGTCGGCCGCGGCGCCGAAGATCGAATGTGGCAGCTTCTTGAACTGGATGGCGATCTGGGTCCGCCGCTCGGGCAGCCGCTTGCCGGTGCGCAGGAAGAACGGCACCCCGGCCCAGCGCCAGTTGTCGATATCGGCGCGCAGGGCCACGAAGGTCTCGGTCTGGCTGGCGCCGCCGCGTTCCTCTTCGTACGACTTCACCGTCTGGCCTTCGACGACGCCGCCCTTGTACTGGCCGCGCACGCTCATCTGCTGGGCGTCGACCGGGGTGAAGGGGCGCAGACACTTCAGCACCTTGACCTTCTCGTCGCGCACCGAGTCAGCGCCGGCGTCGGCGGGAGGCTCCATGGCGATCAGGGTCAGAAACTGCAGCATATGGTTCTGCACCATGTCCCGCAGGGCGCCGTACTCGTCGTAGTAGGGCCAGCGGTCACCCACCCCCTCGGTCTCGGAAACAGTGATCTGGACGCTGTCGATGGCCAGGTTGTTCCACAGCGGCTCGAACAGGGTGTTGGCAAAGCGCAGGGCCAACAGGTTCTGCACCGTCTCCTTGCCCAGATAGTGGTCGATCCGGAACACCCGGCTCTCTTCGAACACCTCCGCCACCTCGGCGTTGATGGCGCGCGAGCTTTCGAGGTCGTGACCCAGGGGCTTTTCCAGCACGATCCGGCATTCGCCGCAGGCCAGGCCGCTCTCGTCCAGGGCCCGGCAGACGGCGCCATAGAGGCTGGGAGACAGGGCCAGATAGTAGATGGTGGCGGCGCCGGCGATGGCGTCCGAAAGCGCCTTCAGCCCTTCGCTCCGGGTGACATCGGCCTGGCAATAGTCCAGCCGGGCCGCGAACCGCGTCCAGACCGTCTCGTCGACACCCTCCGAACGCTTGTCCATGATCTCGCGCACGTGCGCCACGAAGGCGTCGCGGTCCATGGTGGAGCGGGCGGAGCCAATCACCTTTACGGTGGGCGGCAGCAGGCCGTCGGCGTCGAGGAAGTACAGTGACGGTAACAGCATCCGCGCGGCGAGATCGCCGGTGGCGCCAAAAATCACGAGACGTTCGATCTGGGTGGCGGGGTCAATCATGGCGCGTGAACGCATGCCGTCCACGCGCCGTTTCGTCCAGTCCAAACTAACGTTGGGTCAGTCGTCGAAGGCCGAATAGACCAGCGTCCGCAGTTCCCTCCGCAGGGCGTAGGTGCTGGACGGTAGCAGCTGGGTCATAAACACCACCGCCAGGTCTTCGGCCGGGTCGATCCAGAACGCCGTCGAGGCGGCCCCGCCCCAGTAGTACTCGCCCTTGGACGAAGAGATCAGGGCCTTGGCCGGGTCCATGTTCACCGCGAAGCCCAGGCCAAAGCCGATGCCGGCATTGGTGGCCTCCGAGAACAGGGATCTGGAAAGCTGAGTCAGGTCCTGGCCGCCGGGCAGGTGGTTGGCGGTCATCAGGGCGATGGTCTTGCGGCTGAGATAGCGGGTTCCGTCCAGGACGCCGCCGTTCAACATCATCTGACAGAACTTCATATAGTCGCTGGAGGTGGAGACCAGGCCGCCACCGCCGGAATAGAAGCTGGGCGCCTCAAGATAGCTGCTCGTCTTCGGATCGTCCTGCAGCTCCAGCGCCCCCTTGGCGTTGCGGGCATAGCAGGCGACGAAGCGGTCGGCCTTGTCGGCCGGCACGTGGAAGCCGGTGTCGACCATGCCCAGCGGGCTGATCAGCCGGCTGTGCAGGAAGTCCTGGAACGGCATGCCCGAGACCACCTGCACCAGATAGCCGACCACGTCGGTGGAGACCGAATAGTTCCAGGCCTCGCCAGGGGAAAACTCCAGGGGCAGCTTGGCCAGTTCGGCGATCATCCCGTCCAGCGGCAGCTTGGAATCCACCCCGCCGAAGGCCGCCTTGCGATAGCCGGCGTCGACATTGGTGCGGTTCTGAAAGCCGTAGGTCAGGCCCGAGGTATGGCGCAGCAGGTCCACCACCTGCATGGCGCGGTCGGGGCGGCGGGTCATAAACATGGGCGCCACGCCGGCCTCGAACACCCCCAGGTCCTTCCAGGCCGGGATGTACTTCTCCACCGGATCGTCGAGCGCGATGGCGCCCTCCTCCACCAGCATCATCAGGGCCACGGAGGTCAGGGGCTTGGTCATGGAATAGATACGGAAGATCGAGTCTTCCCGAAGGGCCGTTCCGCGCTCCAGGTCTCCCTGTCCGACCACGCCGAAGTGGGCGATCTCACCCTTGCGCGCCACCATCACCGAGGCGCCCGCCAGCTTGCCCTGATCGACATACTTGTCTTTCAGGTACAGATCGATCCGCGCCAGGCGCGCTCGGGAAAGGCCTACGGTTTCTGGCTTGGTCATGGGGTCGCCTCCGACTGGGCGCGCTTCGCGCGGCGTTCGCAACGCAGGCAAAGGCAGAATGGCCGCGAGGTCAACGGGCAGAACGCCCGGCTAGTCCGGATGCGCGCCTTCCACGGTGTTCTCAAGAACCTGCCCGGTTTGGGCGTCCACCCCGACCTCGAAGATCTTTCCCTCGGCCTTGATGTCGAAGGAATAGCGCAGGCCAGACCGGCCAGGCTCTTTCTCCAGCTCCTGGGCGGTGACCACGCCGGGCCGGGCCTGCAGGGCCAGCCGCCGCGCCTCCGTGATGGTCACGTGCGCCGAGGCCGCTAGCCGCTGTCCCTTGTAGTGGCGCGAGGAGGGAGCGGCGGTGGCGGCGCTGGCAGCCGCCAGGACCGTTGAGACAAGAAGGAATGTCGTCAGGATTTTCATTGTATTTCGCCCGGTTTGACCCACTCGGCAGAACACTGACGCGCCAGGCCTCTCCACCCCATGACCGCCCGATTGACGAATCCCAATCCTCCCGCGGCCGTTCGCTGGCGATTTCCAATCTGGCTGACATGGGACGATCAAACTGCGGCTCAGACAACGCCGCCTGTCTCGGGTCCGCCTGTCTCGGGTCCGACCTCCGAGACCGGGGCGCCGACGCGCAGCCAGCAGAGCATTGACGAACACTTCCGGCGGCTGGTCCCCTCGGTGAAAGGCGTCCTAGACCACGCGTTCACTGATCGCCAGTCGTTCGGCTGGTCGTCACGGCCCTGCCCCCGGTCGGCGCGGTAACGCCGCGCTTGGGGCAAGCTGGCGTCAAGCTTCAGTGGAGCCTAGGCAACTTTGTTTTGATCAGCCGCCGCCGTAAACGTCCAGATCGGCCCACGCCAGTGCTCGCCATCGCCGTCCAGCTGGACAAGGTCCGAGACGTTGGCCGCCGCCGCGATGGCGCGGGGCCAGAAAACCCTGGCCGCCAGGTTGCGCGCCGCCACCGCCACCTCCCACCGTCCAGGATACAGCGCCAGCACTTGGCGCACGGCCTCCGCCGCCACTCCGCCGCCGCGGTGTTTCCGCGCCAGAAAGAACTCACCCATATTGCGCTCCACCTCGCCGCCGTCGAGGTGCGAGTGGGTGTTGATCAGGGCGAAGCCGGCCGGATGCCCGTCGACGCGGATCAACAGGGCGTAACGCCCCGCTTCGGTCCAGTAGTCCTGCATGTGCGGCAGGGTGCCGAAGCCGCCGTGCTCCTGGATCTCAAGGTCCGTGGAACCGGCGGGCTCCATCTCCGAGAAGTCGTAGATGTAGAGCTGCGCCAGGCTTTCGATCAGCTGCCGCTCGGCTTCGCCGGCCAGGCTCACGTCCACGGTCTTGTCACCGGCTTGCATTGTCTCTCGCTCCCAAGGCGCGTGGGATCGCCCTATAGCACGCCGTGGGAAGGGCCTGCCGGCGCCCCGGCATCCCGACTTTTCGAATTTCTTTCAAACAAGCGTTCGCCCCCCGTTGCGCCTTCCCCTAGGGCGCCGGATAATGCCGCTCATCAGAAACGACGAATTGAAAACGTCGTCGGAACGCCGACGGCGAAAAGGGAGATTATCATGGCTTGGGATTTTGAAACCGACCCCGAATTCCAGAAGAAACTCGATTGGATCGAGGAATTCATGGAGGAGAAGGTCGAACCCCTCTCCAACCTCGGCCGCAACCTGATGGTGCCCGGCGCCCGGGAAAAGTTCATTAAGCCGCTGCAGGACGAAGTCCGCGCCCAAGGCCTGTGGGCCTGTCACCTGGGTCCCGAACTGGGCGGCCAGGGCTACGGCCAGCTGAAGCTGGGCCTGATGAATGAAAAGCTGGGCCGTAACGGCCTGGCCCCTTCGATCTTCGGCTGCCAGGCGCCCGACACCGGCAACGCCGAGATCATCGCCCACTACGGCACCCCCGAGCAGAAGGAAAAGTGGCTGTGGCCGCTACTGAACGGCGAGATCCGCTCGTCCTTCTCCATGAGCGAGCCGGCCGGCGGCTCCGACCCCACCACCTTCAAGACCCGCGCCGAAGAGAAGAACGGCAAATGGGTGATCAACGGCGAGAAATACTTTTCCTCCGGAGCCTACGGCTCATCCATCCTGGTCGTCTATGCGGTCACCGACCCCGACCACAAGGACGTCCACCAGAAGACTTCGATCTTCCTGGTCCCCACCAAGACCCCCGGCGTCGAGATCGTCCGCGGTATCGGCGTCGGCGCCGGTGAAGGCGGCGGCCACGCCTACATGCGCTACACCGATGTGGAAGTCGGCCCCGAGGCCCTGCTCGGCCCCCGCGGCGGCGCCTTCCTGATCGCCCAGACCCGTCTGAGCGGCGGCCGGGTGCACCACGCCATGCGCACCGTCGGCGCCTGCCAGCGCGCCTTCGACCTGATGTGCCGCCGGGCCGTTTCCCGCCAGACCCGTGACGGGCGGCTGTCCGACCTGGGCGTCGTCCAGGAACAGATCGCCGACGCCTGGATCCAGCTGCAGCAGTTCCGCTTGCAGGTTCTGCACACCGCCTGGCTGATCGACAAGCACAAGGACTACAACCTGGTGCGCAAGGACATCGCCGCGATCAAGGTGGCCATGCCCAAGGTCTATCACGACATCGCCGCCACCGCCGCGCACCTGCACGGCGCCATGGGGGTCTCCAACGAGATGCCGTTCATGGGCATGATGACCAGCGCCATGGTCATGGGCATCGCCGATGGCCCCACCGAGGTGCACAAGGCCACGGTCGCCAAGCAGGTGCTCAAGGGCTATCGGCCCGACCAAGACCTGTTCCCCAACTACCACCTGCCCAAACTCAAGGAGTTTGCCATGGACAAGTACGGGACGGCGATCGAGGAGCTGAAGGCTGACAACGCCAAGGCGGCGAAGGAAACAGCTCCGGCTTAGGTTCAGTTCGACGAAGAGCGTTTCACGGCGCAAGTCGTGCGTGAGGAGGCGGCCTGGGCCGCCTCCTTTTCGTTTGCGTCCTGCCGCGCATCGCGAACAGCAAGACAGCGAAGGCTGAGCTGAAACGGGTGTGCGAGGCGGATGCTTCCGCGGCGCCGCCCATCACCTCGTCGCCGCCATGCGCGCTCGGTCAACATCCGGTCCCTTCCCGTAAAGACAAGGCCGTGAAGCGGGGGCTATAGACAGTGCCGAAGCGAGAACCGCCGCACCCAGGGGGTAACAAGGTTTGAGTACGTCAGTCGGGCGCCGCCCGTTCATTGTCGGCCTGGGCGGCACAGTCCGATCCTCCTCCTCAAGCGAAAGGGCCCTGAAGAAGGCTCTGGAGGCCGCCGAAGCCACGGGCGCCGATACGCGCCTGTTCGACGGTCCGTTCCTGGCGGGCCTGCCGATCTACAACCCCTCCGAGCCCGACTGCGACGGCGCCACGGACTTCCTAAAGGCTGTGAGCGAGGCGGATGGCGTCATCGTCGCCAGCCCCGGCTATCACGGCTCCATCTCCGGGCTGGTGAAGAACGCCTTGGATACGCTGGAAGGCCTGCGAGAAGACCGCCGTCCCTATTTCGACGGCCGAGCGGTGGGCTTGATCGTGGCGGCGGATGGCTGGCAGGCGGCAGGGTCCACCCTGGCGGCGCTGCGCGGGATCATCCATGCCATGCGTGGCTGGCCGACCCCTCTGGGCGCGACCCTGAACAGCGCCCAAGGCCTGTACGACGAAGCCGGCGAGTTTAAGGACAAGCGCGACGCCTGGCAGGTGAGCACCGTGGCGCAACAGGTGGTGGACTTCGCCCGGCGCTGGGAGGCCTGAAGCCCTATTCCAGCGCCAGGCCCACCAACATGGGCCGGGCGTAGATATCCACCAGCTCCCGGGCGCTGACCCCGCCCAGCAGGACCGGCAGGTCGGCGGCGGCGTTGAGGCCGGCGCTGAACATCTGGGCGGCGATGAAAGGGTCCACGGGCCGCACCGAGCCCTCTGCCACCCCGTCGGAGATCATCCTGGCCCAGCGCTCGGACAGGGCGTTGGAGATGTCCACCATGCCCGCGCCCATCCCCTCCGGGAGGGCGCTGAGGGCCGAGGTGCGCAACAGCGGTCCGCGCGGCGAAAGCTGGAACTCCGTCAGGGCGGCCGCTGCGGAAGCCAGGCGCGTCCACGCGTCCGCATCCGGCAGCGCCAAGGCCGCGTCCTGGGCGTTTCGGACCACCTGGAACGAGCGGTGGAAGCAGGACACCACCACGTCGTCCTTGGCGCTGTGATGATGGTAGAAGGAACCCTTGGTGACGTTCAGCGAGGCTGAAATCTTGTCCACCGACGCGCCGCGATAGCCCTGCTGATTGATCAGCCGCGTCGCCGCCAACAGGAAATCCTCGCGCTGGCCGGCGCCGGCCTCAACGGCGGGGGCGACCCTGGCCGGATCCATCGCCCGCGGCGCCCAGGCCGCGCCGGCCGGCGCCAGGCCATGCATCAGGATGTCGTGCATCCGATCGCGGATCAGGGGGAACTCGTCGAGCTCATAGCGGTGCGCCCAGGCCTGCAGCCAATGCAGCTGTTCCAGCACCATCTGGGTAAAGGCGGTGCCCGGCGCCTTGCCCCGCCGGCCGCTTTCGCTGAGCAGGCCGCGGATATCGCGGAACAGGGACAGATAGGCCTCCAGCACCGGGCCCTGATAGTCCGGGGTCAAGGCTCGGATATCGCTGAAGACCGGGATGGCCGGCTCGGCGCCCTCGGCCACCCGTCGCTTCATGGCCAGGTACAGGTCCAGCAGCGCGTAGAGGCGGGCCGAGGGCGTTGGATGCATGGAGGCTTCGGCCACGACCGCCGCGATGCGCTCTAGGCCCTTGAGGAAGCAGGCGGCGGCCAGCTCCTCCTTCTTCTTGAAGTAGTAGGTGACGCTGGTGGTGATCAGGCCGACCTGCTGCGCGACCTTGGCCAGGGTCATGCCCTTGACCCCCTCGCGATTGAGGATTTCCGTGGCCGCGGCCAGGATGGTGTCGCGCTTGCGCCCGTACTTGGCGGTGACGACGATGGACCCGTCGGCCATGGCTCAGGCCGCCGGACGGCTGGCGGCCATGGCCTCGGCGGCTTCCTCGTCCTCTTCGGGCGGATCCATGGCCGGGGTGGAGACGCCGGCGTCGCTGGCCTGGCCGAATGCCCCGCTCTGCAGCATCCGCGACTTCCGCCAGCCCCCGAAGCGATAATAGAGGCTGGTGAGCACCGCCGAGGTGATGGTCCCCGCCGGGAAGCTCCACCAAATGGCGTCCTCGCCGATGTGCGGCTGCAGGATCAGCGCCACGGGGATCCGCACCCCGACCATGGAAAAGGCCAGGATGCCCAAGGGAACCCAGACCGCACCGGTCGACCGCACGACGCCGGACAGGGCGAAGGTGATCGAGAAGACCACAAAGCCCCACAGCGATAGCATGTTGATGTGGTGCGCCTCGGGGATCGACAGCGACCCCCTGGGCAGCAGCAGCGACAGGACCAGGTTGTTGAAGACGTAGAGCACCGTCGCCAGGGTCCCGGTGACCACCAACCCGGAGATCACGCCGGACCGCGCAATCTTCGCCACCCGGTCCCACCGCCCCGCCCCGACGTTCTGAGCGGCCATGGACGACACCGAGGCGCCGATGGCCATGGTCGGCATCTGCAGATAGCTCCAGATGGTCGAGGAGATCGAATAGGCCGCCGAGGTGACGATGCCATAGCGGTTGACGAAGCCCAGCATGACCATGCCCGCGCCGGTCATGACGAACATCTGGATGCCCATGGGAATGCCCCGGGTGACCAGCGATCGCATGATGTCGAAGTCCGGTTTGAGCAGGTGGAACTCACCGGGCCGCAGCAGCAGGATGCTGTTCTTACGATAGAGGTGGACGATCAGGCAGACCAGGGCGACCCCCTGGCCGATCAGGGTCGAGGTCGCCGAACCGGCCACGCCCATCCGTGGGAACGGTCCGATGCCCAGGATCAGCAGGGGATTGAGGACGATGTCCAGCCCCACGGCCAACAGCATGAACCAGAACGGTGTCGTGGAATCCCCCGCCCCCCGCTGCGCCATCTGCATGAAAGCAAAGAAGTACATGAAGGGCACGGCGCTGAAGGCGATGCGCAGGTAGGAGATGGCGTCGGCGCGCGCCTCCATCGGCGTGCGCATCAGGTCCAGGATGTAGGGCGCCACGAGGCTGCCGGTCAGAGCCAGGATCACCGCCAGGCCGAAAAAGAAGGTCGTGGCGGTGCCCATCACCTTCTTGACCATGGCCATGTTGCCGCCGCCCACGGACTGGGCGACCAGGATATTGGCGGCCATGCTGACGCCGAAGATCGAGCCCAGCATCAACATCATGACGAGGTTGGAATTACCGAGCGCCGTGATCGCCCGCTCGCCCAGGGTGTGGCTGACCCATATCTGATTAGCGGTGAGGTTCAGCGATTGCAGCGCGTTTCCCCCCAGCACCGGCAGCGAGAAAATCAGCAGCGATTTGGTGATCGGCCCTTCGGTCAGGTTGCGCTTGCCGCGCATGTGCGGCGGGCCGCCGGCAGGAGGGCGAGCGCCGCCGGAAGGGCCTGCGGTACGATCATCGAGAGACTGATCTGTGGTGGGGGTTTTGGCGTCCATCAGCGGTGCTCCGCCGATCGCGGCCCATCCTGGACCGCGTGGTGCGAATCCCAAGAATCGCCCTGTCCGAATATGCCGACCCGGCCGTGAAACATCTCAAGCTCCCCAGGGCGCCGCCCGGCGATGGAATACGCCCCGAATACAGAATGTTAGAAGCGGCTTTCAGCCCGTTCGAGCCGCCAGCCGCTTCAGCGGCTCATGAAATGCCGCCTTGTGAACGTCCTTATGCGCCCAGTGTCACATTCCGCAGACCGCACGTCGAGACTTGTGGGTGCGGCGACTTCGACCTGTCAGGCGGCCGGGTCCAGGGGACCGCCGTAAATTTCGTCTACCCGCTCGGCCGCCGCGGCGGCGTCAGCCAGGCGGCGCAGGTTGTCCTCATGCTTGGCGCGGTCGATCCGGTAGAAGAAAATACAGATGGTCGAACACAGCATCAGTCCGATGGCGATGGGCAGGTAAAGCGAGGCCAGGTGGATCATGATCGCCGGATCCACGGTCTTGGGCCGCGAGTTCGCAGGCAGGCCGACATAGGTGATCATCAGCCCTGGCAGGATGGTGGCCACGCCGGTGGAGACCTTCTGCAGGAAGGTGTCGGCCGCAAACAGCAGCCCTTCCGAACGGCGCCCCGTCCGCAGTTCGGTCTCCTCGACGATGTCGGCGATCATCGAGGTGACGATGATGAAGCCCATCAGCGCCAGCGCTGAAACCAGCATGTGATCGGCCAGCAGCAGCGCCACGAGCGCTCCCGATCCATTGGGCGGCATGACGCCCAGCAGCTTGCCGCTGATCGGCGCGGCCAGGGTGAAAATGGCCATGAAGAACAGGGTGATGCAGGCGCGCTTCTTGCCAAATTGGCGCGCCACCATGGGCGCCAGGAAGACCGCGGGAATGGCGCTGACCAGGGCGGATAGCTGGATAGTCCCGATCTGCTTGGTGCTCAGTCCCCAGAGGAAGGTGTTGAAATAGAAGTTGAGCCCGCCAGCCAGGCCAATGGTGATCCCGAAGATCATGCCGGCGCCCGCCAGCACCAGGAAGTTGGGGTTCGAGATGGTCAGCCAGATCTCCCGCGCCACCGTGCCCGCCGACGCCTTACGCGGTGTCGGAACGCGCAGGTGCTTGATCTGGCCGTGGGTCCCTAGGCTGGAGACGATAATGGAGACAAACATCACGATACCGATGGTCAGGGCCAGCGGCCCATAGCCGGCGCGGTAGAATTGGCCGGGCTCCCCGTTGTGGGGGCGCAGGAACACATAGTTGGCCAGGAACACCGCCAGGGCGGTGCCGATACTCTGGAAAAAGTAGCGATAGCTGAGCAGATTGGTCCGTCGGTCGTAGTTGGGCGCCAGCTCGGCCACCAGCGAGGTGTTGGGAATCTCGTAGAGGCTGATCATCATCCGCGCGCCGATAGCCAACGCGGCCATGTAGATGAACAGCGCCTTGGGCGAGAGGCCATGGGGTGGGTTGAGCAGCAAGATGACGCAGCCGGCCACGGGCAGGGCCGAGGCGTACATGAACGGATGGCGGCGGCCGAACCTAGTGCGGGTATTGTCGGAAATCTGGCCCACCAGAGGGTCCCAGAGGGCGTCGATGACCACCGAGGCGCCGAGGGCCAGGCTGACCCAGTGCGCCGGCAGTCCCAGCAATTGATTGTAGAAGAACAGCAGCAGGTTCAGCACCTGGGCCTTGGCGGCGTAGGCGATGGAACCGACGCCATAGGCCAGCTTGGTCCCCAGGGAGCCCTCGTTGGGCAGGGAGGCGGCCACGGTCATAAGGCGCTGGCCTGGCGTGCGCGGCACGTGCGCCGCAGCGTGAAAGACGCCACACCCATCGAAATCTCCCAAATGAAATCAAGTCTTGTTTTGCGGGAGTGTTGATCACCCGGCGTGATGGGCGCCAGTTCTTTCACGGCATCGGCGGCTTAAACTTCGGTAAGCTCGCGGTGGCCGCGGTAACACATGCCTTTCCCAACCGGGTCGGCAGGTCTATCGGTCACCGCCACGCGAGCCCTCCAGTCAGCCACGAGACCACGGCTTGGGCGGAGACGCCCGTTCGCCGGACTACCGGGAGCCGTTCCATGGCCGATATCGCAACCCTGGCCCCCGCCGAGGTGGTTGGCCCCGTGGAGGGGCGCGCCGTCGAGATCCTGACCCCCCTGGCGCTAGCGTTCCTGGCCCAGCTGCACCGCCGCTTCGACGCCCGCCGCCGTCAGCTGCTGGGCGCGCGGATCGAACGTCAGAAACGCCTGGACGCCGGCGAGCGGCCGGATTTCCTGCCCGAGACCGAGTCTGTGCGCGAGGCCAACTGGAAAGTCGCGCCCATCCCCGCCGACCTGCTGGACCGCAGGGTAGAGATCACCGGCCCGGTGGACCGCAAGATGATCATCAACGCCCTCAACTCCGGGGCCAAGGTGTTCATGGCCGACTTCGAGGACGCCACCTCGCCGACCTGGGCCAACATGGTCGAGGGCCAGGCGAACCTGAAGGACCGCTGGGCCGGCAAGATCGATTTTACCGACGAGGTCACGGGTAAGATTTACGCCCTTGGACCGAAGCCCGCCGTGCTGATGGTGCGGCCGCGCGGCTGGCATCTGCCTGAAAAGCACGTCCGCGTGGACGGCGAGGCGATGAGCGGCGCGCTGTTCGACTTCGGCCTCTACGCCTTCCACAACATCCGCGCCCAGATCATGGCCGGCGCTACTCCCGCCTTCTATCTGCCCAAGCTGGAATCCCACCTGGAGGCGCGGCTATGGAACGATGTCTTCGTCTTCGCCCAGAACGCCTTGGCCGTGCCCAACGGAACCATCAAGGCCACGGTGCTGATCGAGACCCTGCCCGCCGCCTTCGTCATGGACGAGATTCTGTACGAGCTGCGCGACCATGCGGCCGGGCTGAACTGTGGCCGCTGGGACTACATCTTCTCCTACATCAAGCGCCTGGGCCGCCAGCCTGACGCCCTGACCCCGGACCGGGCGTCGATGGGCATGGGTTCGGCTTTCCTGGCGGCCTATTCCCTCAAGCTGATCCAGACCTGCCACCGACGCGGCGCCTTCGCCATGGGAGGCATGGCGGCGCAGATTCCGATCAAGGGCGATCCCGCCGCCAACGACGCCGCCTTCGCCAAGGTTCGCGCCGACAAGGAGCGCGAGGCGGCCAATGGACACGACGGGACCTGGGTGGCGCACCCGGATCTGGTTCCGATCGCCCTGGAGGTTTTCAACCGCCTGATGCCCAAGGCCAACCAGCTGGACACCCTGCGCGAGGACGTCCGCGTCAGCCGTGAAGACCTGCTGACGGCGCATCGCGGCGAGCGCACCGAACGCGGACTGCGCGAGAACATCCGCGTCGGCGTCCAGTACATCGAGGCCTGGTTGCGAGGCCGAGGCGCCGTGCCGCTCTATAACCTGATGGAAGACGCCGCCACGGCCGAGATCAGCCGCGCCCAGACCTGGCAGTGGATCCAGCAAAAGGCGACGCTGGCCGACGGCCGCACGGTGACGCCCGCGCTGTTCGAGGCCTTGCTGGAAGAAGAAATGACGACGCTCAAGACCCTATTGCCGGGCTACGCAAACGGGCGGTTCGCCGAGGCTGTCGCGATCTTCTCTGCCATGACCCTGTCGGACCGCTGCGAGGAGTTCCTCACCCTGCCGGCATACGACCTACTGGACTAAGCCGGCTCCATTGCCGGAAGGCGGGCGCCCGCCTGCTCCACCGCGGCCAGAGCCCGCTCGATCACGTCGAGCCCGGCTCCGGTCTTGGCCCCCTCGACCGTGAGGATGCGACGCCAGGTTCGCGCGCCGGGCCGGGCGTGGAACAGGCCCAGCATGTGCCGGGTCATGGCTGCCAGATGCGTCCCGCGCGCCAGTTCGGCGCGGACGTAGGGCAGATATCGCGCGACGGCCTCGGCGGGGCCGACATCGGCTGCGGCCGCGCCGAACACCAGCCGATCCACGGCGCCCAGGCGCGCCGGCTCATGATAGGCGGCGCGGCCCAGCATGACGCCGTCCACATGGTTCAGGTGCTCAAGCGCCGCCTCCACCGACGGCACGCCACCGTTCAGCACCACCGTCAGCCCCGGTCGCTGGCGCTTGAGCCGATGGACGATGTCATAGTCCAGCGGCGGGATGTCCCGGTTCTCCTTGGGCGACAAGCCCTTCAGCCAGGCCTTGCGGGCATGGACGACGAACGTCCGCACCCCGGCGGCCGCGCAGAGATCGACGAGGCGGAACAGACTGTCCTCCGGCGCCTGGTCGTCCACGCCCAGCCGGCATTTCACCGTCGCCGGAACCCGCACAGCCGACCCGATCGCCGCCATGCAATCGGCCACCAGCTCCGGCTCGCGCATGAGGCAGGCGCCGAACCGGCCGCTCTGCACCCGGTCCGATGGACAGCCGACGTTGAGGTTGATCTCGCTATAACCCAGGTCCTCGCCAATCCTCGCCGACGCGGCTAAATCCGCCGGGTCTGAACCACCCAACTGCAGCGCCACCGGCTGCTCGGCCGGGTCGAAGCCCATCAGCCGCGCGCGGTCGCCGTGCAGCACTGCGCCCGTTGTCAGCATCTCGGTATAGAGCAACGCCCGCCCGCTCAGCTGCCGGTGCAGCATCCGGCAGTGGCGGTCCGTCCAGTCCATCATGGGCGCCACGGACAGCCTGTGGGGCGCGATACCATTTTCGTTCATGCTTTTCCCAACCGTCCGCCCAATGACATTGGGCCGACAGCTCACCTAACCTTCCATCCGCGTGTTTCTATCAAAAATACGATGGGTTCCTTAGAGCCGTGTTTCAACGGATCAAAGTCCCTATCTGTGCCGTTGAAACATGGCCCCAATCCAACACTGAGCGCACGTCCGGGCTGCGGAACCACGCGCACTGTCGAGCCGGCGCCCTGGGCGAAACCGGCGGTCGCCAGTTCTACGACTCTGGCGCGGAGCCCGTAGGCGCCATCGCGCGGTGGTCTGGATTACCTAGACTAGACAAACCGCTCGCAGGTGGAGGGCTACTCAACGCCGCTACGGCAGTCGGCCCTGGGTTCGGCGGCGCGGAGATCAGGCCGTTTCGGCGCGGGCCTTGCGGCGGGCGGCGCGCTGCAAGGCGCCGACGAAGAACACGCCGACGATCATCAACGCCCAACTTTCCGGTTCTGGAACCGCCGAGACTGGCGGGACCACAGGGGGGGGTGGGGGAACCACAGGCGGCCCGCCACCGCCACCACCACCACCACCACCACCACCGGGGCCGCCATAGGGACCGCCGCTCGGGCCCACACCTCCGTCGCCGCCGGGGTAACCACCACCGGGTCCGCCGGTGAAATCCGTGTCAACAGCGTCGCCGACGCGGGCCAGCGGCGCGTCGGCCAGCTGCGTCGACGGTGGGGCGGCGATCGACTGTTTCGGATCGGAATGCGGCAGGAAACTATTGAGCACCGGGGAACCGGACAGGCTGGAGATCTGGATGCCCGCCGGCTTGTTGTCGCAGTATCGGGTCCCCTGGCTGACGGGGGTGGGCGTAGGGTGGCCGGCCAGGGCCAGGATGGTGGTGTGGTGTTTCGCGCGGGCCTTGTGATGCGTCACCGCACCGGTCGTCGCATGATGAGATGCGTTGACGAGCAGGATGTGGCGCTTGGCCCGCGCCGCGACGTGATGAACAGGGTGGTGCGCGGCGCCGATGACAAGGTGGTGAGCCGGGGCGGGGCCAGTATCGAGGGGGATGCAGTTCTCAGCCGCCGCACTGGCGGCGCAGATTGTGCCCGCCAAAACCGAAATCAGCCCAGCCCCAAACCTAAGGCGGCCATTGAATACAGTAGCGGTACGCACGCGATATTCCCCAGTTAATACAATGTTTACTCTCCAGTGAGCGGAACTGCAAGTGGCGCGCCAAAGAGTCTGCTGGGCGCCCCCTCCCGCCGCTCAAAAGGCAAAGCGGAAACGAACGCGAGTTGCAGGCATTTTCAACTGGACGCCTGCTTGGTCTGGCGCAGAGTTTAGACGGTCCACCGCGAAGCTTTCTCTTGCGGTGGATGGTCAGTTCGGTCAGCGCCGTGGCTCTCCTGGCGACGAACGACAATTCAACGCCTATGTCTATTTCGACATCCATCAGAACTTTGGTGGCGGCGTAGAGTACACGGGGCGCGATGACGAATATACGTTCAACGCGGCTTCCCCCAGCATTCGTGGCGACACATCGATGACGACACTCGCCGGCAGGGTGACGAGCTCCTATGCCGGCGGTATGCAATTAGGCTTCTGGCAGTACGAAGTGCCGGCTACTTCGCCCTCGACGGTGTGATAGGGGCCGATAGCGTCGGCAAGCGCTTCTCCCTCACGGTGTAAGCGCTTCCCGAGCCATCGACCTGGGCTTTGCTGATCGCGGGCGTCGGCTTCATAGGTTTTAGCCTCCGACGGTGGTGAGCCAGGGCCGGCGGCTCGTAGCGGACGCGAACCCGCTCGGGTCGGACGGATCCGCCGCGTCCATCACCCGACCAAGATCCCGTGGCGCCGCCGGTATCATCACAACTGCTGAACAAAGTGTCAGACGGTTAAAATACTTGCCAATACGCGAATCAATTTGCACACCCCTAGACAAAAGCGTTAGCGAGTGATTAATACGGCCGCCGCGGCCCAGCGGGGGCTGATCACTTCTGTAGCGTCGTCAGTTGCTTATCCACTGGACCTTGCGTTCGGTGAGTGTCGTGTGAGGCCTCGGCGGCCTCATGGGTGGGGACCATGACCTTGAACGCGAAATCCGTTTTGATCGCAGCCGCGTTTCTGGCGACGTGCTTAGGCGCTTCCAGTGCGTCAGCCTCGACGACCGTGGGCCAGTTCGATTCCGGGAACTGCTATCCCTTCGCCTGCAACGACAGCCGCTCTTCCACGGGCTTGGCGATCGACTATCAGCAGATTTACGCCGCCAGCGCCTTCTCCGGGCCGATCACCTTCGACGCGATCACCTTCTTCGCTTGGGCCGGCGCGCCAGCGCCGCAGCTGCTTTCGGGCAACTACGACATCACCTTCTCCACGACGACCTCGCCGCTGAATTCCAAATTCCCGATCACTCTGAGCAACACCCAGACCTTCTACAGCGGCTCCAGTCCCTTCGCCGCCAACACCTATACCATCGCCGGATCGACCTTCACCTATGACCCGTCCCTCGGGGACCTGGTGATGGAGATCAAGGTCACTGACCAGGCGAAGATCCCGAACGGTCCGGGGGTCGGCTACTTCGAAGCCGACTACACAGGTCTCGAAACCCTGCGCGCTTACCACGTCAAGCACCGGGGCTATCACGAGGGCGTCGGCGCGCTCGTCACCGAGTTCGACTCCGCCGCCGTTCCGGAGCCCGCGACCTGGGCGCTGATGCTGGTTGGTTTCGGGGGCCTGGGCGCGGCGTTGCGGCGCAGGCGTGTCGCCGTGGGCGCCTCAGCCTAGGGCGTTGATCTCATTGAGTTTGAACTAGCGCCGGCGGTTGCAAAACCGCCGGCGTTTTGCTGTTCACGGCAGATCCAGCGACGCCCTTGAGGGCCATACTGTCCTAGCCACGGTTCCGCCTGGTCCAAGTCCGCTGGAGCCGTGAAGCGATAGACTACGGTCGAACAGACCAAGATCGAGCGATCGCAAAACGCGATCGGGCGGTCTTGGCCGCCGGCCGTGGGGGGCTGTAATGTCTAGGAAAATCACGCGTCTTGGGTTGGCTGCGGCAGCCAGCGCCTCCGCGCTCCTCTGCGGAACAACGGCGGCAGCAGCCTCCTATGTGTTCACCACCATTGATGCCCCTGGCGCGACGGCGGGCACTTTCACCTATGGCATAAACAACGCAGGCGCTGTCACCGGGTCCTACTTCGACGCCAACGGGGCGCACAGCTACGTCTACGCCGCCGGCGTCTTCACCCCGGTGAACAACCCAGCCGCGTCGCCAGGCACGACCCATGCCTTTGGCATCAACAACGCTGGCGTTGTGTCCGGCTATTTCGCGGACAGCAAGGGGGCTCACGGCTTCGTGGACACCGCGGGAAGCTTCGCCGCCTTCGACGCCCCCTCAGGGGTGAACGCCACTTTTGGCTACTACCTTAACGACGTCGGTGCGGTGACCGGGACCTATGAGAATGGCGGCCCGCACGGCTTCGTGGATGTGGGCGGCGTCTTCACCACCCTGTCTGCCCCCTCCGCCACCGACCAGACCATCACCGAAGGCGTCAACAACGCCGGCACAGTCGCCGGCTGGTACGTGAAGTCGGGCACGCCACACGGCTTCGTCGAGGCAGGCGGCGTCTATACCACCGTCGACCACCCCCTCGGAAACCAGGGCACCGCGGTCTACGGGATCAATGACGTCGGCGACCTGGCGGGACTCTATGCCACCGGCGGCACGCTGCATGGATTCGTGGACCGAGCCGGCGTGTTCAGCCCACTTGATGACCCCCTGGCTGTGAACGGCGCGACGATCGCCTACGGGATCAACAGCAAGGGCGTGGTCTCCGGGATCTACTATGACGCGGACCTGATCCGACACGGCTTTATAGCCACCCCGGTCCCCGAGCCGACCGCCTGGGCGATGATGCTCATCGGACTTTTCGGGCTCGGTTCGCTGTTCCGCCACATCAGATCTGGGCCTAAAAGACACCCTGCCCACTGAATCGAACTCGCGCCCACCCTCAATGTTTGAGCGTCCTTGGTCCACTGAGCTGCGCAAAGGCGATCTGGAGCCGGCAATATCGAATTGTTCGCCTGCGCCGTTCGCTTTTTTGCTTGGCGCCGCACGCCCTGAAGCAACCGGCGCCTAATGTCTGACCACATTCCAGGAACTTCTAACGCCAGCGCCGCGATAGACACTTTCCGGGGTTATCCGAATTGTGAAATCCAGCTTCTTAAGGTAAGCACGAGTTAACTAGTTGCGGACCTCCTCTCGCAACCTAGACCTTGGAGACGGAAAATGAAGGTTATCACTGGCGCCCTCGTCGCCCTTGCGGTCGTGGCAGGAGCTGCGGAAGCGAGCGCCGCGACGATCATCAATGGCAGCTTTGAATCATCGTCTCTGACGCGGGCCCAATCTGCGGCACTGGCCTCTCAGGGTTTCGTGACGCTGGGCGCCAATAGTACCGCGATCACGGGCTGGAAGGTCGGCGGAAAAGGCATCGACTACATCAAGTCCTACTGGGTCCCTTCTGACGGCAGTTACAGCTTGGATCTGAGCGCCTTGGCGGCAGGTTCCATATCCCAATCGTTCGCCACCACGGCAGGCCAGACTTATTTGCTTAGCTTTGACTTGGCAGGCAATCCAGATGGTAGCCCAGTTACGAAAACTCTCATCACCGACGTTACTGGGGAACCTGGTCAGGTGGATTTGTTTAGCGTCGCGGGGCACAGCGACGCGAGCTTGGGCTGGACGAAGATTTTCTACCAATTTACTGCAAATTCGAACCTGTCGACGCTTACGTTTTCAAGCGGCACCAAATCAGCTTTCGGGCCGGCGCTCGACAATGTATCGATCTCCGCGATTCCCGAACCGGCTAGCTGGGCTCTAATGCTGACGGGGATTGGCGGCTTGGGCCTCATGCTTCGGCGGCGCCGTTCGGCGACCGCTGCATTCGCCTAGGCAAGTTGCCCTTCAGCGACGAGGCGCCTAAGTCAAAAATGACTTGGGCGCCTTTTGTCGTCGTGGGGGTCACTTGTAGGTTCAAAGTCCCTCGACGCTAGTTTTGACTTCGCCGACGAACGCGGTCCCATCGACAATGACTTCTTGCCCCGGCTCAACCCAGTGGCTAAGCCGATTTGCTCGCCGCCCGCCCATGGAAAGTCATGCTTAAGTCACTTCAAGCTGGCCGCGCCATCGCCGCTCTTTCCGTTGCGGCATTCCATCTTTCTTCGATCATCCCACAAGGTCAGTCGGTTCTTTCGCGACTATCCCGACATGGAAACGCCGGGGTGGATTTCTTCTTTGTCCTGTCGGGCTTCATTATCTTCTATGCCCACGCTGCGGACATCGGTCAGCCCGCGCGTCTGGGGCGTTATTTGAGAAACCGCTTTGCGCGTGTCTATCCGATCTACTGGGTCTTTACGGTGGCCGTGGTCGTGGTTGGGCTCGCGGGCTTTGGCCACTCCCCCCTGCCGACGAGGGCGTGGGATTGGATCTCGGTGGTTTCGCTGATCCGCCTGACCGAGACGCCAACTCCGCTGAATGTGGCGTGGACGTTATTCTACGAAATCGCCTTCTACGCCCTCTTCGCAGTCTTGATCGTGAGCAAACGTCTTGGAATCGCCGTGTTTGCCGTCTGGGCTGCTGTCTTGATTGTCCTAAATCACACCACATCCACGGAGAGTGTTGTGGGGGTCTGGACGTCTCGTCTTTGCATGAACTTTTTCTTCGGCATTTTCGCGTGCTGGCTTCACGCGCGCGTCAAGCTGACGGCCAGCATTGCCTTGATCAGCTCCGGCATTCTGGGACTTGGCCTCTGCGGCGTGTTCGTTGACGATGGATTGGGCGACGCTTTTGGTAGTCTCGTGGCGGCGTCATGCGCCGCCTTGATCGCGGGATGCGCCGCGCTCGAGCGGACAACGCCTCTGTCCTTTGGACCCCTGGCGGCCATGGGCGACGCTTCCTACACGCTATACTTGGCGCACGTGCACATCGAGGCGCCGCTGATGCGCCTTCACCTCATGCAGCGCCTGGCGCCCGACCTTGCCTTCATCGTCGCCATCCTGATCACCGTCATTGTTTCATATGGCCTCTACCGTCTGGTGGAGCTGCCCCTGGTGCGGTTGGTTAGGATGGGTTTAAGTCATCTATCGGCTGGTCAAATCGCGCCGGTGGGCGTGCGCTAAACCTTGACCATAGCGGTTAACACTCGACCTTGGAGCTAGTCGCCAAGACCTTTGTTTGTTAACCTTGCGGGGCGCTACAGGATTTCGTCTATGGCTCGCAGCCAGGTCGCCAACTACCGGCCCGTTGGGAACGATCACCTCTCCGGAGGCGAGCGCGCGCTATCAGGCCTGCATCTTCTATTCATTGGCTTGGTCTGGCTGGTGCTCTTTATCCCCTTGGGATTACTCTCGCTTGTTACGGCGGGGGTTTCTCAACTCATTCACCGAGGACGGTGGGTCAGAACGCCGAAGCCTTTCTAGGTTGTCTTGAGCTGCTGGCCGCGGGGGGCGCCGCTGGTTCGACCTCGCTGACGGCTCCGGGTCTGGGACTCTTTGGAACCAATGCGACTGAAAACGTCTTCCAAAGCCATCGGCGCCAGGCGCCAGGGCTCGATGCAATATCGCCCGAATAGCCGGCCGGGCTGGGTGGCCAGGCGATAGAGCCACTCAAAGCCAAGCTGCGCGATCCAGCGGGGCGGCGTGGCTTGTACGCCCGCCTCGTAGTCGAACGCGCCGCCCACCGTGAACACCACGCCTCGCTCAATGCGATCATAGTTGAACGTCACCCAGCGTTCCTGAATGGGCATGCCCAACCCGACCATCAACACGTCGGGAGCAAAAGCGTTTATAGTTTCAAGAACCTCTCGGTTCTCGAGCGACTGTTCGTCGTGATCGAAGTAGCCATGATGGACACCGATCGTCACTCCGGGCCAACGCTGCTCAATGTTGTCAGCCGCCGCCGCCGCCACGCCGGGCTTGCCGCCCAGGTAGAAGACACGCCAGCCATTGATCTGGGCCAGCCGCCAGAAATCTTCCCGCCAATCCAGGTAGGTACAGCGATGCCGCCCATCCAGAGGCTCACCCAGAAGCCGCCCCCAGGCGATCAGCGGCATGGAATCGATCTCGACGATATCTGCCATGGCGTAGAGGACCCGCATGATGCGGTCCCGTCGCAGGAGCGCCAGGCTATGGGCGTTGTGATTGGCAACAATCGCCTTGCGGCTGGTGTCGATGCACAGCTGCGTGAAACCCAGGACATCCTGGGAGGTCACCATGTCGACGTTGGCGCCGAGCAGGCGCACCCGAACCGGAGAGTCGATGACAGGGTCCATGGAACCACCAAAATGGAACAACCGCGTTCCTCGCGGTTCTCCATTGCAGAGGTTGTGCCGGGGAGCGTGCGACGCCTTCAGGGACCCGGCCTGGTTGACCGTTCCCTGGCGGAGCGGTCCGGCGTGACGCGCTAAACGGAGGACGCGGCCGTTAGGGCGGCGACGCGTCGCCGGCGCAGGACCGTGCCCATCATGCCAAAGCCAAGGATCATCATCGCCCAGGTGGACGGCTCCGGCACGCTGGAGACCAGGCCCTGGATCACGTCGTTGCCGCAGGTCATCGCCCACGAGAGGGAGAAGTTGTCCCCCAGGGTGTGGTTGTCATGGATGTCGAAGGTGATCTTGCCAGGGCCGCCGCCGATCCCGGGAGTCACCGACCAAGAGCCCGACGTGTTGGCGACAGCCTGTCCGGTGGGATTGAACTGCACCGCTTGGTCAGCGCGGAAATAGTAGCCCGGGTTGCCCGAATAGGGGGCGGTGACGGTGTTGCCGTAGACATTCGACATCACCACGCTGCCGGCCGTGGTCGCGTAGAGTTGGCCGGCCCCTGCCTGTGCCCCGAACCCCGGCGTCTGTGGCACGACGAAGGCGTAGGCCCATTCCCCGCTCGCGTAGGTGTCCAGCGAGTATCCGTCCGATGCGCTACCCGCTGGATGCCAGCTGTTCTGGCCAGGGGTCAGGAACAGGGCGCCGTAACCGGTCCCGTCGGCCGCCGCCGTACCGGGAACGCCGGCGTAGTAGGTGTCGATGGTCACCCGAAGGTCATCGCCGTTGGGGCCGACCCGAGACACGACGGCGTCCACGATGTCGAAGACATTGGCCGGGCCGATCACGTCGTTCGGAGCGTTGTAGGTATTGTTGCCGCCGGTGTAGGCGTCGCCCAGGGTTACGGTCCCGGCCAAGGCCTGAGTGGCGCAGGCGAGGATTATCGTGGCGACCCCAGTCAGGCTGGCGGCCCGTTTCAGCGCGTTCATTCGTCCAGCCCCCCCGGGCTTTGCGGGATGATGAAAGTCGTCGTCCCTGCTTTGTCGCCAAGATTTCTAGTGTCTGGGCGTCTCCGCTCAACCCGATTCAGCCTGAAGGCGAAAGGGTGTAGACCCGCTCGGCAGCGATCGGTCTCGGCGTCGATCGCGGAACCAGGGCGCTACCGGGTTGGCGCGAGGCGGGTTCGTACGTGGTCGAGCGCCGCGGCGAAAGCGACGCCGCTGAGCGCCCCGAACGCCTTCACCGCCGCGTCTATGACCCGCCCATGACGCGAAGGGGCGAGTTCCTGGGCGACTTCAAGAAGGACGGCCGCCAGGACCAGCCCGACCACGGCCCAGCGCCGCCAGGCCGGATAGCCAAGGCCAAACGCGACGCTCAGAACGAAGAAGGCCGTGAACCGTTCGATGGAAGGCGGCGCGCCGGTTTCCGGGCGGAGCCCGATGGGCGAGAGCGTGGTGAATATGATGAAGGCGGCCAGCGACCATGCGGCGAACCGGGCGCAGATCTGAATCGGGTCGGGCCTGGTGTCTGACGCGCTCATAAGAACTTTCAATCAGTAGACGGCGGCGACTTCGCGGCCGTTCGTCCGCGGGAATGTTACGGGCGTGGCGCAAACGGCCCGCGCGCTGGTGATCATGCCTTGGCGGATACCGCAGCCATGGCCATGGCCCGTTCCGTGCCGATCAGAACGGCGCGCTGGTCGGCGGCCACGGTGCGAAGCAAGGACGGAATGAAGGCTTCCAGGGTTCCAAACACCTCCACAGGGTCCGACCCCAACATCGAGAACCGCGCCAGGAGCCCGTCGGCGACCACGCCCCGCATGGCTGTCCGCAGACGGTCGGCCCGCTGCTCGTTGCCATTGATGGGCAGGAACTCGCCCAGGCGAGACCAATAGACGATGCATTCGCGCCGCCCCGGGGCATTGGCCACCAGCTGCCGCGAAGGCAGGGTCGCGGCGCCCGCCAAGGGAAGCTGCACGGGGCGACTGTCGGACATGGCGAAGCCGAACGCCGGATAGCAGACCTCGGGTCGATGTAGCTGCAGGTCGTTGGACTGGGTGTCGCCGTAGGCTAGCAGCATCATCACTTCGGCGCCGGTGGAAGCATCCTGATAGATACGCTGCACCGTCTGGCTGTAGAGCTTGGCCATCAGGCTGCCCTCGGTCTTCGGCGCGACGAGGTCGCCGACATCACGGGACGACCAGGCGCCAACCGTGCGCGGCACGATGACATCCATTGTCTTTGCGCCGATGAGGGCCACGTGATGGCGCGGTTTCAGCGCCAAGGCGGCGCCGCCGGCCACGGCGCAGGCGGAGGCGATCAGAACATCCCGGCGCGAGATCACGACCGCCCCCCTCGCCGATTGAGAAAGCGGAAAATCAGGCTGTCGATGGCGAACACGAGCGCCAGCGCCACGGTGAAGAGGAACAGGCCGGCCGTGAAGTGGATGAAGCCCTGTGCAACCTCATCACCGAAATAGTAGGTCAACAGAACCAGCGTCACGATCCGCAGGATGTTGGCGACAATGGCGATCGGTATGACCAGGAAGGTCAGGAAGACGGCGTAGCGCCAGGACGAACCCCGCATCAGATAGATGTAGAGAAGGCTGATGGCGATCAGGCCGATGATCGAATTCAGGCCGGAGCAGGCGTCCTCGACCAGGAGTTGGTATTGCGCCACGAAGATCGTGACCCCCTCCCTCGCCACCGGGTAGCCAATGTCATGCAAGCCATTGGTCGCGATCATGGAGACGAAGCGCTTCAGCGGCGCGGTGATGCTGTCCAGCAGGAAGCTAGGCGGCGGGATGGACAGAGCCAGATAGAAGAGCGGAAACCAGTTCTTGACCATCACGGGCACGCCGAAGCGCGACTGCAGGATGGCGAGGCCGACACCGTAGAGGCCGCCTACCTCAAGGGTGATGAAGTCGTAGGCCCGGCCGAAGACGTAGGCGATCAATGACCCGGCCAGGACGACCATGGTCAGCCACACCCGGCCTGGATCGGCCGCGCGACGAAACTCCGGGGCCTGCCGCCAAAGCACCCAGGCCCCCGTCGCCAGGACGATGGGCCCATGGTCGCGGAACTCCTGCGACCAGGTCTGTTGCGCCAGCGACACGAGGGTTGGGATCGCCAGCACGGCGAAGCCGAGCACAAGCGGCCAGGCCCCGCCGAAGGTGAAGTCGAACCGCCGCGCGGTCCGGGTCGGCGAGACCGTCATCCTGTTCAGGCCTCGTTGAGAACGGTGCCAACGACCTTGGCGTGATCGCCCTGAAGTTGGCTGATCAAGGTCTTCACGTCATTGATGAAGGTGACGTTGCGCCGGGTGACGATGAGGCTGTAGCCGACCACGGTGCTGATGCGCCGGGCGTCAGAGGAGGTGTTCGCTGGCGGGGTGTCCACGATCGTCGCGTCGAAGTCGCGCATGCAGGCTTCCATCAATTCACGGAAACGCTCGCCGGCCAGAAGCTCCTGCGGATTGCTGGCCGCCCCGCCGGCATACATGACCGAAAGGCCCGGGAGGATGTCGGCGGCGATGTAGTCGCTGAAAATCCCATCCGAAGAGTCCAGGAATTGAGCCAAACCACGCTGGGCCGTAGGCCCGGGCAGGAACCGGTCCACCCCCGGCGCGCGCAGATCCGCGTCGATCAGAATGGTCTTAATGCCGATCTGTGACAGGGCGACGGCAAGGTTAGCGGCAGTGAAGGTGCAACCCACATCGCTGCTCGCGGCGCAAAGCGCAATGGCCCTGCGCCCTTCATCAAGATGCTGGGCGACGATGTGCGTCCGGAGGGCGCGAACAGCTTCCGCCTGCCGGCCGCCCTGTTCCGAAAGGGTAACCAGCTCGGATAGCGGCGCCGAATTCGATTTGGTCGGAAATTCTCCTGAATCGACAGCCAATGAACTTGCCGAGCGCGCTGCCTTTTCCGCTGCTTTGTCAATCTTCATTGTTACGCCTGCAAGGGATTACTACGCGAGGAACGACCAAACACCATTCGGCGCGATGATGTCGGTTCACGCGGCGGCGGTGCGATAACTGCTAACAGCGGAATGTCAAAGAACGTCTGAAGGTCTTCGACACCGCGTACCCTCCGCCGAAGCATCTCCATAAGCAACGATATCAAGATCCCAGTTGCCATGCCGAGTCCCAGCGAGCCCACGATAATAAGTGGTATATTGGGAAATGAGGGGCTTTGGGGAACAACCGCGCTCCCGAGTGGCTGCAGGCCAACGTCAGCTATGGCGCCCTCTTGGCGCAACTCTGCAACACGGCTCGCGGTCTTATTGTATTGATCTCGGCGTAAATCAACTTCTGCTTGGAGCTGGTTAAGCCTCTGGATCTTGTCACTTTGGGCAAGAACTCGAGCTTTCTGCGTTGCAACTGCGCGATCCAAAGCGCCCATACCGGCCGCGGCTGCGCTCGCCGACGCTCCTGCGGACGCACGTTGTGTCCGCTGGTCCTGCGCAACAAGAGCAGCGATCGAAGCCCTCTTATTTCGCAAGTCTTGCAGTTCTGGATGGTTTGGCCCCAGGATCTGTGACTGTTGGGCAATTTGAGCGTCAATTTGGGCAAGCTGCACGCTGGCAGCTGATGATACGGGTGCTGTGACTGAGGCTGCCGGCGCCGAGGTCCCAGCTTGACCAGTAAGCGCGCGAAGCCGCGCGCTGTCGATGTCCGTCTTGTCGTCCGCCATGACAATACCATTTGTTCGCTCATAATCGGACTTGGCTTTGTCTGCTTCGTTCAAAGCGGCTAGGGCTTTTTCAGCCTGGGCCGAAAACCACTCAGCGTTCCGGTTGGCGTCGTCACGACGAAAGGCGAGGCTCGCATCAATATACGCCTTCCGCAAGGCGTCGGCGACCCTTGCTGCCTGGTCCGGGGTAGTAGCCGTGTAGGTGATCTCCAGAATATTGCTACCTTGGACCACTTGAGTTTTGGTCCGCGCGATCACGATTTGCGCAAGCCAGCGCCGGAAATCCCGCACGTCATCCTTAGAGCGACTTTGGTATTGCTTGATCAGCACTGGATCAGACAACCAACCAAGTTGGTCGGCTACCTGACCGGCGACCGAGTAGTCCTTAATTAACTCCGTCTGCGTTGCGACGTATGCACGAGATGCAGGGCCAGCTATGATTTGACCTGTCACAGGATCCGGCTTGAGCAAATTCATTAATACCCTGGATTTAGCCTCCCATCGGGCGGGCAGAAGAAGAATAACTCCAATTGCACCGACAAAACAGCAACTGGTCGCGACGAGCACTATGAGTCTTCCCGACCAAACAATTCTCAGAAATTGCAATATGCTCATCTAATTACCTCAAGTGCTATTGCCCGCCTAAAAGAGCTTCTCGCCAACCACTATTACGTCACCGGATTGTATTTGGTCATCAAGGTCTACCTTGTCGAGCTTCTTACCCTTCCGGGTAATCTTGACGCTATGGTCGCTGCCTATATCCGTAAGACCACCGCCCCGTGATATCGCCATCCGTAGAGTCATCTCCGCCCGAAGGGGGAACGAACCGGGACTTTTAATCTGCCCGGAGATGTAGAAAACCTCGGCAAGCGGACTGAATACCTTGTCACCGGGCGAAACAAACGGGTCCTGAGACGCGTCGCCGGTGGCCAGCGTGCTAATTGACAGACGGCGTTCTTCGCCTTTTTCGGAACGAAGGATCACAAAGTCTGCAGCGCCTTCCTTAACTCCACCGACTCGCGCCAGGATTTCCGACAGGCGGTATGGCCGATCGATTGGTATTAAACCTGGGCTGCCAACTGAGCCCAGCACGATGGCATACCTGCTGGCGTAGGAGACGATATCCACCTTTAAGATCGGGTGGGCGAAGAAGCCGCCCTTCTCCAGGGCGCCGGCGACGGCGTCGCCCAGTTGGCTAGAGGTCTTGTTGCTCGCGTTGACGGGACCCAGGTAGGGCAGTTGAAGGGTCCCGTCCGCGCCGATCCGCGAGCGGGTGGTAAAGTCCGTGCGACCCAGGACCGAAACTTCGATCACGTCGCCGGGGCCAAGGATATAGGTCTGGTCGGGCGAGGCTTGCGCGCCCGGGCTGGTGGTCGTCGCCTGGGCCCGCGCCATCGATGGCGCGACCACGAACAGGGCGAGCAAGATCAGCGCCTTCGAGATCAACCGCATACTCGTCATTCACGAACTCCAGGGCCGCCCGTCAAAAGGCCAGCCCGGCTGAAAGTCCCACGCGCGTACTCGCATATCTGAATGCCGCAACGGGCGCATCTCTCCACTCGCGGCGGGCGTCTAAATTCAAGGTAATGCGGCGCCCGACCTTGTAGGTGACCGATCCATAAACAGTTTTTATGTCCGCTGCCGTAAGGTCGACCCCGCTGACGAGGGCCGAGCCGACGTACCTTTGGGTTCTCTTCGAAACACCCAGGTTAAGCTTGATGCGCGAGCCCAGGTCGTAGGTCCCGTCCAAAAAGTAGGTCTTGTCGGTGGAATAGTTAGTGCCCACCCGGTTGGAGGGCTTCACCGCTCGCTCCAGACTGATGTGCGCCTGCAGCCGGCTGGAGGCCCGATAGGTGACGTCGGCGCTGTAAGTCAGGCCGCTGAAGGCCATCTGGGCCGCGGAGGTAGGGTTGAGGGAGGTGTAGGACAGGGCAAAAACACCCTCGATCCGCGCGCCCAGCTTGCGATCATAGCGGACGCCGCCGCTATAGACCGAAAACCCATCCTGCATGGCGCTGGGTCCCGGATTGAAGAACCGGTTTGGGAACCGCGTCCTTGTGTATTGGGCGAAGACTGACAGATCGCCAAAGTTGGGGCGATGATAGGCGAGGCCGCCCGTTACCGTGAGGCTCTCATGGTTTGAGGTCAAACGCTGCGCGCTGCTGTTCGTGGCCCAATCCTGGGAGAGCGAGAACGTCGGCGCCAGACCGATCCGGCGGCCGCAGCGGGTGTCGAACCCGACGGATGAGAGGCTTTCGACATTTCGGACAACGCCAAGCGACAGGTCTTGCAGGTCGCTCTGGTGGCGAGCGTAGGTTCCCTGGACATTGCCGCTGCACGGGCCCACTTGGCCCTTGGCTCCGGCGGCAAGATCCAGCCGTTCACGGTTGAGAATATGGTTGCGATGATAGAAGTCGTAGCCGAACCGGCCGCTGAAGAAGAGCGACTCGCGGCCCAGGGCGTGGGTGAGGTCAATTTCGACCGCTGGCGTGAAGTGAACGTCCGACTGCGACAGGCCCCGCAGCGCCGCCGTCGCCGCATCGGTCCGCGCGACGTTGGAGTCGTAGACAACCTCGCCCTCGAGCTTGATGGCAAGCGGCCGCGCGGCCTGCTGCGCCATCGCCGGGCCGCCCACCGCCATAAAGCCGACAAGCGTGCACAGGCGTAGTGTAACAGGTCTCATCCCCAGCACCCTTCAAATCCACGCGAGGCAGAGCGCACGCGCTGTGGCGACCATGATGGTCTTTGCAAATCGATGGGGGTGCAAAACCGCTTCCTGGACGCGCCGCGCTTCATCACCGCCTCCCGCTCAAAATCCGGCGCACGGATCCCAGAAGACTCTTGCCCTGCTCGGCCAAGCTAGCCTTGCGCGCCGCCGCATCGATGTAGGTTCCCTCGGCCCGGATCGAGGGCTGCAAGGTCAAGCTTAGCGCCGCCAGCCGGGACTTCACCAAGCGTTTGCGACGCGCCTGGGCCGGCTGCATCCGGTCGATTTGGCCGATATCTAAGGTCTCGAAACTCATGACGCCGGCGTCGACGGCGGCGCCGAGCAGGCGGTCGCCGACCTCCGTCCGCGCCACCACAAGGCTGCGGCCCTGCTGTTCGGAAAAACTGGGATAGCCGCGGTCGTCGCCGTACCAGGCGTCGGCGCAGGCGATGTCGGCGACGCCGCCGACGGCGTCAGGGCAAATCTTGCAGCGGAATTGGACTTCCTTGGAAAGATACTCACCCCAGCTCTGCTCGTAGCTGACCTCGACGGAGCGGCCGTCGCGGGTTGAAGCCGTCGCATTTCCTGGCCAGCCGTTGCCGCGGTAGCGGAATGCCTGCACCTCGTGCGGATCGACCCCCATGGAGGTCAGTAGCCGATCGGCCGCGTTGGCGCTGGGGACCCCCGCGCAGAAGAACGAGAGCAGCAGCGGCGCCTGGACCGCGACCCGCGGATCCAATCGCGCCAGCCCGCGCATAGCCGAGATATCGCAGGGCTTACCGATGAAGGCACAGGGGCCGCCCTCGGACAGCAGGCGCTGAATATCGGCCAGGGGTGATGATGAGGCGTAGCGTGAACCGGCGCCGGCGGCGACGTCGGCCGCGGTCTCCGAACAGACGATGATATTGGCCGTGGGCCGGGCCGGATCCGCCGCCACGTGCAGAACACGCCGCACTAGGCCCATGTTCATCGCATGGATCGCCAAGGCGGTGACCGCGCCGCCCGACGAGGCGCGATAGCGCAGGGTCTCATCGACGGCGTGACCAACCCCGATCTGCCGCCAATCCCCCCAGACCGGATCGGTCTTCGCGGTTTTGGGCCAAGGTGACACCACCGCGCCGGGGCAGGCGGCCGCGATGACCTGTTCGCCCCTGGGCTGGACAGGCCCCACCTGCCGCGGACGGGCATAGCCCGGCGGGGCGTTCTCCATGACGATTGCGCCGTCGGACACGCCGGCGCACAGGCCGCAGCCCGTGCACAGCTGCCCGCGGACAACCCGCCGGACGGTGGGCGAATAGGCCAACGTCATTTGACCGACGCCGGTAGGAAATCGCGCAACTCAGCCCGGTAGACGTCCAACAGGGCCTCGACCTTGCCCATTCCCTCGGCGATCTGCCGCGCCAGTTCATCCCGGCGCGTCAGGCAGTCCTGCAGATAGGTCAGGGCCTGGTCGGTGTCAGCGCCGCGGACGGGCACCATCCAGTCATAGTCGAGCATGGCGAACAGGCCGCTGAATTTGCGACTGTAGGCGACAGGCGCCACGGGCGTGCCCGACGAGAAAGCCGCAATGCAGGCATGCATGCGACCGGCCACCAGAAAATCCAGGCCTGAGATATAGGACTTCGCTTCCATGGGTCCGCGGAAGTTCCCGACCCGAATAGTTCCTGGGTACTCGGACGCCAAGCGGTCACAGGCGGCGCCGTCGTCGTCCGCGCCCTCGCCGCCCTGAAAAACGTGGGCCAACAGATGAACCTCCACGTCCGAGCGCTGCGCCAGGTCCGCCACGAAACGCCGGGTAAGCTGGGCGTAGTCGGCTTCCAACCCGAAGCGGTTGCGTCCGGTTTCAGCCTCGCTGAACAGAAGTCCCGAAACATTGACGCCGACCCGTAGCCTGCCGTTGGCGCCGCGCAGGCGGGATTGGTCTTCGTAGGGCAGGGCGAAGGCAACATCCAAAGACAACAGGCTCTTCGCCTTGTGGGCGATTGCCTGGACTGCGTCCAATGACGCCCGATCACGCGCCACGACTGCCTTGGCCCCGTTCATCGCCACGGCCGCGAGCGCCCTATAGAGAAAACGGCTGAACGGTCCGATCGTCTGCGGCGACAGGAGCAGAGGCTTCCCCCGCCAGATTGTCAGCATTTTGGTGAACCACAGGAAGAAGAAGCGCCGGGGACCGTAGATCTCGGCGAAGCTGTCGCCCGCGCCGATATCCAGAACGCAGTCCAGGCGGCCGAGGGCTGCCCAGAAGCCGGACGGGCTTAACAGGGTGCGCCAAGTGAGCACAAAGACATCGGCGGCTTCGGGGGCGACATAGGTCGCGCCCGAATCCCGCATTCCCAGGACGGTGAACTTCGGCTCAAAACCCGCCGCGAGCGCCACCTCACTGACGATGGCCATGTTGGCGATCGTCAAGGCCCCGACGCCGAGGTTGCCGGAGTTTGGAGAATGCCAGAGAAGCCCAATTCTAATCGGCTTGAGAACCATGTTTACTTGCCGGCCGGAGCCTTCGGGGCGGCGGACGCGGCAGGCGGTGCGACGGGCGTGGGCTTGGGCGGCTTGTAGGCGTCATTGTAGCGAACCTTGCCAGCGGCCTTGGTCAGGATCGCGCTCATCTGGCGCCCGACGGCTTCCCGGGTGCGTTGGATGCGCAGGAACTGCATGGCGTAGTTCACCGCGGGATCACCCAGGAAAGGCGTCACGTGCGTTTCCCTAATTTGATCGGCCACGACCATGCCATTGGTTGGATAGATGAACACCTCGCCCGGCGGCAATTTCATGACCGCCTCGACCATCTGCGGCGTCACGCTGAGCGCGTCGAGCGTGTCAGAGCCTCGTTTGAAATCGACATGGTTGGCGGTCAGCAGGGCGGCGATGGCGTCCAGGGTGTTCAGCGGCTGCATCTGCTTGACCAGGTTCTGGTCAACCGAGGGCGCCATGCGGATCTGATCGACCAGGAACACCTTTCGCTCGGCGAACATATCGGGGTGGCTGGAGACGAAGCTCTGGGCCTCTTCACGGGTCGGTGCCGGCACCTGGGAGGCGAAATTCTCTTCCAGTGTCTGGTCCAGGAGCGCGTCTTCTGTGCGCTGGTGCTGCAGCGCAAAGGTTGGCGACTTGTCGAGACCCTGGTCCCGAGCAGCCTTGGCGAGAATTTTGCGGACGACGATCCTTTGCAGCGCGGCCTGCTCGGCGGCCTTCTGTTGCTTGGGATCCGTGAAATGGGCGCTGCCAAGTTCCGCGCGCAATTCAAGGAGTGTAATCTCCTTGCCATCCACCGTGGCGACAATCTGGCCCGTCGGCGCCTTGCCACCACCCTGGCCCGGAAAGCGGCAAGCGCCTAGGACAACACAGGTTGCAAGAATGCAGGTCGAAGTTAGGAGGTTGGCGCTCCGGCTCATTCGCATAGATACCCCGTTCCGTCATGGCGCCCTTTGAGCGCCGGCGCCCCGCTGGTAGCACGAAATATGCCAAGCGACCCCATGGACGCCCGCCGGAATGGCCGTTGCATAACAAACAGCTCTGACGACGGGAGTCTCATTTCGGGATCACCGCCATCCTTGTAGTGAGCCTCAATTGCGCCAACTGATCGGTCCAGTGATGTCTGAGTTTGCCGGTGTCATCGATCAACCGCCTTCGATGTCAGACCGCCGTGGAGTCGACCTGTCACAAGATGGCCTTGCCGCGCTTTCTCAACCCCACGAGTCGTCCTTGAGCCACAATGGCAGGCTGCGCCTGTGCCTGGCGGCCTCGGGCGGAGGACATCTGCGGCAGCTTCTGGACCTGGAGCCCGTGTGGTCGGCACACGACTACTTCTTCGTCAGCGAGGATACCGCCCTTTCCCGCAGCCTTGCCGAGCAGCATCCAACCCACTTCCTGCCCCATTTCGCTCTGGGACAGGCCAAGCTTGGCGCGCCCGTGCGTATGGCCCTGGCCGGCTTCAGGAATTTCTTCAGCTCGGCCAGGATCATGCTGCACAAGCGACCGCATGTGGTCATCAGCACCGGGGCGGGAAGTGTCTTCCTGACGGTCGCCTGGGCCCGCTTGCTTGGGGCCAAGATCGTGGTTGTGGAATCCTTCGCTCGGTTCGATCGGCCTTCGCTGTTCAGCCGTATGGCGGCGCCGCTGGCGCATAGAAAGGTTGTCCAGTCAGAAGCCTTGCGGGCTTACTGGCCCGATGCGGCAGTGTTTGATCCGCTGAAGGTTCTCTCTAGCGAACCGCCCGAGAAAGAGGATCTCGTCTTCGTCACGGTTGGGGCCACCCTGCCCTTCGACCGGCTGATCGCCATGGTGGCCGAGGTCAAGGCGCGCGGCGACCTACCCCACCGCGTGCTGGCGCAGACCGGCGTTGGCGGGTTGGCGCCTCCGGGGCTCGAAACGGTCGAGACCCTGCCTTTCGACGAGGTGCGCTCGACCCTGCGCAAGGCCGACATCGTGGTGTGCCACGGCGGCACGGGATCACTGATTACCGCCCTGAGGGAAGGCTGCCACGTCATCGTCGTGCCGCGCCAGTTTGAGCGGGGCGAGCACTATGACAACCACCAGGCCGAGATCACCACCGCCTTCGCCGCCCGCGGACTTGTGATGGTCGCCAATTCGGCCGACGAGTTGGCGGAGGCTTTCAAACTGGCGCGTCGACGCCCCCGGGTCCTGGCGACCACCGACCAGCAGGGCCTAATCAGCCATCTCGACGCCCTGCTGGCCGGATGGGCCATCAAGACCCCCAAGCGGCGCGCGCCAATGCCCTCGCCCTCGGCCTGATTCAGGCCGCGCCCAGGGGTTCTGTGGGGCGCTCTTCCCGATCGCCGGGCTTGATCCAAGCCGTTCGGGAAATAGCCTTAGTGGATATGCTTCTTGTCGAAGATCAGGGATGCGACCGCGGACGTGGACGCCGCCGCGCCGATGAGATGCACGCCGGTGGGGGCCGTATGCACACCCAGCAGGACGATAGAGTCATTGGCGTCGAAGGTGACGACCATGCCCTGGCTGCTGTCGACAAAGGTTGGGTTCACCCCGGCCTTGACGTAGGCCGAGATGTCCAGGATGTCGCCACCGGCGGCGTTGGAAAAGTCGGTGATGACGTCGTGGCCCGAACCCGGCGCGAAAATGAAGGTGTCGGCCCCGTCCCCGCCGGTGAGGGTGTCGTCCCCTGCCCCGCCGGTGATGTGATTGGCGGCGGCATTGCCGATGATGACATTGGCCTGGGCGTTGCCGGTGGCGTCGATGAACGACGCACCGGTGAGGGTGATGTTCTCCACATTGGCCGGGAGGATAAAGGACACCGAGCTCTGCACGCTGTTGGTCCCGGCGCCCGCCGCCTCGGTGATGATGTCGGCCGAGTCGTTGATCACATAGGTGTCGTTGCCCGCTCCGCCGACCAGGGTGTCGACCCCGCCGTTGCTGGTGATGACATTGTCCAGGGCATTGCCCGTCCCGGTGACTGCCGCCGACCCAGTCAGGGTCAGGTTATGTGAGGTCGCCGCCAGGGTGAAGCTCACCGCCGACGACACCGAATCCGGAACCGTGGTGGTGGTGGTCGTCGTCGTGGTCGAGCTGGAACTGGAGTTTGACGTCGAAGCGGTGATCAGGGCCGGCAGGCCGGCGACCGAGGTGTGCACGCCGTTGATAATGACCGAGTCATCGTTGTCGAAGGTGACCACCAGGCCCTGGGTGCTGTCGGCGACCGTCGCCGTTATGCCGCCCCGGGTGTAGGCAGAGATATCCAGCACATCGCCGGTGGCGAAGTCGGTGATGACGTCGTGGCCCGAACCCGGCGCGAAAATGAAGGTGTCGGCCCCGCCCCCGCCGGTGAGGGTGTCGTCCCCTCCCCCGCCGGTGATGTGGTTGGCGGCGGCATTGCCGATGATGACGTTGGCTAAGCCGTTGCCGGTGGCGTCGATGGCCGCCGTGCCCGTCAGGGTGATGTTCTCCACATTGGCCGGCAGGATGAAGGACACCGAGCTCTGGACGCTGTCGGTCCCCGAGTTAGCGGCCTCGGTGATGATGTCGGCCGAATTGTTGATCACATAGGTGTCGTTGCCCGCTCCGCCGACCAGGGTGTCGACCCCAGTATTGCTGGTGATGACATTGTCCAGGGCGTTGCCCAATCCGGTGACCGCGGCCGAACCTGTCAGGGTCAAGTTATGCGAGGTCGCCGCCAGGGTGAAGCTCACCGCCGACGACACCGAATCCGGGGCGGTCGTGGTGGTGGTAGTCGAGTTCGACGAGCTGGTCTTCAACCCCGGCAGGCCGGCGACCGAGGTGTGCACGCCGTTCAGGACGATGGAGTCATTGGCGTTGAAGGTGATCACCAGGCCCTGGGTGCTGTCGGCGACCGTCGGCGTGACGCCGGCCAGGGTATAGGCCGAGATATCCAGCACGTCGCCGCCGGCGGCGTTGGAGAAGTCGGTGATAACGTCATGGCCCGAGCCCGGCGCGAAAATGAAAGTGTCGCTGCTAGCGCCTCCAGTGAGCGTGTCGCTGCCGCCTCCTCCGATGATCGTGTCCGCCCCAGATCCCCCAGTGATCGCATCAGCCCCAGCGCCACCGACAAGCTTGTCGCCAGCGCCATTGCCTTGGATGGAATTGCCCAGATCGTTTCCAGTACCCACGATCTTTGCCGAACCAGTTAGGATAAGGCTGTGAGACAAATTTCCAAGAGTCAGGCTCAATGCCGAAATAATCGTATCAAGAACCAGTACGCCAGCTACCTTGTTGGCACTTTCAATCAGGCCCGTGTTATATTGATATAAATAACTACTCGCGTCGTTTCCTATCACCGACGCATGCAATACAGACTCGACGCGAATCCATGAGCTTGTCTGGCCGGTCGCTATAACGGCGTTTCCAGTTACCGCAAGATTGCTTGCTCCCAACACTGCGATGCCGTTGTATCCTGCGCCGCTGACAGCGTTGCTCGCGATTGTCACGTTTTGAAAGGGGATATTTCCAACCTCATCTCTTATGAAAATTCCCTGGAAATTGGCAGCACCGACTCCGCGGTTAATAGTATTGCCGGAAATCACAATGTTGGAAGCGGATGATGTTGAGCCAGTGGTCCATAGTTGGATAGCGTCAGCATGATCGCCAGCTATGGGATAGAAACTAGAGAACGTGTTGTTGGAGATGGTCACATTTGACGACCCCGACACGTCGACGCCATCGGTGCGAATTTCCGAGAATGAATTGCCTGAAACAACGAGATTCGGCGTACTTCCAACCGTTACCCCGCGCGCAACCTCGACAAATCTGTCGTTAGTGATCTTTACATCGGCACTGTTCAATATCGAAATCGCTGTCGGGTCGTTAGATGGATTTCCATCCAATGTTCCGTGAATATAATTTTGATCAAATACAATATGCTGAGATTTCGAGACTCTCAGGGACGAAGAACCCACAATACCATTTACGTCAAACTCAATGTAACTAAATGTAATTCCCGAACTTGCACTGACTTGCAAATCCCTAATAATAGCCGGATGACTCTTCGACGCGGACTCTATATTGATATTTGCAGAAAAGTTAGCGTTCTTGATAACCACCGCATTATATATGCCCCCGGCCAACAGGATTGTATCGCCAGAGTGAGCCACCTTCAACGCCGCCACCAATGAATCTGCGCTATTTACCGAAATTTTTGCCACAACTTCCCCCAACGTCTGACGCGATATCAACTAGTGAAATTGTGATATCAGTGAGACCGTCACCTATGCTTTTCTACAGGGCCTCTATTGAATTACGCTTAAAGAATCGAGTTAGTTTTGTATTGAATATCTCGGTTAATTTCCGTTATCGTTACTTTTCTCCTAAACTCCCAACGGGAACACATAATCTGACGCACGGCGGCGTGAAGCACTGACAGTTTTGCCAGGGATCAAAACCCGATGTATGAATTCGAATGCAGTCTCTGCATCTGGCGGATATTGCAATATTTGGGTATACAGCCAGAGGCCTCGCCTAGGCGGAATCCTGGCGCGCGGGTCGCGCTGGCCCACGGCATCGGTACGGTGGGCATCGCGCGGACGCCGATGTCAGAAAGACCACGGTCTGGTGATGGCAAAAAGAGCTTGATGAAAAAGGGCACCAAAGGCTCGTGTTTCGCATTAGCCTCTTGTTGGATCGGAGATGGCTGTACGCGAAATTGCCTCGATCTTGAAAAACCGTTCACCGAGGTGACCAAACGGGTCGAACCTACCAAAGCCAGTCTGGCGCTCTCGCGTCCGTCAGCCCCCCCCACCCGGATCGAGCAGTTCCTTCTGTCGAATGACAGCTGACCTGCCCCTGATTTTTTCCTCCACGCGGAGCTAGAGTCCGGCCCTTGAGAGGACGGACGGATGAAGCGAGCGAGATTTACGGAAGAGCAGATCATCGGGATCCTGCGGGAGAACGATGCTGGGGCGAAGGTCGGCGAGCTGGCCCGCAAGCATGGGATTTCTGAGGGCACGATCTACGCCTGGAAGGCCAAGTTCGGCGGTATGAGCGTGTCGGAGGCTCAGAGGCTTAGGACGCTTGAAGACGAGAACCGGCGTCTCAAGTCCCTGCTGGCCGACGCCATGCTCGACAAGGCCGCGCTAGGCGAGCTTCTCTCAAAAAAATGGTAGGGCCCGCCGCCGTGCGCCAGGGCGTCGCTCATCTTCGGACGGTGTTCGAGATCAGCGAGCGGCGGGCCTGCTCCATCCTCCAGGCGGATCGCAAGATGGTCCGCTACCGCTCCTGCCGGCCGCCGGAAACGCAGCTGCGCGAGCGACTGCGAAGCCTGGCGACCGAGCGACGACGGTTCGGCTATCGGCGGCTGTTCGTGCTGCTGCGGCGGGAGGGCGAGCCCTCGGGCAAGAACCGCATCTATCGGCTCTACAGCGAGGAGGGCCTGACGGTGCGCAAGCGCCGATCCCGTCGCCGCGCCATCGGCACGAGAGCGCCGATCCTGGTCGAGGCCAAGGCTAACGCCCACTGGTCCCTGGATTTCGTGCATGACCAGTTCGCGGGCGGCCGTCGGTTCCGGATTCTCAACGTCGTCGATGATGTGACCCGCGAGTGCCTGGCCGCGATCCCGGACACGTCGATCTCAGGCCGGCGGGTGGCGCGCGAGTTGACGGCGCTGATCGCCCGCCGCGGTCGGCCCGGGATGATCGTCAGCGACAACGGCACGGAGTTTACATCCACGGCCATCCTGGCTTGGGCCGAGGATCACCGCGTCGCCTGGCATTACATTGCGCCGGGCAAGCCTACCCAAAACGGCTTCGTGGAGAGCTTCAACGGCCGGATGCGCGACGAGCTGTTGAACGAGAGCCTGTTCTTAAGTCTCGATCACGCCCGCCAGAAGCTGGCGGCATGGGCAGCAGACTACAACTCCGCCCGGCCGCATTCATCGATCGGATGCCAGACCCCTGCGGCCTATGCCGCGCACCTGAACGCAACAGGCCGACCCGCTGCGCAATGTGGAAGCTCCACGGCTCGGCCTGTTGCTCACCCCGCGCCGGAAGGCGTAACCACCAACGCTGAGACTCTGGTCCGAGCTAGATGAAAGTTCAGGGGCAGGTCACTATCAGCATTCTCGTGATGACTCGAGAAAGGATGATGTCCCGTCAGCGCTGGGAACTCGGGCTCGTCCTGCGCCACCATCGTTGACGGCGAACGTGAGGTGTCGCCACCATCGAAGCGTCAGCCCCGTTACTGCTGACTACAGCAACGGTGGCGCCGATCATCATAAACACAAGCGGGTGGTTGTCTTGTTGACTAAAGACCGATTTCACCACTACAAAGTTAATCAGCGAAATTACGATTGGAACAAGAAGTGCGGTCTGTTTTGCATCTGCGCCTTGCTTAAGAAGACCGATGCCGGCCGCATACAACGCTGTCAGTATCAACGAGAAATACACGATAAATCCGATAATGCCGTACTCGAGTCCGATAGACAGATAATAGCTGTCTATCGTGGGCACTCCAGCGGGACTGACGAAGCCCAAGGCGTCAGCGCCCATTCCTATCCCGTGGCCCCAAGGGTGCCGCAGAATCATAGGAATGCCTATATGCACCTGTGTCTGTCGAGTCGCCGTGCTCGCTGCCTGGGCCCCGCCGCCCCAAATTGCTTTGTTCAACCGGTGTACGAAGAGCGTCGCAACGACAAAACCCGCAAAAACCAGCGGGTACGCGAGTACTATAGCCGGGCCAACCATATCATCCCGCCGGGCCCTCCAACGCAAAACCCCAAAAGCTAGAGGGTAAAGAAGCGAGGTTCCCAAAAACCCGACCATTCCCAACCGAGAGTCCGTCCAAACAATAATAGTAAATAGAAACGGCACCGTTGCCGCGGCAGCTACTCGCGCCAGCGAGTTAGTGCTGTAAACGGCGAAATATACAACGAACGGCATCGAGAGTGCCAGAAACTCAGCTAACCCGAGCGGTGTTGAGAAGGTGCTCGACACGCGATACTCTCCCGTGGCTGCCCTTGAGCCGCCCGCGAGCGTGCGAAGCACTGATGGGTCTTCTACTTTTAGAAATGATGGAATGTGGCCGACCCATGGTGCCTGTTGCTTTACATGTTCAACCGCGGCAATCGCTCCTACAACGATTGCAGTTAGCCAAAGAGTACGCGCCCACGTTTCCAATCGCCCCGGCAGCGAAAAAATGTAGACGCCAGTAACGGCAATCGCGGTCCAACTTATCTGAGCCACCAAAAATTTCTGTACCGATTGACCTTTGTCGTGGCTGAAGCCGATGGAGGCAAATTGGATGAGAACAAAGATGCCGAGCAAAAGGAATATCGGCGGTCGGGTTTTCATCATTCCGATGAGAGATTTCCGGAATGAGGGCGATGTTGAAAGGCTAACTAGAAGCAAAAAAACCAGCGGAAAGCCCGTTAGTCTGTCCATTGTAATCCAAGGCAGACCCGGCAAGGCTAACGCTAGATATCTCGGCCATACAACCAGGGCGGCGGTGAATGCAAAAAACAGGTTTTCGACCGACCTGAGCGGTGGTCTATCAGTAGCAGGAAGAGTCCACACGACTGCGACCGCTAGAAGTGCCGGAGGAATAAAGAAGATCACCAACATATATGGCGTAAATAGGGCGTAGAAAAATCCATACACAAAACAGAATATCCCCACGAGCACAGTCATAGTTGCGACGCTCACGCGGATCTTTTCCGTGAAGGGCGCAAGATGCAAACTGGTAGGGTTTCGCGCCATTGTGTCTACTGCAGCCTATGTTGATTTTGGATTTGACGTTGAACCGCTAGCATACCAATCAATAGCGAAGGTGAGCTGACGTCGCCAAGGTTTACTGGCACTACCACTCGTTTCCCATGGCCTGCCGGCAGTGAAAGTGGGCCAAATGCAAGCGTTGAAAGATCCTCAGATGGATTTTCAATCCTAGTAGGGAACGACGGTCACGGCTGGCCTACAATTTAGGCGACTCCACAGCATCAAGGAAATTTTCCACCTCGGGCTTCAACATCAAGGGTACCGCCTCGTCAATGCGGCTATCCGCCCAATTCCACCACTTTATCGACAGCAATCTTTCAACCACTTCGGGAGAGAAGCGATAGCGAATCAATCGAGCAGGATTTCCAGCGACCACGCCGTAGGGCGGGACGTCCCGTGACACCACCGATCTTGCTCCGACGACTGCTCCGTCGCCGATTGTCACGCCGGAGAGTATCAATGCCTCATGGCCAATCCAGACGTCGTTTCCTATCAACACATCCCCCCTTGAAACAGGGTGGCCTTGGATATGGGCGAACCTCCTGCCGCGTGCCGAGAAGGGGTACGTCGTTGTCCAATCTGGTCTATGGTTTCCCCCAAGCATGACCTGAACACCGACTGCAAATGAACAGAAAGCCCCCACCTTGAGCGTGGCCCCCTCGCCAAAATCGATCACCTTCAGTCGACCATAACTCGCCCGCCCGATTGAATATTGCGGGAATTGAACAGACAGCAACCGAGCGGGGCCGCGGCCGACCACTCGGGCACATAGCTGGATGATGCGGGCAACGAAACTACGTTTTTTCATTTTGCAGGGCCTACATGAATTGGCGTTGAACGCGCAATCTTACGGCGATCTTTGCCTGCTTCGGCAGCATTAACCAGTTCAAGCCCATTATCGAAATAATCAACAAGCTTGAGTACATCCACCACTGCCAATCGCTAGCTTCATATAGACTTGCGATCCAGCCAGCTGAACAAAGCAAAGAAAAATTGACTGCCAGGGATCTCCACCCACCGAAACCGTGCCCCGCCATGAAGCTAAGAACAAAGTAGTCCGCGACACACCGCATGCTGAACACGAGAGCGCAACCGGACAGGCCAAACCACCTCATAGAGAAATATAGAGATAGAAGATAGGGGCAAAGTTCCAGCAGAAGGGCCTTCGTAACTAGATCCGGCCTTCCTGACGACTGCAGTCTCGTAAACGGCACCAGCGCGAAAGCGTTTGCCCAAAAGCCCAAGAGTAGCAATCTACCAACGCCTGCGGCCGCCGAACCCAGTGTCGCGCCAATCCATAAACGCAAAAAGGGACCCACAATGAAGATTGCGCCGGCGACGATCGGGGTAAACAGCGCGTTGAGGATGGTAACGGCACCGTCGCTCAAATTGTCTCGTTGGCTTGGAGTGGATGCGGCCAGTTGAGGGAATAGAGCGCCAGTCAGCGCGCTCGGCACAATGGCAATCCTTTGTGCAAGCTGGAAAGGCACCGAATAGTTGGCGACTGCCGCTGACCCTAGGGTAGCACCGATCAAAAATCGATCGACGATAACCAACAAAGGTCCAAAGATGGAGGTCAAGGTAACCCAGCCCCCATATCCCATTAGCAGAGGAAATTCACTCTTTACTAGGCGAGTAGTGTTTCCACGTGCCAATTCAACGTAGCATCTGGCTGATAGCACCGTCAGGCCTAGCGCCCGCGCTATAAGCGCTCCCGTAAGAAGCAGGGACAGGTTTGGACCGAACATGAATGCAAGGGAAAGGGGAAATATTTGAAATAGAGCGGTCGAGACGACCGACGCACTGTTGGTCTCAAGAAACCTCTCTCGGCCTTGAAGTGCTCCCGTAAGAACGCCTGTGATTGTCGCGATCGGAACGGAGATGGCCAGTAGAGGTACGGCAGCAAGGATTTCCGGTCTCAGAGTCGAGTTAACCTTGAAGACATTTTGAAAAAAGAGCGACGCTGCTCCCCACAGAAGAATCCCGCCGACAAAACCCATACCAATATTGATAGCTAGTGCGGCCCAAAACGTGTCTGAGCGCTCTTGCGCGCTCGCATCGCGTAGTGCTGCTATTCGGTAGGATGTCGCGCGGCCGAGTCCGAGATCAAACAGTCCAAAATAGCCGAGTAAAAGCCAAGCAATCGATAAGACACCGTACCGGTCAACGCCGACCAGTTTGAGGTAAAGCGGGACCGTTACGATTGAGAGCGCAATTGGAATTGCGGAGCCTATTAGGTTGTAGGCTGTATGTCGGCCGACGCTCAAAAGGAACCTCGATATCTGTGCTTTTCTTCACTTGACTCATGGAGGAATATTTTCGCTAGGCATTTGTACCCGGCGACGCAGGGCCGTAGCGCTAGGCTGCACTCCAAACATGGATTGCGGATCTGAACAAAGCGGCGTGTAGTCGCGTGGCGACAAATCATGCAGAGCGCCCCCGCTCAATCTCCTGCCCACGTTGCCGGGCGACGCTCAAACCCAATTCGCCTAGCGATTGAGACAGGGTCGCCTTCAGGGTTTCGTCGCCTTTCGTCGCCTCTGGCTCGAATTTTCATTCTCAAATTGCGGATCTTCAACGGTAGAATCGAACGATAGACGGGGAATACAAGGTTGACTAGCGGCAGTTTAGTTTTCCATTTTCGCTGCATATATCTATAAGCCCCGATATATCCTGGATCTCCAAGGCTCGATATGCTCCGACTATGATGAATGACTGGTAGATCAAGAACGTAGCTGCGCATACCATTTAGCTTAGATGATTGCACGATATCGGTCCCGTAGAAGTGGAAACTAGGGAGCGTTGTTGAAAATTGTACGCCTCGAGATAGCTTAATGACTAGGAGTAGCTCATCTAGAGTTTCGATGCTGATGGGCCTATGAATTTGACGCCCTACTATACGACCAAGACCGGACGACCAAGTTTGTCCGTGTATCATTCCTTGCTTGTCAATACCAATAACTCCCGCAACCGCCCATCGGTCGTCGATCATTTCAAGCGTTGAAATCTGAGAACGCAAATTGTCCAAGAACCCACTTGGCAGATACACGTCCTGATGCGCAAGAATTAGGTAGGTTGCTTCACTATTATTTTGAGCTTCTTGATATGCGGCACCGGCGTTTTGAAACCCCTCGTAGATGGCCAAATTGAGCGCGCCCGACACAACGTCAGGGGAGCGTTTGAGGCAGGCATTCAGCGTAGCGTGATCGTTTACGGCGGCAGCCAAGCCAAACGTTGGGCTGGATGAGGGGTTTTCTTGCTTCATTGGATGCCTTGGGTCCTAATATGTTCGAAAAGGTCTTGCGCCAAGGCACCGCGTTTCAGCCGAAATTGTCGTACGATTGTGATGCCGGGGGTGGAAACGGCACCTAAGGGTGATGCTTGGCTCTCTAACATTTAATGAGCGCCTGTCCCTAAAGCCGCCTAGGGCGCATGCGCTCGGAAGGCAGGCACAAGCAGCCAGTCTAGCCCAGGCAACGTTGCGATTGGCATTGCACCTACTAGGTCGGAACAGCCATGCGCTAGGCCGTGAGGGCTGCCGGAACTGTTCAACGATTTGGCCATCCTGCGTACAAAAAAGCATACTTCATTGTGAATAGATTGAGTCAGTTGGCCTGCCAATTCGGAATACATATCAATGATTACATGGCACACGGCGCCGTTGCTGTGACTAAAGGCAAATCTAGAATGACATTCCCGCATACTACATTTTCCCGTCCACCAAACACGTTTATGTTTGCCTTGACTCGTTTACCGGAGACTCCAATTACTGATCCGGGAATGGAAGAAACTCTATTTCCGGCGACTAAGCTATTTCGTCCTTGATACAGAGAAATCGCGTTTGGGGCGGACGTTACGATCTCGTTATTTAGAATCTTGACGCGGTCAAACCCTCCGTCGTCAACACCGTGGCGAACATGATTGAAAAGACTAATGCCCTGCATATTTCCGCTGCTGGAATTGTTTGTAATTGTTAGATCGGACGTAGGTGCAAGTTCTCGTCGAGACCAAGCTTGTATACAATCAGGATGATCGCCATCCTTTTCGATCCTTCCAAAATTGTCGTAGGTCGCCGCCCTCGGAAAAAAGCCTCGGCAAATATTTGATGTAACGATAATACTTGAAGAACTCGATATGTCTATTCCATCAGAAGTTAGATTTTCGAGGATGTTTCCGATTATGCTGATTTTTGACGAAATACTGACCACTATACCGGCGTGAACTTTTGATATATTCATGCCTTCTATCGCAATTGAGCTTGCCTGGCTGAGAGTTATACCGTGGGAAAGTGCTCCAACTCCGATAATCTTGCCGCCGCGCAACTCTATGCCTCCAGCATTGTCGATCAATATCTGTGAGAATACCGCAGCATGAGCATCCAGGATAATTGGTCGCTTCCAGTGCCGGTCCTTGATGGTAACCGTCCCATAGTCCCCCGGGGCCAGCAGCACCGTGTCTCCCGGTCCCGCGGCGCGCAGCACGGCGTCAAGGTTCGCCGAATTGGCTGGCAGGGTCGCGGCGTAGGCTTGGGAAGCGAGCATCAGAAACGTGGCGGCCAGCGCGGCCGGTGGAAAACCCACGATCTGAGGGGGGGTACGGGGGATCGGCATGCTTTGCTCTCTTTGGTGACGGCCCCCGCCGGTGTCTATCACGGCTGAACCCAGTTGGGCACGCCGCGCTCGTCTCGCAGGCCGGCCAGCCAGCCGGAAACCCCGTAACTGAACTGCTTCCAGGCGCCGCGGCGGGCGTAGCGCAGCACCAGGACCGCCAAGGAGGTCATGGCCACGATCGGCAGCCGCCAAGCGTAACAGTCCCGCGTCAGCAGGATCTTGTTCCGCTCCGTCAGATAGACCGGCAGGCGTGGGCGCTTGGTGATGTCCGTCTGGTTGCCGGTGGTGGCGCCTTGATAGTGCAGGACCGCGGCGTCCGGCGCGTAGCCCAGCTTCAACCCGCGTTTCAGCCCCCGCAGAAACCACTCGACCTCTTCGCAGTAGAGGAAATATTCCTCACGCATCGGCCCGGCGATCTCCAGGAAATGCCGGCCGATCAGCATCGAGGCGCCGTTGAGATAGTTCTGTGTCCGCTCGATTGCCGCAACGTCCGGCCGCCCGGCGATGGGGCTGCCGTGGCCGATGGAAACAGCCCGCGCCAGCCACCCCTGCCAGAGGCCGCCGTAGGACTGGACCGAGCCGTTGGGCAGGTGCAGGGCGCAGCCCACGGCGTCGCAGTTCCCCGCCTGCAAGCGCGTCAACTGCGCCGCCAGGGAACCAGGAAAGGCGCGGGTATCCGGGTTTAGCACCCACCACGCGTCGGCTTCCGGCGCCGCCCTCAGGCAGACATTCACCCCCCCACCATAACCCAGGTTCCCCGGCGCGCAGACGATGTGAACCGGTTGGCCGCCGGCCAGAGTCTGGGGCAAGACCGCCATGAGCGCCTCGTATGACGCCTGTCCTCCGTTCTCACAGATGACGACTTCGAAGTCGGTATGGGTGGACGCTTCCAACGCCTCCAGGCACCCCTGGATATCCTTGGAATTGCGAAATCCCACGATCGAGACGGCCACGTGCATGCTCAGGCTTCCCCGGACCGGATCAGGAGTCTCATGGAATCGATGAACCGCCAGGTTCGCAGGCGATAGAGCATGCCCAGGGCCGCCCACTTCTGGCGCGAGGTGGCCAAGGTCGTCGCGCCCAGAACCCGGGCGCTATCGGCCAGGGTGACCAGGGGCAGGGCCAGACACCGGGCGACCCAGAGCAGGCGGCCGCCCTTGCGCGATCCAAGCAAGCCGAAACTCTCGCGGTTCAGTCGCCGCCACTTGCCCTGCAGCTCCGGCCACGACCGCCGCGCGGGATGCCAGACCACGGCCTTGGGCGCATAGCCGATGCGAAAGCCCGCGTCCCGGGCCCGGTGCGACCAGTCCAGGTCTTCGGGCACGCCGACACGGAACCCCCCGACGGTCTCGAACACGCGCCGCGGACACAACAGGTTGGCGGTCACGCTGAAGCCCTTCTGGGTGACGTAGGTTTCATTGTGGAAGGCGAAGACGAGTTCGAAGGCCTCAGCCGCGGTCGGCTGGGCGGGATCGCGGACGGACACCCGCATTCGCCCGCCGACGAAGTCGTCGGCGCCAAGCGCGCGAACGCCCTCCTCCAGCCAGTCTCGATCGGGGCGGCAGTCGGAGTCGGTGAAGGCCAATATCTCTCCGGTCGCCACCGCGACGCCGCCGTTGCGCGCCGGCCCCGCGCCCTTTTCACTCACGGAGACGAGCTTCGCGCGGCCGGCCACCACCGCTTGGACCGCTTCGAGCCCCTGCGGCGAGGCATTGTCGGCGACGATGATCTCCACCTCCTGGCGGGTGAAGGTCTGAGCGGCCAGGGCGGCCAGGCAAAGGTCCAACTGCCGCAGATCGTTATAGTGGGGAACAATAACGCTCACCTTCGGAGCGGCGGTCACCGTTTGGACTCGCGCATCCATGCCTCCAAGCGCTCGACATTGGGGCTGAAGACGGTGTCGTGACGCTCCTCGACCAGGCGCCGCAGCTGCGGCAGGTCCAGCTCCCACCAGCGGCTGGCTTCGACCGCCGCCATCAGTTCGGGGTCGAAGCGATCCTTCAGCTTGCGGGCCGGGTTGCCGGCGACAATGGCGTATCGATCCACGTTCCTGGTCACCACCGCTCCGGCGCCCACCACCGCGCCCCGGCCGATGAACTTGCAACCGGGCAGGATCATGACGTTGTGCCCGATCCAGACGTCGTCCTCGATCACCAGGACCTCGGACCACTCGACGTCCTTGTCGACGACGCCGAAGGCCCGTTCGAACAGCGCCGGATGGGTGGTCAGGGCGCTGGTGGGGTGGTTGATCGGCGCTGACCTGACCGTGCTGGCTATTGAGCAATATCGCCCGACGCTGATCGGCCCCGGCATGCGCCACCGATCAAAGCAGCCATAGGAGTACAGGCCGACATCGATATTGTGATGGGCCTTGAAGTAGCGCCGCAGCTCCAGATTGTCGAACTGGCGGCGCCGCATCAGATAGAGGCGGATGTAGGTGACCAACGAGGTGACGAGCCCGATCATAGGACGGTTATGTACAGCCTCGGCGCTTACGCAACCCTTGATGACCGACCCGCCCCACAGCCTTCGATCCTGCTCGTGTGGCGGGCGAAATGTCTAGTGGCGTCGCAGGTTCGATTGTAGGGACTAGGAACCATCTCCAAAAGGGTCCGCCCCGTGCACACGATATTTGATCTGGTGACGTTGGTGATCTTCGCCGGCCTGGTCGTGCTCTTCCTGCAGCGCTCCATGGCCGCGCACAGCGGCGACAAGATCATCCACTACGTGCCGCCCGCTCTGGGCTGCGCCGTGGCGAACTACCTGGGCAATGACGGGCAGGTGTGGATTGCCTGGGCCCTCATCGTCGCCGTGGTGGTCTACAGCTTCATCGTCCTGAAGCCCCTGCGCCAGGCGGATTGATCTCCAGCTAGGGGCAAGGTCGCGTGTCTGGCCACCGACCTGTGTTGAGCGCGCGGCGTGCATCGTCGCGGTTTTTTCTTACCACGCACCCAATGGCGCCATCCTTGCTGTGGATGCTGTCGCGCCGCTCTCTGATCCAGGACGGCGCAGCCATGCTCGGGAATTGAAGGGCGATTGCCCGGATTTTGCGTCGCCTGGCGCTGGGATCGGTGAACTTTGTTCGGACCTTGGACGTTGATCGCAATGAGTGCCCCGGCCAGTTGTTGCGCCTTTTCCTCGCCTCGATCCTATGGAGTGTCGTAGATGGTGCACCGCGAAGTGAGTGCTGAGGGCCAAGTGAGCTGGATTGACAAAATATTGACCCGGCGTGGCCGACCGCAACCCGGGCGCGACGCCCTGGGCGCGATGGCGGGCGGACCAATCCCCGCTTCGTCCGCGACACGGCCACCGCGCAAGCCTGACCGCGGCTCCCTGCTGCCCCGTTTCCAATCCACGGCCGGCGATCAGCTGGACAGCCGGGCCAACGGGCCCCTGGCCCGCGTGCGAATGCAGCTGCGTAACGCCTTCACCCCCTCGCACCCGGTGCTCGACCCCGCGATGTTCGCCGGACGGCGCGAGGTGCTGGCCACGCTCATCCGTTCCATCGAGGACGAGCGCCTGCACACCATCATCTACGGCGAGCGCGGTATCGGGAAGACTTCGCTGCTCCACGTGCTGGCTCAGGCGGGTCGTGAGGCGCGCTATCTGGTGACCTACGTCTCCTGCTCGGCCGCCTCCACCTTCGACGAAACCTTCCGCGCCGTGGCCGGCCACATCCCGCTACTCTATCACAGCGACTATGGCCCGACGTCCAAGGAGGCCGAGACCGGCGCCACCTTCGCCGACCTGTTGCCGGCGACCCCCGTCACCCTGCGCCTGGCCAGCGATCTCTGCGCCAAGATCATCGGCACCCGCGTCCTGATGGTCCTCGACGAATTCGATCGCTGCGAGTCGGTCGAATTCCGCCGCAACATCACCGAGTTCCTGAAGAACCTGTCGGACCGGTCGGTCCGCGTGCAGGTGGTCATCGCTGGCGTGGCCGGCAACCTGGCCGAGCTGATGGACCAGGGCCGTCGGATGAACCGCAACATCGTCGCCTTCCCGGTGCCGAAGATGACCCCGCCGGAAATCCAGGAACTGGTGGAAAATGGCGAACGGACCACCGGCCTGTCCTTCAGCGAGGACGCCGTTCAGTTCATCGTTTCCCTGGCCAACGGCCTGCCCTATTTCGCCAGTCTGCTGGGCCAACACGCCGGTCTGGTGGCGCTCGACGCCGGGCGTGTGGCGGTGACCACCGCGGACGTCTCCGCAGCCATCGCCGAAGCGCTGAACGAATTGAAGACGCGGATGACCCGGCGCTCGCAGGCGCAGGTGGAGAACGCGGTCAAGAGCGGCGCGCATCGCATCCTGGGCCCCCTGGCGGGCATGGCCCACACCGCCGGCGGCGCCTTCACCCTGGCCGAGGTCGACACAGTGTTCGCCGGCCAGGATATCGCCGAGCGTTGCGGCGCCTTGGTGGAGTCCATGGCCGCGCAGGGTGTCCTGTTGGAAGCCTATGACGACGAGTACGGGCGCGGCTATCGGTTCACGGAAGAAAGCATCCCGCCCTATCTGTGGCTGATGGCGGCTAAGGACCAGTTCGTGAACGGGAATGCCGAAGGCCTCCACGGCGCTGCCCCAGCCCAACGCGCGTCCCTGAAATTCTAACGGGTTCGTATCACCGTATGGCCGCCGTGCAGTTGATCAGGACCAAGCGCTTCGGCGACGAGCGCGGATGGTTCTCCGAGACCTACAACCAACGACGCCTGGCCGACGCTGGCGTCGATGAGGTCTTTGTCCAGGACAACCATTCCATGTCGCGACCCGCCGGGGTTCTGCGCGGCCTGCATTTTCAGCGGCCGCCCCACGCCCAGGCCAAGCTCGTGCGTTGCGTGCGAGGGCGGATTTGGGACGTGGCGGTGGATATCCGTCGCGGCTCGCCGACCTACGGCCGGTGGGTCGCCGCCGAACTGGCGGCCGACGACGATCTGCAGGTTTTCATTCCCCGTGGCTTCGCCCACGGCTTCCTCACGCTCGAGCCGGACAGCGAAGTGGAATACAAGGCCTCCGATTTCTACGCTCCGGAGTGCGAGGCCGGCTTGGTGTGGGACGACCCCGACCTGGCCATCGCCTGGCCGCTGGACGGCGCGACCCCAACGCTCTCGACAAAGGACGCGGTCTTGCCGCGCTTTTCGGCGTTCTCAAGTTCTTTTGACTATGACGGCGCCCCCTTGGCGCCTTTGGAGGTCTGACGATGGCCGAGGGCGGGCGACGGATCATGGTGACGGGAGGGGCTGGCTTCATCGGCTCCGCCCTGGTGCGTCACCTGATCGCCAATACCGATCACCGTGTGCTGACCATCGACAAGCTGACCTATGCGGGGAACCTGCACTCCCTGGAGCCGGTGCGCGGCGATGCCAGGTTCGAGTTCCGGCGAGCCGATATCTGCGACGCCGAGGCCATGCGCACCGCGATCAGGGACTTCCGCCCCGACGTCATCACCCACCTGGCCGCCGAGTCGCACGTCGACCGCTCCATCGATGGCCCCGGCGCCTTTGTCGACACCAATGTCGTGGGCACCTTTCGCCTGCTCACCCAGGCGCTGGACTATTGGCGCGAGCTGGACGGCCCGGCCCGGGCGAACTTCCGTTTCCACCACATCTCGACGGATGAGGTCTTCGGTTCCCTGGACGAGGAGGGCGCCTTCAACGAAGCGACGCCCTATGACCCTCGCTCTCCCTATTCCGCCACCAAGGCCGCTTCGGATCATCTGGTCCGCGCCTGGGGTCACACCTATGGGCTGCCGGTGCTGGTCACCAACTGTTCCAACAACTACGGGCCCTATCACTTCCCGGAAAAACTGATCCCCCTGGTGATCATCAAGTCCCTGGCGGGCGAGGCGTTGCCCATCTACGGCGAGGGCCTGAACGTCCGCGACTGGCTGTTCGTCGACGATCACGTCCGCGCCTTGACGCGGGTCTTCGAGGCGGGCGCCCCCGGCGAAACCTACGTTATCGGCGGCCGCAGCGAACAGACCAATCTGGCGGTGGTGCATCGCATCGCCGACGCCCTGGACCGGCTTCGTCCGCGGCCGGATGGCAAGTCCTATCGGCAGCAGATCACCCATGTGGCCGATCGGCCGGGGCACGATCAACGCTATGCTATCGACCCGGCCAAGCTGGAGCGGGACCTGGACTGGCGACCGACGGAAACCTTCGAGTCGGGCATCGAGAAGACCGTCCGCTGGTACCTTGAAAACGAGGGCTGGTGGCGCCCGATCCTGGACGGCAGCTACGCCGGGCAGCGTCTGGGGCTGAGCGCCGCCTGAAGATGACGGTGGAGGTGCTCCTCACGGGCGGCTCGGGTCAGGTGGGCCAGGCGGTGCAACGTCTGGCGCCGCCGGGTTGGACCATTGTCGCCCCCTCCAGCGCCGATCTCAACATCACCGACCCCCAGGCTGTATCCGCGCTCCTGGAGTCGCGATCCTGGGGACTGGTGATCAACAGCGCCGCCTACACGGCTGTCGACAAGGCCCAAAGCGAGATCGTCCAGGCGTGGCTGGCAAACGCCCTTGGCCCCGCCGCCATCGCCCAGGCGGCCGCCCGCCATTCCGTTCCGGTGATTCAGCTATCAACGGACTATGTTTTCGACGGGGCCAAGACGAGCCCGTATGTGGAAGATGACCCCGTCAGGCCCCTCGGGGTTTATGGCGCGTCCAAACTGGCCGGGGAGCAGGCTGTCGGCACGTCGGGTGCGCGCCACGTTATTCTGCGGACAGCCTGGGTGATCAGCCCGGATGGCGCAAATTTCGCCAAGACGATGCTGCGGCTGGGGGCCGAACGACCGGTACTGCGCGTGGTGGACGATCAGCGCGGCTGTCCCACCAGCGCCGCTGACATTGCCTCGGCCCTTGCCGTGGTCGGCGAACGGCTGATTCAGGACGCCGACGCGCCGACGGGGGTCTATCACTTCGTCAATTCCGGCGAAGCGTCCTGGCGCGAACTGGCGGAGGCGATCTTCGCCACGGCGAAGGCGCGGCGCGGCTCCGCGCCGAGCGTGGAAGCCATCACCACGGCGGACTACCCGACGCCGGCCCGACGCCCGATGAACTCCAGGCTTTCCACACAAAAGCTCAGCCGGGATTTCGGAATCCAGCCTCCCGCATGGCGCCAGGCCGTCGATGAGGTCGTGCAAGCGATCCTGGAGAGAGAGGGAGCCAAAGTTTGAAGGGTATCATCCTTGCCGGGGGCGCGGGCACCCGGCTCCATCCGGCGACCTTGGCGATCAACAAGCAGTTGCTGCCTGTGTACGACAAGCCGATGATCTATTATCCGCTGTCGGCCCTGATGCTGGCAGGGATCCGCGAGATTTTGCTGATCTCGGCGCCGGAATATCTGGACAACTACACCCGGCTGTTCGGCGACGGCGCCGATCTTGGTCTGAAGATCAGCTATGCGGTCCAACCCAAACCCGAGGGCCTGGCGCAGGCCTTCCTGATTGGCGAGGAATTCCTGGACGGCGGCCGATCGGCCTTGGTTCTGGGGGACAACATCTTCTTCGGCGCTGGCCTCAGCACCCTGCTCACCGAGGCTGTCGCCAAGAAGCGCGGCGCCACGGTTTTCGCCTACCACGTGGATGATCCCACCGCCTATGGCGTGGTCGAACTGGACGCCAGCGGCAAGGCGATCAGCCTGGAAGAAAAGCCCGCCGCGCCCAAGTCCAACTTCGCGGTCACGGGTCTCTACTTCTATGACGAGAGGGCGGTGGAATTCGCCAAGTCGCAGAAACCCTCGGCGCGCGGCGAGCTGGAAATCACCGACCTCAACCGCACCTATATGGAGGCGGGCGATCTCTACGTCGAACAGCTCTCCCGCGGCTACGCCTGGCTGGACACAGGCACCCACGACAGTCTTCTGGAAGCGTCGGAGTTCGTCCGCACCCTGCAAAAGCGCCAGGGCGTTCGCATCGCCTGCCTGGAGGAGATCGCCTTCGCCAATGGCTTCATCGACCGCGATCAGCTCCGCGCCAAGGGGACGTTCTTCGGCAAGACCAGTTACGGACAGTACCTGTTGGAGATCGCCAATCGCGGTCATTAGCCTGCCGCGAACTTGGTGACGGACTTGCCGATGTCCTCAGCGAATTTTAACGTCGCGGCGCCGGAGTCCGACTAGGCTTAGACCCTCGCGGTGACCGGCGAGACGCCATGCCCCTGAATACCCAACGCTGGATCGCGACCCTCGTCGCCTTCGCCGCCCTGGTCGTGCTTGGACCCAGCCGCGCGCAGCCGCCGGGCGCTTCGGACGCCGGTGCTCACCTGATCCGCCTGGCGGACGGTCGTCATATCAACCTGAACTGTTCGGGCTCGGGCGCGCCCACAGTCCTCTTGGAAGGCGGGTTTGCCGCGACATCCCGAGCCTGGGTCAAGGTCCAACCGGCCGTCGCCCGGAAGACCCGGGTCTGCGCCTACGATCGGGCGGGCTATGGCCTTAGCGACGAAGGCCCCCTGCCCCGCGATGGCGCGGCGATCGCCCGGGACCTTGATGAAACGCTCAGACGCGCGCGGATCTCCGGCCCCTTCGTGGTCGTTGGACATTCCGCTGGCGGCCTCTACATGCGCCTGTTCTCCGATCTCCGCCCCCGCGATGTGGTCGGCATGGTTCTGGTCGACCCTTCGGTGGAACACCAGGACCAGCGGCTGGCGACCATCTTTGGCCCCGGGGCGGGGAGCCTGGCTCCTCAGCGCGCCCGAGCGACACGCTGCCTGGCAGCGGCGGAAAGGCACGCCCTTCCCTCTAGCGACCCTTCCCTCAAAGCCTGCACGCCGGCGCCACGTCCTGGTGACGCCGGCGACGCCGATCTCAACAACGCCCTGCAACCGGCCAATTGGCGCACGCAGATCTCCGAAGCCGACACCTTGTGGAGCGCCACCTCCGACGAGGTGGACGCCGGCCGCTCCAGCTATGGCGACATGCCCCTGGTTGTCCTGACAGCGGACGACACCTACGCCAATGTGCCCCCGGCGGCGCGCAAGGTCCTGGACGTGGTGTGGGTGCGGTTGCACGACGAAATCGCGGCGCGGTCCAGCCGAGGCAGCTCGCGCCTGATATCAGGCAGCTCCCACATGATGATGTTCGACCGTCCGGACGCGATCGAGACCGCGATCGACGACGTTATCGCCGCCGGGCGGCCTAAGCCGTGACGGCGGCGGCGAACTTCCTAGAACGCCGGAGCGCGTAGCCGATTCCGCCGAGACCCAGCAGCATCACCGCCCAGGTCGCGGGTTCCGGAACTGCAGTCGCAAAGGCCGGCGACGTTCTCACGTCGAGATATCGGATCGTGCCGCCCGAAGGAATGTAGCAGCTGAACGAACCGCCGCACTCGTACCCGCCGATGATCGGATCGGGACTGCCGGAGGTCAGCAGCGGGTTGGCGAAATCGATGTGCAGATCGTTCTGGTACCCGGGTTGAAAGTCGATGTACGTCGGCCCGTTGCTGAAGTAGCTGTTCGCAAGGGTGTAGGTAAAGCCAGGCAGGGTGCCGACGGTCGTGGTGAGGTTAGCTGCGTCCAGAAAGCCGTAGACATTGATGTCGAATGTTCCCGACAATGCCGTGCCGTCGTCAAATGTGCCGTTGACGATCCACGTTTTGGCGTTGGCCGCCGAGGCAGCGCACACGACGGATACGGCCATGGCTCCGACCGCCAACAACGTCTTCAAGGATCGCATCTGCCCGCTCCAAACCCAGCGCCATGCGATATTACACAGCGCGTCCTGGGCGGCATTAATATCCGATAACCATGTTATCGCAAGAGCGTTCAACCCGGAGGGGAATCCAGGCTTGAGCGGCCGCCTAGAGGGCGCGGGCGACGGCTAGGGCGATGGCGCCCCAGAGCACCGCCGACACACCGCCGCAGAAGGCCAGCGTCATTCGCGGCGACCACCGCTTGCCGTAACCGGCGCCCGCCGCCGGACGGCTGAGGTCTTCAGCGAGACGCTGTTGCAGCGACCGCGCGGGAGAGGGCGCCGAGCCCTGAGATTCAAGATGAGGCTTTGACGAGGGGCCAGTCGCGGGACTGGCGCTGGTATCCGGCTGGCGTTCAGGAAGGGCTCGACGAGGCTGCACAACAAATTCCCCAGGTCAGAGGGGCAACCTAGCGCATTGTCCCTACGCCTTTGTTAAACGCCGGCGAATCAAACGCATCGAAGACTGGTTAATGAAAGGATGCGCGCGTCTTCCCGGGGTGGCAAGCCGCCAATATCCAGAGGATGCGCGGCGGTAGGACGCGGCTGCGCCCCGTCCCCGCTCAATAGGCGGAGGGATCGAACGGCCCGAGCTTGAGGGTCCGTAGCAGAATCTCAATGTCGAGAAGCAGGGACCAGCGGCCGATGTATTCGATGTCATAGGCGACACGCCGGGCCATGTCGCAAATCTCGGAGGTTTCGCCGCGGCAGCCGCTCACCTGGGCCAGCCCGGTGATCCCGGGACGCCCAGCGAACCGGCGCTCATAGTGCGACAGGACCGAGGAATAGTATTCGTCATGCCTCACAGCATGCGGCCGCGGTCCCACCAGTGACATGTCGCCCAGCAGCACATTCAGAAGCTGGGGGAGTTCATCGATGCTGGTGCGCCGCAAAAAACCGCCGATCCGCGTCACCCGGCAATCATTGCGGGTCGCCTGGACCACGGCGTGGTCGGTCTCGAGCACGCGCATGGTGCGAAACTTCAAGATGGTGAAGACTTGGCCATTCAGCCCGGTGCGGCGCTGCTTGTAGAGAGAAGGACCTTTGGATTCGAGCCGGATCGCCATTGCGACCAGGAGGAGGAACGGCGCAAGGAACAGCAGGCCGAATGTCGCACCGGCGACATCCAGGAAGCGCTTTGAAATTGAGCTACGCACCCGGCGCGCTCCGGCTTCAAAGTCGGTTTGAACGGCTTCTCTCGCTGTGAACGCCAAATCCGAAGGCATAGTGTATTGCCCCTTACGCCAAAAACAATCCAACGCCACTCACGCACGAGATCGGCGCTTTGATAATGATGTTCTCTTGAAAGGCGAATGCGCCGATCGTGAGAAGCACCCTAGCTGCCCGTTCCAGCACCCTCCCTCCGAAGATCGCCGCAAGCCGTTTCGGACCGCAAGATTTGATTAACCTGGAAATCGAGACACTTTCAACACGTCAGTAACGATGTTCGCGGAATTATGCTGCAACGCGATGGTTCCCTGCCCCAGGCAAGAAATCCGAGCAGGGGCGCCCAAGTGAAGGGCGCCAAAGCGTTGCTAAGCTTGGCTTTGAGCCATTTTAAGCTTTACAGGGAGCGTTTTCCCACGCCGCTTGGATCGGCCCGGCGCTCCGCTAGCACGACCAGAGATAGACTCTGAGGAGGCCCAGCTGGAGGCCAAGCGGGACCGGCGCTAGCGCTGGCGGAAGGACGACCAGAGCGACTGCGAGATCGGCTCGAACAGGTATTCGAACGCATTGCGCTTGCGCATGGCGATCATCACCTGGACCGGGACGCCGGGACGAACCGCGGAGGTTGCGTCGTCGCCGACCAGGCGAAGCTCGCGCTCAGGCACGGTGACCTCGACGGTATAGTAGGTCTGGCCCGTCCGCTCCTCGACGAAGCTGTCGGCGGAAACCCGGGTAATCAAACCCTTGAGGAGGGGCACACGCCGCGCGCTGAGCGAGGAGAAGCGAACCTCGCCGACCTGGCCGGGGCGCACGCCTTCAATGTCGCGGCTCGAAAGCCGCGCGTCGACGACGAGACTGGGGTGGCTGGGAACAACTTCGAGCAGCTTCTGGCCGGGCGCCACGACGCTGCCCGGCGAGAAGACGTTCAGGCCGGTGACGACGCCGTCGACCTGCGAGCGAAGGGTACCCCGCGCCAGCTGCTGGCGAGCGGCTTCTAGCCTGGGCGTCAGCTGATCCAGCTGATCCTGGGTTTCCCGCAGCGACGCGGCGGCCGCTTCACCGCGCTGCCGGCCCAGCGTCGAAGCCTGCAGATGGGCCTCGGCGACCTGCTGCTGATAGTCGGCGATGTTGGCAACCAGTTGATCGTGCCCGCCCTGCAGTTCGGAGGCGGACCGTTCGAGCGCCCGCACGGAATTGGTTGAGGCATAGCCCTTCGCGGCGAGCGAGCGGACTCCGCCCAACTGCTGATCCAAGAGGGCCTGCTGCTGCACGTTAGCCGCCAGCTGCCCCTGGCCCCCGGTGATCTGTTCGGTCAGGCCGTCCGCCCGCCGATAGCTCACAGCCTGCTGCATGCGCAAGGCGTTGCGGCCATTGTGGAACTGCGCCTGCTGGACGGCCTCGGCCTCCTGAATGATCGGCTGTTCCTCGGGCGCGGCGGTCAGGAAGCCAGCCGGCCAGACGATGGCGGGACGGTTTTCAACCTCCGCCAGCAGCCTAGCCTTCTGGGCCTGCAGGGAGATGACCTGGGAACGCAACCCCTGGGCCTGGGCGCCGACGTCTTCGGGAGCCAGTTGCACCAGGGTCTGACCGGCGCGTACGCGCTGGCCTTCGGTGACGAAGACGGCCGAGACGACGCCGCCTTCGCGGTGCTGGACAACCTGGTTGTGGCCGGAAACCGCGATCTGCCCCTGGGCCACGGCCGCGGCGTCCAGCGGGGTCAGCGCGGTCCAGGCGCACAGCACCGACACGAAGGCGGCGATCACGACGTAGCCCGCCCTGATCTCGAAGCGCGGGTCGTCGGAGGAAGCATCGGCCGCGTCGGCGAGCGGGGCGGTCAGGGTGCTGCTCATAGTCATGCGACTTCCCGCTCGACGGGGTGGACGGGCGGTTTGTTCAAGCGGCGCATGACGTCGGCGCGGCGACCGATGTCGGAGACCTGGCCGCCGGCCAGGACCAGCAGCTTGTCCATCGTCTCCAGCAGGCTGGCGCGGTGGGCGACCACCACGATGGCCACGCCGCGGGCCTTCAACATCTCGATGGCGCGCAGCAGGGTCAGCTCGCCGTCGGCATCCAGGTGGGCGTTGGGCTCGTCCAGAGCCAGGATCGCCGGCTCCTCGTACAGAGCCCGGGCCAATCCGATCCTTTGAGCCTGGCCAAGGGACACGCCCCGGCCGCCCCATTCCAGGGCGGTGTCATAGCCGTCGGGGAGCCTGAGGATCATGTCATGGGCGCCGCAGGCCTTGGCCGCGGCGATCACCTTGGCGTCGATGTCCTCCACGGACTCACCGGTGAGATGGCGGAAGCGACAGATATTTTCCTTCACCGTGCCCTGCAACAGGCCAACGTCCTGGGGAAGATAACCGATGTGGCGACCCAGCCGATCGGCGTCCCAGTCACCGATACTGGCGCCGTCCAGGCGCACCACGCCACGTTCAAGGGTCACCGCGCCGACGATGGCGCGCAGCAGCGTCGACTTGCCCGCGCCGCTGGCGCCCACAACGCCCAGCACCTCGCCAGGGGCGACGGCGAAGCCGATGTTTTGCAGAAGCAGCCGATCGCGGCCGGGGCTCAGGACACTGACTCCCTCCAGCAACATGCGCCCCGCCGGCGCCGGCAGGGCGGTCCTGGGCGATTCCGCGCCCTCGTTGGCCAGGTCGGCGCAGAGCCGGCCGTAAGCGTTCCGCGCCTCCTCCAACTGCCTCCAGGAGCCCAGGATCTGTTCGATCGGCGACAGGGTGCGGGCGATCAAAAGGGAGGCGGCGAAGATCGCGCCGGCGGAAATCTGCTGGTTGATAGCGAGGTAGGCGGCGATGCCGAGACCCAGGGACTGCAACGAAAGCCGCATGAACTTCGTCAGGCCCAGATAGCGCCCGGCGGCGAAACTCGCCTCGGCCTGCAGGCGCATGACCGACGCGCGTTCGCCCTGGTGACGCAGGACCAGGGCCTCACGCATGCCCAGGGCCTGGACGACGTCCGCCGCCGCCGCGGACTGCCCTTGTGAAGCATAAGACAGGGCGGCGGCCTGATTGGCCTCCTGCAGACGCGACCGCGTGGCGTGTTCCGTGGCCAGGGTCAGGCCGATCAGGGCCGCCGACCCAAGGATCGCCACACCGCCGAGCAGGGGATGAAGAACGAAGCAGAGCGCCACATAGACCAGGGTCCAGGGCGCGTCGAAGAGAGCCAGGGCGCCGGAACCGGTGATGGTCTGCCGCAGCTGGTCGAAGTCCCGCATCAGCTGCGGACCGTTGCCGGATGAGCGTCGATCCATGACGGCCCGGAGGATTGATCCCGAAAGTGCTTTTTCCAGCCTCGAGCTGGCCCGGATCAGCAGGCGGGTGCGCACCAGGTCCAGCATCGCCAGCGCCGCCAGGCTGACCAGGAGCAGGACGGTGAGAAACGCCAGGGTGGCGAAGCCGCGCGATGGGATCACCCGGTCATAGACCTGCAGCATGTAGATCGTCGGCGCGATGTACAGAAGGTTGATGATGGCGCTGAAGCCCGCGGCATAACCGAGGTGGCGGCGGCATGAGGCGATCGCCAGCGAGACGATCGACTGACCTGGCCCGACAGGCTGCTTCTTAAGGCGCATGATGAAAGTCCGTACTGCGCGGCGACCCCGGTCACCCACCAGGTCAACTCTAGGAAACCAGGCGCCAAGACATCGTTAATGCGGCGGATATCTGGACGATCAACCGGCCGCGTCATGTTGGAAATAAGGCCGCGAAACGTTGATCCGCCCTGCGCGGCGGTCTTGTTGTCGCAGCGCCGCCGCCGCGGGCGCACCAGTTGGGCGCCCGGCTCGGGACCCGGCGTCTCTAACGGCGTCGCGGGCGCATATGACGGCCGGATCAGGAGCGGGTGCGACGCATGCGGGCGCTTGGCCCTATGAGGCGAAAACGAGGCTGTTTCAGGCATAACGAGAGTCAGCGTGAAAGATTTCCAGCGGCGTTGAATGTAAGAAGCCGTCCTAGGTTGAATATTGGTGGATTTCGCGGCCTCAGGCGGAGCGTCCAGCCTGACGGTTTGCGCGCTTGACTGGACCAGCTCTGAATTTTCGGCGCTGCGCCTTGCCGGTTCTACTATCAGGCGAGTCCCATTGACTCCTTGCCTCATCTGGGAATACCGCTGTTCTCAGGGGACTGATGATCGCGCGGCTTACGGGTCGCGGATCATAAATGGGGTTTTGGGAATGATCATTTTCAGTACTCGCCGATTGGGCGCCGCGGCCGCCTTCGCGTCCACCTTGGCCTTGGCTTCGACGGCGAGCGCGGCGACCGTCACCTCGGTGTTTGGCGCTCCTGATCCGGGCCCTGGTGTCAACCAGACCTTCATCATCGATTTCAATTCCGGCCTGCCCAGCGGCGTCACGCTGACCGGCCAGGCGGCCATCGTCACCGGAACGACCGGGACTCATGCCATTCCCGCTGGGGAAGCGAGCAACGACCCCTATCTGGTCGTGCCCGATAGCGGGCCCAGCGGCACGGCGATCTTGACCTTCGACAGCGCCCTGAACTCTGACATCAAGAGCTTCAGCCTCTACTGGGGGTCGATCGACACCTACAACACCCTCTATCTGCTGGATGGCTTGGGCAATTCGTTCTTCAGCTTCAACGGCGCGTCGATTCCGTTTTCGCCGGCAGACGGCAACCAATTTAACGGCAACACCAATCAGCGCGTGAACTTCGTGCTCGGCCCCGGCGAAACCCTGGGCGGCCTGAAGTTCGTGTCCAATGGCATCGCCTTCGAAGTGGACAATATCGCGCTGGAAGCTCCGATCAACGACAATGGCGGCGGCATACCGGGCGTCCCAGAACCGGCCACCTGGGCTATGATGCTGGTGGGCATGTTCGGCCTGGGCGCCATCCTGCGGTCCGCCCGCCGATCAAACGCCATCGTCGCCTAACGAACTAGGGGGAGACTCGCCGCTGGCGGTCTCCCCCACTAGGATCGCAAACCTGTTCTAATGAGCAGCGCCCCCCAGGTTCGGCGACAGCTGTTCCATTGCGCCGCGCCAGCCACCCAGAAAGCTGCGCGCCATGTCGACGCTGGAAAAGCTGACAACCCTGACCTCCTGCGACCCGGTGATCTCGGACTTGATAAAAACGGCCTCATCGGATGCCTCTGCCGCGCCAGCGTCCAGGAACCTGAACAGAAAGCGCTCAAAAATATCGCCGATCCGATGGTCGTCTATGGGAATCCGCAACTCTTCCACGGGACTAAGATCCTCGCTGGCAACCTAAGGATCGTAACACGTCATTCAGCCGCCACGGGCCGGCGCCGTCCTTGGAAGACCCCGCTATCTCGCACTCGCAACATTTTTCAGCGTTATCGCCATGGGCGGCGCGCATCTGGCGGGCAATCGCCTCGGCCTGGGTGATTTCCAGCAGCCTGTCGATCAGTCTGGCCATGCTATTGTCCCACCCGCGCACGGGTTGTCGCGCCCCGGCCCAGGCAGCAAGGACAGCGCCAGCCAAGGCCCGCCCGCCTTGGTTAAGCGTTCCCCCGCCGGTTGAGGCTACTGGCGCCTGCAAAGCGGGCATGAGACGTCGCCAGTCAGACTGGCTGCCATGGAGCCTTGTGCGAGCCGGGGTGTTTCGCTTTTGGACAAGTGGCCAAGGCCTTGCGAGACAGGGTCGATAGGACTCAATGAACAGATTGTTTTACGCGACCTTGGTGGGAACCGCCCTTGCGGCGGCTCTGCACACCGCCGCGATGGCCGGACCGTTCGAGGACGCTCTGGCGGCCGACGCGCGGGGCGACAACGCCCAGGCGTTCGTTCTGCTGCGTGACGCCGCCGACAAGGGGGATGCCAAGGCGCAGTTCGCCCTGGGCGAAAAGTATCGCCAGTCCCAGGGCGCGCTCCGGGACCTTTCAGAGGCCGCGCGGCGGTACCAGCAGGCCGCCCTGCAGGGCAATCCTGGGGCACAGTTCAGCCTGGGGTCGATGTTCGAGGCCGGCCAAGGCGTCGCACGAAGTGACGCCCAGGCCGCCGCCTGGTACCTCAAGGCCGCCCAGAACGGCTTCGCCACCGCCCAGGTTAGACTGGGCGTCCTGTATGAAGAGGGCCGGGGCGCGCCCCGCGCCCTCGACCAGGCGGCGGCGTGGTATCGCAAGGCCGCGGACCAGGGCGACGCTGAAGGACAATTCCGGCTCGGTCTGATCCTCAGCCGCGACAACAGCACGCCGCGTGAGCGTTTCGCCGCCATGATGGACGGGGTATTCGGTCCTGGAAAATGGCGCGAGACCAGTGGCTTCCGCACCGTCGCCCAGGAAGATGCACTGCGCGCCCAGGGCGCCGGCACCGTGCCCATGGGGACCCGCTCACGCCATTCCATGGGCACGCGAGATGCGCCAGGCGCCTATGACGTCGTCGTCGACCGCCTTGCGCCGCAGGCCGCCGCCGCCAAGTTGCTACGGGCCAAGGCGCCGGTGATCCGGGTGGTTGCGGAGGGCGCCTACGGCGACCAAGGCCCCCACCTGCATATCGAACCCCTGCTGGCCGAGGTGGCGCGGCCGGGTAGCCACGGGCTTGGCAAGGACTTGGCCCCTGCCGAGATCGTCCGGGACGACATCCAAGCCGCTGATTGGTGCCGTAAGGCCGCCGAGCAGGGTCTGGCCGACGCTCAGTTCGCCCTGGCGTCGATGTATCAGTCCGGTCAGGGCGTGCCGCGCGATCCGGCGGAAGCCGCACGCTGGTATCTCAAGGCCGCGGGCCAGGGGCACGCCAAGGCGATCGCCCGCCTGCAAGCGCTCGGCCGGGCGAACAAGACCCCCGGCGACGCCTACGCCAGCGGTGGACTCTAGGGTTGCTAACCGTCTGAAGATTAACCGTGAGTTCAGCCGCACAGAGAAGATGCATCAGTGGTTTCGCCCCACGCGGGAATATGGGGCGATAGTGTTTGACTCGCCACAGAACCCCGTTCATCGATGAGGATCGACTAAAACTGACGCTCTGGAAAAAACCATGAAGCTCGTTCGTAACCTTCTCACCACCGCCGCCCTCAGCGGCGCGCTCCTCGTTGCGGCCGGCGCCCACGCGGCCGCCATCGTGCAGGATGGCGACTTCACGACCCCGTCGGGCGGGGGCAGTTATGCCACCTACGGTCCGGGCGGGACCATGGGCCCGTGGACGGTGACCAACACCGTCGACCTGATCGGCGGCTATTGGCAGGCGCCGTCGCCCGGCCAAGGCAGCGTCGATCTCGACGGCCTCTACACCGCCGGTGGCCTCTCCCAGAGCATCACCCTGCCGCACGCCGGCAACTACGTGCTGACCTTCAGCCTGTCGGGAAATCCGGATAACGGCGCCGCCCTCAAGTCGGTCCTGGCCAGCGCGGGGAATGCTTCAGGGACCTACGGGTTCACCACCGGATCGAATACGCATGGCAACATGATGTATCAGACCGTGACGATGCCCTTCTACGCCAGCGGAACCACAACGGTCCTTAGCTTCTTGAGCCAGGACGCCCGCGACAGCGCCTGGGGTCCCGTGATCGGCAATGTCTCGATCTCCGCGGTTCCGGAGCCGGCCACCTGGGCGATGATGCTGATCGGCTTCTTTGGCCTGGGCTCGCTGATCCGCAGCCGCCGCCACGCGGTGGCCATCGCCGCCTGAGGCCACTCAGCCCGCGACGACCCGAGGGGCGTCGGCAAGACTTACGAAAACGTCGCTGGCCTCAAGGTCAGCGGCGTTTTTCTTTGTGTCGGCTTTGGTTGGAAGCCTCGGCGAAAGCGCGTGTGGCTTCGCGGCCCAAGCCTGAACGGCGTTCAGCCGGGCGCATCCGTTTCCGACATCAGCCCGGCGAAGATCGCCGTCACCCGGTCGATATAGACCTCACGCTCCCGGCCTAGCAGCGCCTCGCCGCGGATCAGCCGCTCGACCAGGAAACCGATGTAGCAGGCCGCGAACACCCGAGCCCGGGCGTTGTCGTCGGCGCCGCCGATCCAATCGCGGATCGGTCCCAGGAAACGGTCTTGAACCAGGACGTTCAGCAACGGCGCCGTGGTCGGCGACGTCGCCGCGCGAAGCAGAAACTGAAATCTGTGGGTCCGCGCCTCGTCGACGTGAGGACTGTCCGCCAGTGTCGTGGCGACCTCGCGGGCGAGGGTCGCGCGATCCCAATCCTGAATGGCGTCCGGCCCGAAGGAGGCTCTCAAGGCCTCGACGAACAAGGCCTCCTTGCCGCCGAAATAGCGTTTGACCAGCGCCACATCGACCCCCGCCTCGCGGGCCATATCGCGCAGCACCGCGCGGTCGTAGCCCAGCAGGGCGAAGTGGGCCTTGGCCGCCTCCAGGATCGCCGCCCGAGTCGCCTCGGCGTCGCGCTTGCGGGGATTTGGGCGAGCAAGGACCGGCGCCGCAGTGTCATTCATCCGCATAGCTGTACACCAAGCCAATGGCGCGGTCAGGCCCGTACGCTCGACCCCGACGGACGCACCAAGTGAGCCGGCGCGTCAGGATTGAACCGCCGGCCGGTCAAGTCAATGCCCGTTGACATAAGAGCGAGGCGCGATCAGATTGCGGCTCTTAAGTCCATCAATACGCACGAGTAGACGCGGTAGGCGCTACGCGGCGACGGAAGTCGGCCGGCCATCACCAAGGGAACGAAGCCATGAATATCGCCGTGAAAGTCGAGGCCGCCGACACGGCCGCCGAAATCGCCGCAACCCCCCTGGAAAAGCTGAACCCCGCCAAGGTGGACCGCTTCTATAACGACACCATCTGGCCGGTGTTCGAGCGCCTGCGGCGCGAGGATCCCGTCCACTTCACCCCCGAGAGCGAGTACGGCCCCTATTGGTCGATCACCAAGTGGAACGACATCATGGCGGTGGACACCGACCATGAGGCGTTCTCTTCAGCTCAAGGCATCGGCCTGGCCAACCTGGAGCACATGGCCCAGCAGGAGGCGGCGCTGCGCGCCATCGGCCAGGAGCCCCGGCGCGGTGGCGGCGCCGGCTTCATCACCATGGATGAGCCGGAGCACGGCCCGGCGCGCAAGGCGGTGAGCCCCACCGTGGCGCCCAGCAACCTGCACTCCATGGCCCCCCTGGTGCGCGAGCGCGCCGGTCAGATTCTCGATAGCCTGCCGATCGGCGAGGAGTTCGACTGGGTCGATCTGGTGTCCAAGGAGCTGACGGCCATGACCCTGGCCACCCTGTTCGACTTCCCCTTCGAACAGCGTCGGAAGCTGACCTGGTGGTCGGACATGGTCATGAACCAGCCGGGCCACGGCCCGGTGGAAAGCTGGGCGCAGAAGGGCGCGGCGATGCAGGAATGCTTCGGCGCCTTCAATGGTCTGTGGAACGAACGGGTCAACGCCGAGCCCAAGAATGACCTGATCTCGATGCTGGCGCACAACCCCGCCACCCGCGACATGGCCATGGATACCTACCACGGCAATGTCATCCTGCTGATCGTCGGCGGCAACGACACCACGCGGAACACCATCACCAGCAGCGTCTACTCGCTCAACAAGAACCCGGACCAGTACGCCAAGCTGCGGGCCAACCCGAACCTTATCCTGCCGATGGTCTCCGAAACGATCCGGTGGCAGACGCCGCTGGCGCACATGAGCCGTGTCGCCACCCGCGACATCGAGCTCGGCGGCAAGACCATCAAGGCCGGCGACAAGGTGGTCATGTGGTACATCTCCGGCAACCGCGACGAGGAGATGGTCGACCGTCCCAACGAGTTCATCATCGACCGCGAGCGGCCACGGCAGCACATGTCGTTCGGCTTCGGCGTTCACCGTTGCGTGGGCAACCGCGTGGCGGAGATGCAGCTGACCATCATCTGGGAAGAAATCCTCAAGCGCTTCCCGGAGATCAAGGTGGTCGGCGAACCGGTGCTGAACTGGTCAGCCTTTGTGCACGGCTTCGAGAGCCTGCCGGTGATCATTCCGACCCGTAACTGAAGCGGCGCGTGGGGCGGTCCCGGCCGCGCGAGGCGATCATGCCTACTGACCCCAAGGACGCCGAGGCGATTGAAAAGAGCCTGGAGATCGCCGCCGAGCGCGGCGGCGATCTCACCCCCATCGTCTATTCGCGGCTCTTCGCGCGGCAGCCGCAGATGGAGCTGCTGTTCTGGCGCGACACCAACGGCTCCATCAAGGGCGAGATGCTGATGCGGGTGTTCGAGGCCATCCTCGACTTCATCGGCGCGCGCCAGTTCGCCGACCACATGATCCAGACCGAAGTCGTGACGCACGACGGCTATGACGTCCCCCCGGACGTGTTCGCCACTTTCTTCGGTCTGGTCGCCGAAGTGGTTGAGGAGGTGTGCGGTTCAGATTGGTCGCCCGCCATGGCCGACGCCTGGCGGCGCACCCTGGCCGACCTCGACCACTACGTCACCCATCCCCATGAGGTTGTCGCCTAGGGCGTGAAGATAGAGCCTTTCTATCCGGTTCAAGCGATTCCACGTGAACCGGAAAGCCTCTAGGCGGAACCCTTGGCCCGCGCGCGTCCTAGATAGGGTATGAGCACTAGCCGCGCGATCAGGGTCAGTCGTTTCGCCACGATCACCCCTTCATCCTCACCATCTCACCAACCCTGGCGCCACCCCGCCCCGGCGCTCCTACGTCCGGAATTGTCGCACCCCTACGCCACGGTCGCTCGTCATTCAAGGAGACGGAAGATGGCCCTGGAAACCTACCCCTGCCAAGATCACGGCTGGTCGCTGAGCGCACCCGCCCCGCTGGCGCGCGTTACCGGCGCGATCCGCTATGCCGGCGTGCTTGGCGTTTGGCTCGGCCTGTTGCTGATCCGGCCGCGCCTGGCCCTGGATATCTTCCGCCATCGCCGGGCCAACTCCCCGATACCGAGGCTGGGGGTCCTGTTCCGCGCGGCATGAGCAACCCGAGCACCGGCGGCGTAACCCCGCTCCTGCGCGGCGAGGTTGCGCAACCCCTTGTGCGGAAAGGCTTTCAATGAACACCGAACCGCCGGTTTTTCGTCCCCTTTCGGAACAACTTAGTCGCGGTGGGGGTTGCCAGACGTCACCAGAGTATCGCGGACCAGGAGCCAACCCATGATCCAGACCAATGCGCCCTTCGCCATCGTCACGGGCGTGACTAGCCGGATCGGTTTCGCCCTGGCGGAGCGTTGCGCGTCGAATGGGTACGACCTGCTGGTCGCCTCGCCGGACCGCGACGTGGTGTCGGTGGCCGACCGGTTGCGTGACCAGGGTGTCAGCGTCGATCCGGTGCGGCTGGACCTGGACAGCATCGACGATATCGACGAGCTCGAGGACATCGTTCGGGTGCTAGGCCGGCCGGTGGACGTATTGGTCACCGGCGCGGGCGTGACGCACGGCGTCTCGTTCCTGGACCAGGACTTCGACCCCCTCGCGGGGGCCCTGGACGCCGGTGTGGCCGGCCCCCTGCGGCTGACGCACCGGATCGGGCGCGAAATGCGCGATCGGCGTCGCGGCCGAATTCTGATCGCCGGCAGCTCGGACCGGACGAACGCCGCCGGCGGGGCGGTGACCCGCGGCGCCAACGCCTTCCTGGCGGGATTCGCCACGGCCCTACGCGACGAGTTGCGGGAGACCGGCGTCTCGGTCACCTGCCTGCTGCCGCGCGAGGCGGGCGCTGAGGACACCTGTAGCCGTACGCGGGCCTCGCAAGACGCCAAGCTCGGGTTCGAGGCGATGATGCGCGGCGAACTTGGCCTCCCGCCCGTCGCCGCCCCACGGACGGCCTCGGCGCCGCCTCACGCCGGCATCCCCGAACCCCTCGAAAGCTGACCCACCGGCTATTTCAAGCTGACCTTCGCTATGGTCGACAGGCCAGGCCCAGGCCGGCGCGGCGCGAGCGGCGGTGGTCGCCTATCGGACCCTGGGCGGCGGGTGGCGATCTGGTGCGGCCTAACTGGTCGCCAGCGCGCCCTGAGGCGCACCTACCGGAAAATGACGTCTCAATTGCCGAAATGTAGCAAACAAGCTTGACTATGGCTTGACAGCCCATGGTTGCTGCGCCCAGCTTCAACTGGCGCTTGTAGGCGCTTTGGGGGGAGTTTTTCAATGAAGCTTATCGGCATCCTGGCGCTCGTCGCGCTGGGCGCGAACCTGGCCGCCTGCGCTACCGTGGTGCGCGGCACATCAACGCGATTCAACGTGTCCTCGACGCCGCCTGGCGCGGCGGTGAAGGGCAACAACGGCTTCAGCTGCGAGGCCACCCCCTGCACCTTCCGCCTGTCACGCAAGGACGCCTTCGATGTGACGATCTCCAAGCCCGGTTATCAAAGCCAAACCGTGCACGTGCGTTCCAGGGCGGCCGGCGCCGGAGTGGCGGAGATGACCGGCGGCAACTTCCTGCTGGGCGGCCCCATCGGCGCCGGTGTGGACGCCATGAGCGGCGCCACCAACGACCTGGATCCCAACCCGCTGATGGTGACCCTGGTCCCAGTTGCTCCAACCGCCGAGGCGGCCCCGGCCGCCCAAACGGCGGCGGTGGCGTCCGCGCCGGACGCCTCGGCGCCCGCCAAGCCCTGATCGCGCGGGTCGGCGCTTTCGCGCCGGCGGCAAGGCCCCTAAGCTTCCCCTTTCCTTCAGTTGGGAGAGGAAGTGTCCATGCGCTTTGCCGCCGCCGCGTTCTGCGCCGCCCTGATCGCCGCCTTCGCCGTCAGCCCGCCCGTCTTCGCCCAGACGACGGCGGCCGCGATCGCGTCCGACCCGCCGGCGGATGCGGCCCACCCCGCCCGCATGGAGGTGATCCACGTCCCCAGCGGCGGGGTCAGGATCAACGGTGTCGTCTATGTGGCCGCCGGCGCCGGCCTGCACCCGACCTTCGTGCTGTTCCACGGCCTACCCGGCAACGAGCGCAATCTGGACCTGGCCCAGGCAGTGCGGCGGGCCGGCTGGAACGTGGTGGCGGTGAACTATCGCGGCTCCTGGGGCAGCCCCGGCGCCTTCAGCTTCGCCCAGAACCTGCAGGACGCCGACGCGGTCCTGGCCTTTGTACGCGACCCGGCCAACGCCAAGGCGCTGCAGATTGACACCGGTCGCCTGGCCATCGGCGGCCACAGTATGGGCGGCTGGGTGACCGCCCAGACCCTGGCGCACGACACCGGTGTCCTGGGCGCGGTGACCATCTCCGCGGGCGATATGGGCGGCATTGGCCAGCTCAGCCTCACCAACCGTCCCGCGGCGGTCGGGCTGATGGCGGACAACCGCGAGTCGTTGAACGCCACGGCCGAGGCCATGGCCGACGAGGTGGCCATCCACGCCGCCGAGTGGAACTTCGCCGTCCTGGCCCCGAAGCTGAAGGATCGCCGGCTCTATGTGCTCTACAGCGACGATGTCGTGAAATCGGACTCCGAGGCCCTGGTGGCGGGCGTCAAGGCGGCCGGCGGCGCCAAGGTCACCACCCAATTCGTCCCCACCGACCACAGCTGGTCCGACCACCGCATCGCCCTGGAGACCCTGGTGATCGACTGGCTAAAGACCCTGCCCACGGCGCCTTAGATCACGTTGATTTTGAACCGATTCAGTCCAAAACCAACGTGATCTAGGTGCGCGGTTTTTCGAACATGGCCATGCCCCCAACGCGGAGCGGGGCGGTGGTAGAACCTTTCCCATGTTGATGGAACGATCAAAAACAGAACCACAGGCTCGATTTCTGAGCACGATGTCGGCCATCGCGGGGCGCCCTTGATCGAAATTCTCACCCCTCGACTGCGGCTGCGGCGCGCTCGCGCCTCGGACCTGGAGGCGATGCACGCAGTGCTCAGCCACCCCGCCGCCATGCGCTATTGGTCCAGCCCACCGCATGTCGACATCGCGGAGACCCGGGCCTGGCTGGACAAGATGATCGCCGCCCCGGCGGACCAGGCCGATGATTTCATCATCGAACGCCTTGGCGCGCGCGCCGAAGACCACCGGGTGATCGGCAAGGCGGGTTGCTGGCGGCTGCCGGAGATCGGCTACATCCTGCACCCGGACTATTGGGGCCAGGGCCTGGCCGCCGAGGCGCTGCACCCAATCATCGGCCGACTGTTCAGCGCCTTTGCCCTCGACGCCATCGAGGCGGATGTTGATCCGCGCAACACGGCGTCACTGAAGCTGTTGGCGCGCCTGGGTTTCGTGGAGACCCGCCGAGCAAGCCGGACTTGGAAGGTGGGCGAGGAATGGTGCGACAGCATCTACCTGGCGCTCCGCCGTCCCCCGCCCCCTGGCGACGCCTAAGGGGCGGGTTCCGAAGGTCATCGGAGCTCGCCATCACGTGCTGGCGAACTTCTGAACCGGGACACCAGGGCCTTTCCGGTCCAGGTGAAATCACCTGAACCGATACCCACTTGAAGCTGTCATGCCCTAGAGCCCTTCCGGTTCAAGTGGAAACACTTGAACCGGGTAAAAAGGCTCTATTTTCTTACATTTAGAGCATGACGGGCGCTTCAACCGGTACCCACTTGAAGCTGTCATGCTCTAGGTATCAGTCCGGGTGCGCGCCCTCGGCGGCGTTTTCCAGCACCTTGCCGGTCTGGGCGTCGACCCCGACCTCGAAGGTCTTGCCCTCGGACTTGATGTCGAAGGAATAGCGCAGGCCAGAGCCGCCGGCTTCCCTCTCAAGTTCCTGGTCGGTGACCACGCCGGGGTGAGCCTTCAACGCGGTGTCGCGCGCCGCGGCGATCGTTACATGCGCCTGCGAGGCCAGCTTGTAGCCGGTGTAGTGAGCGGCCGATTTGGCGGTCGCGGCGGCGCCGGCGGCCACCAGGGCGGCCGAGATCAGAACGAGCGTTGCTGTACGTTTCATCGCAATTCCTTTTGGAGTTGTCCCATCTAGTGGATTGATCGGGACATAAGAGTCCGAGTTTGGATTCCCCCCGGCGTGATGTCGTGCGAGTCTGCGGGATGCGTACTGGCGTCACCGTCTATCTGATCCCGACCGATCGCGAGCGCCTGCGGGTGATCGTCGATGA